>CAZKUN010000138.1:17741-24315 GCA_964555935.1 uncultured Armatimonadia bacterium | reverse complement strand
AGCTGGACGAAATCCGGAGACGGCCCCGTGTTGCCGGGGCGGCCGGGCCTGTGGGACCCGATCCTCACGACGTGTCCGAGCCTCGCGCGCAGGGGCGGAAGATACCACGCGATCTACCGTGGGATGACCGGGTTCTACACGGACCAGCGGCTTGGACTGATGACTTCCCTAGACCTCCGCACGTGGCGCCGGCCGGACGAGCCGCTTGCTGGCCTGGATGGCATCTACTCGCTGGCGACGTGCGCCACGCCGATCGACGGCACGTACGTCGCGCTATCGCAGAAGGCTCACGTTGAGCGAGTCTATCTCTCCGATGACCTGCGGACGTGGCAACCGGGCCCAGAGGCGCGGTTCTACCCCGGACCGATTGACACGCCATCCGCCCCGATCATCCACGATGGGCGCCTGTGGATCCTGTACGAGAAGCAGGACCGCATCTACCGCGCGCGACTCTCCCCTGCCAGCGAAGTGCCTAGCGGCGGGCAGACCGTCGGAGGGCGATGGTCGTTCGAGGGCGGCGTTGCGCGCCAAGTGTCCACCGGCGGCGATTGGGCTCGCGCGATCGTGGGGCAGGGCACCGGCATCACCGCAACCGTGAGGCGTGCCGAGGGGACGGGCTGGGTCGGTCTGCACGCGGAACGCGGCGAGGGCTTCTACTGCTTCGCCCTCGTCCACGATGGGCGTGACATCGCTCGCCTGTTCAGGACGACGTCGGGAGCTTACGGTGACACGGACTGGGAAGTAGACGTGCCCTTCACGCCCGGCGCCGAGCACCGGCTCCGGCTGGCCGTGAGCGGCGACAGGATATCATGCGAGATTGACGGTGAGACGGTCATCACCATGCGCGACACGACCCCGTTGGATCCAGGCGACGTCGGCCTGTTCGCGGCCGGTGCCGCTGCCGAGTACCACGACATCATTCCGGAGGGCAACCAACCGTGATCGATCACCCATGGGTAGACGCCCACATCCATGTCAGCAACATCGGCGCGGATGGCGTCCAGCGCGCAACGTTTCTCGCGGATCTCCTCGACGTGCTCGATTCCTCGGGGGCGGACCTGCGGTTCATCATCAGTTGCGACGCCGCGCTGACGCGACGCATCATCGATGACCCGGACGCGATGCTTGAGGTTAACCGATTGATCCACGAGTGGTGCCGACAGGCGCCCGGACGTCTGTATGGAAGCTGCACGATCAACCCGAATCACCTCGACGAATCCCTGCGGTGCATGGACGCGTGTTTCGGCGAGTGGGGCTTCGTGCAGTTCGGCGAGATGCTGCAGTACATGATGGACTACGAGATGAACACAGACGCCGTCGAGACGCTCGTCAGGCGCGCGGTCGAGATCGACGTGCCAGTTCAGGTACACGTCTCAACATCGAACGCAAAGACGGGGGCGTCCAGCTTCGGCGATGAGCAACTCCAGGATCTCTTCAGGCTTGTTCAGCGAGTGCCTGAGGCGCGATACGTGCTCGCCCACCTCATCGGCAGTCCCAAGGGCGATCCGCCCGTCGCCACGGGCTATCTCGACGCGATCGACAAGGAGTACGGCGAATTCCCACGCAACTTCTGGGCCGAAATACGCGATTTCGACTCGCCTGGCGTCCGGACCGCCCTGGACCGCGTTCCGGGCGACCGACTGATCGCCGGCACGGATTGGACGACGCGGATTGGCCCGCCGTTCATGCCCTACGGGATGGTGTTTGGCAGCGACGCGCCGGAGGAGAACCCGTATCCGCCGAGCATACAGTCAATTGCGGAGTTGCTGACATCCGCCGGTTGCGCGGATGAGCAGATCAGGCGCATCGGCTGGCAGAACGCCACCGAGCTATACGACCTGAAGGAGTGAAGCGCAAATGCCGAGCCAGAATCCGCTGAACGTGGCCTTCGTGGGCTGCGGAAACATCGCAGGACACTATGCGACAAGCCTGAAGACGAAGCCGGAGTTGGTGACAATCGCCGGGGCCTACGACATCGCTCCCGAAGCCTCCGCCGCCTTCGCGGAGGCGCGCGAGTGCGGCACGTACGACACGTTCGACGCCGTGCTCGCCGACGATTCCGTCGACTTGGTGGTCAACCTCACGATCCAGGAAGCGCACTACGAGGTCAGCCGCGCGTGTCTCGAGGCCGGCAAGCACGTGCATAGCGAGAAGCCGCTCAGCATCACGCGCGAAGAGGCGACCGCGCTAGTGTCGCTCGCGGACGAGTTGGGGATGCGGCTCTCCTGCGCGCCATTCACGTGGATGGGCGAATCGCAACAGACAGCCTGGAAGACCATCCGCGACGGCAAGCTCGGCGAGGTCCGGTTGGTCTACGCGGAGATGAACTGGGGTCGGATCGAGTCGTGGCATCCCTCTCCGGCAAACTTCTACCGGCCAGGCGTCGGCCCGCTGCCGGACGTGGGCGTGTACCCGCTATCGATGATGACGGCGTTCTTTGGGCCCGTCAGACAGGTGCGAGCCTTCGCGGACATCATGCTGCCGGAACGGGCCGCGACCGACGGATCGACATTTGAGGTCGGCGCCCCCGATGTGGTCATCGCCGTCCTCGAGTTCCACTCGGGCGTCGTCGCGCGACTGACGCCGACGTTCTACGTTAGGCCGACGATGCAGCATGGCATTGAGTTCCACGGCGATCTGGCGTCGATGCACATGGGCTCGGCCCACGACTTCCAGGCTCCGCTCAAGATCGCGGCGGCCGACAGTGCCGAGTGGGACGACGTGCCGTACGTGCGCGAGCCATTCCCCGGCGTCGAATGGGGCCGAGCCGTCTTCGATCTGGTCGAGGCGCTCGGCGAGGGCCGTCCGCACCGGGCTGCGGGCGCGCAAGCCGCCCACGTGGTCGACATCTGCAACGGCATTTTCGAGGCGGGCGAATCAGGCGGCGTCGTCGAGCTGACGACGACCTTCGACGCGCCCCCACCGATGGACTGGGCCACGTAGCTCTCAGGGAGGACGCGCCATGACGACCAGGTCTCTGCGGATTGCGATGGTCTTGATCGCGACATCGGGGCTCGCCGCTGCCGGCAGGTGTCAGGATGCAGACGGCGATGGGTTGCCCGATGCCATCGAGGAGCGACTAGGCACGGACCCGCAAACATCCGAGGAGTTGGTCGTCCTGGGCGAGTTCCCGGCGGGCTCAGAGGACCACCCGGAGCTGGACCTTGTGCGGGTCGAGTTCGGTAATGTAGCCGAGAACCGTTGGCTCTGGGCCATCCACTCAGCCGAGGCCTACACGTTCGAGAACTCCAGCATCATCATCTACCTCGACGCAGACAATGAAGCGGCGACCGGCCGAACGGGGATGGGCTGCGAGGTCATGCTCTCGCACAGCAAGGGAGCCCCCGGAGTCACCGGTTTCGCGCCGGATGGCGAGGGGATCCTGGCGTTGCCCCCGCGCGTCGCTCTGCACGAGGGCGTCCTCTACATCAGCCACGATGGTGAGATCAGCCAAGTCGAGGGTAAGAGCGCGTTCCGATTCACGATTCTCTCGGAGACCCGCGTCCCCCATGCCTCCGTCGATAGCACCGGCTGGCTCGCCGCGACGGGACCACCTAACTCCGACCGGAGGCCCATCATGTTGCTCGATGACATCGCCGCGAACGAGAACGTCGAGACGACCGAGGGCTTGGACCTGATCTGGGAACTCCAGGCCGATCCCGCGAATGTGGTCTTCCAGACCCCCGACGCCGAACTCGATGGCTTCGCCTACTACGATACCGAGTACCGCTGGCCGGCCGTGCGTGGAGCGGGCGGGACGATCACGGTCACCGTCCCGGAGGCCGGGACGTACCACCCCGCGGTGGTGGTCTACGATACCGGCGGCCGTGACGCGTATGAGCTGCTACTAGACGACGAGCGGATCGGGAGATTCCTCGCGATCGAGGACGATAACCGCCAGCGCGTTCACTTCCTCAGCGAACCGGTCACGTTCGAGGGCGGCGAGACGCTCACCATCCGGGCCGGCTCCGGGGGCAGCCACATCACCGAGGACATCCTCCTGCTGGCGGAGCCCCCGCCCATACGGGGCCGGAAGTACGAACTGAGCGAGGTCGAGGCCGGCCTGGTCCGACGTGGCGGGACCGCGCAAGTGCGGCTGACGTGGATTACGACATGGCCGACGGCATGCGCGGTTGAGTACTGGGCGGGCGAGGGCGACCGCCGAACAGTGACGGAAGAGACTCCCCTCGCGAACCACCGACTCTATCTGACTGACGTGGAAGAGGGCCAGGAGTACAGCTACCGCATCGTCGCGCCCAAGCCGGACGGCGAGGATGTCACGAGTGAGGAACTGAGCTTCACCTGCGCGCCACCGACGGCGCCCGCGGGAACCGCCACGCGAGAGCAACTGCCTTTGACGGTCGAGAACCCCTACGCGTTCGACATCGCCCAATCGCCCATCACGTCAGGCGTGCCATTTGCCGAGGGCGAGCTTGGCGACGCTGAGCACGTGCGGTTGCTCGACAGCGAAGGGCAAGAGGTCGCCGTCCAACCCGTCGTCGCCGCGCGATGGCGCAGTGGGAGCATCAAGTGGCTTCGGTGCTCATTCCTGGCGAGCGTACCGGCAAGCGCCGCAGCGGAGTATGTTCTCGAGTACGGCACCGAGGTGAGTCCCGCTCCAGTGCCGACGCCGTTGACTAGCGAGGCGGACGGGGACGCGATAACCGTCGACACCGGCGCCGTCACCGCGGTGTTCGACGCGGGTCTGAGCGGCTTCCCGACCGAGATCCGGTTGGGCGACACGGCCGTCCCGTTGAGCGCGTCCATCACATCCGGCGACGGGACGGTCCACACGTCCGGGGGCGCGGCGGACCTGATCGAGATCGAGGAAGCCGGCCCGGTCCGGGTCATCGTCAAGACGACGGGCCACCATGTCAACGCCGATGGCGAGCCCTTCATGGCCTACACCAACCGGTTCGTCTTCTACGCGGGACTGCCGATGGTGCGGGTCTACTACACGTGGGGCAACGATGTCGCGGAGAGCGAGTTCACGGACTTCAACGCCATATCGCTCAACGTGCCCCTGACAGGCAGTAGTTGGACGGTAGGCCTGGGCGAGGGTGAGGAAGCCTCGGGGCAGGACGAGCTGGCGCTGAGTCAGCTTCGAGACGATGCGTTCACTCTCACCAGCGGCGAGAACGGATCCCGGGCTGATGGGTGGATCGATGTCAGCGACGGTGAATGGGGCCTAACGACGGCCGTGCGCGACTTCTGGCAACTCTATCCCAAGGGCTTCCGCGTGACGTCGGATGGTCTCGCGGTCGACCTCTGCCCTGACTTCCCCGAGGGCACGTACGACGACTGCAGCAAGCTCGACGAGATCAAGCTCTACTTCTACCTGATGGGCGGCAAGTACAAAATCCGTCGCGGCATGCAGAAACAACACGAGATCATGCTGTACCTGCACGAGGGCGATTTGGAGGACGCATCGCGACAAGCCGCGGCGGTCTTCCAGGAGCCACTCATCGCAACGTGTGAGCCAGAGCGCTACTGTGGCACGGGCGTGTTCGGCGACGTGCTCCCCGCGACGACCGGGCGCTGGCCGGAGTATGAGGAAGTCTGCGAGAATGTCCTCACGAATTACGTCAAGCACCAGCAGAACACGCGTGGCTACGGCATGCTCAACTTCGGCGACCAGTTCGGCGAGCGCAAGGTAAACTGGGCGAACGGCGAGTACGACCACCACCATGCATTCCTGATGCAGTTCGCGCGGACGGCCGATCGACGATGGTACTTCCTGGGCGAGAAGGCCGGCCGCCACGCCATTGACGTGGACACCTGCCACCACGGGCCCAAGAGCGGCGGCGTGTGGGTCCACGCCATGGGGCATGTGGGCAACTACTTCACTGAGGGCTACGACGGCGGAGGCATCCCTGGCGGCGGCTTCACCGTAAGCCACACGTGGACCGAGGGCTTCTACGACTGGTACGTGCTGAGCGGCGACCCGACGGGCGCTGAGAACGCGGCCCTCGTCGCGGATCACTTCGACGGCGCCTACCTCAACAGCTACGACTGGGGCAACTGCCGCACCAATGGGTGGCACCTGCTGCTGACCATGGCCGCGTACCGCGCCACCAACGACCCGTACTACCTGAACGCCGCGCGCATCATCATCGAGCGGACGCTTGAACGCCAGACGCCAGGCGGCGGATGGCACCGACAGATGGTGCCGGGCCACTGCCTCGACATGCCGAGGCACCGAGGCGTCGCAAACTTCATGCTGGGCGTGCTCGCGAACGGTCTTGAGGAATACTACCGCGAGATCCCCGACGCTCGCGTCGCCGAGGCGGTGGTCGGTGGCGCCAGGCAGACGGTGGCGGAGCTTTGGGTGCCCGAGTCCGACGGTTTCCGCTACACGTCGTGTCCGAACATGACGGGCTACACGGCAAACAACGACATGACGGCCGAGGTCCTGTTCTTCGCCTACCGAGTGGGCGGCGACCGCGAGCACTGGGTGCCCGACGAGGCGCGGCTCACGCAGAAGCGAGCCTACGCCCGCGGCAGCTGGCTCGAAGTCCACCCGGACCGGGTGGAGCTCAAGGGCTTCGACCCGGTGGAGCGGGGCGTTCTCTCT
>CAZKUN010000138.1:0-17731 GCA_964555935.1 uncultured Armatimonadia bacterium | reverse complement strand
GGCGACCGCGAGCACGGTGAGATCGCGATGCGAGCGATGCGCAAGGCCTTCGAAGGCGGCATCGGATCGATCGCCCATCTCCGGTGGACGCACCACATTCTGTACAATATGGATCTGCTAGCCCGGGAGGGGATGTGAGCCATGAGAATCGCAATCACGATGTGTCACGGCGTGCACGCGCCAGAATCCGGCGCCGTCTTCACCAAGGCCCACTTCGCCACTCTGATGGGCATCGCGGCGGAGATGGGCTTTGAGTCGATCAACTACGACGACCTCGCCGCGTGGAATGCCGGAACGCTGGCGCTGCCCGAGCGCCCGATTATAATCGACTTCGACCACCCGATGAAGTCCGTCCGCTACGAGTGCTTCGAGGTCCTGGAATCGTACGGATACAAGGGCAATCTGTTCATCAACACCGGCCGAATCGACGCCCCCGATCCCGACGACGTGGGTGTCGCGACATGGGACGAGATGGGGGAGCTGGTGGAGGCGGGCTGGCACATCGGCGCCCACACCGTCACGCACCCGAATCTGTCTGAACTCAGCCTCGAGGACCCAACCGGAGCGAAAATGCGCGCCGAACTCGAAGCCTGTGACGAGGCGCTGAAGCGCAATATCGGCGTCACGGCGAAGGACTTCGCGTTCACTGGCACGAGTTGGAGCAGCATCGCCGAGGCCGAGGTGAAGAAGCGCTACCGGTTCGGTCGGCTGTGGATCGTCGGGTCGGAGTACCAGGTCGACGGCGAGACGGTCCGCTATGCGGAACTCGTCGGCGTTCCGGGCGATGATGAGGACGACGGCGGCCCGCCCCACGCTGCCCGATACATCACCGGGGACAGCGATCCGTACCGGCTGCCATCGATGGAGTTGGAGCGGCTCGTCCAGCAACCGGATGCGTTCCGGAAGTATCTTGAGCTAGCGGCGGAGTAACGCCCCAGGAGGCCCGCGATGAAGCGCGCGATACCGTTGTTGGCGGCGATCCTACTCGCCGGATGGCTGCAAGCACAGCCTGTTGATCTGGTCACCGGTGGCGAATCCGCCTATGTCATCTACCACGACGCCGACGCGCCAAGCCATGTCGCGACGGCCGCCCGTGAACTGCAGAAGTACGTGGAAGAGGTCTCCGGCGCGCGGCTGGAGATCGTGCCCGAGCCCGCGGAGCCGATGGTCTGCCTGGGCGAGAACGACGCGTCTCGGGCCGCCGGCGTCGACCTCGACGACGTCCCGCTCGAGGGCTTCCGTATCGTCACGGACGACGGCAACGTGTATATCCTCGGCCCCGACACGCCTGCGGGCGCACGCACGCCCGGCGGGGGGACGAGCACCGGCACCCGCAATGGCGCGCACGACTTCATCGAGCGCTTCTTGGGCGTCCGCTGGCTGATGCCGGGCGAACAGGGGGACTACGTGCCGACATCCCCCGACATCACCATCCCCGAGACCGACCTCACCGATGCCCCCTACTTCCTGAACCGGCGCGTCCCATACATCCAGGAGCGACGGCCGGAGACAAAGGTCTGGATCGCCCGCCAGAAGCTCGGCTGGAGCCTCTACCTGAATCACGGGCACAACTGGCGGCGACCGATCCCCGCCACACATTTCGACGACCACCCCGAGTGGTTCGCCATGCGCGGAGGCGTCCGCGTCCCCGCCACGGGCCGCTACAAGCTCTGCACCACCAACCAGGAGATGGTGCGCGAGTTCGCCGATGTGGCGATCCGCTATTTCGACGAGAATCCGGCGGCATCGTGCTTCTCCCTCTCGCCATCCGACAGCGCCGGTTGGTGCGAGTGCGAGCCCTGCAGCGCGCTGTATGAGACAGATCCGAACGGCAATCTCAGCGTCACGCCCGCGATCCTGACGTTCTACAACGACATCGCCAAGCTGGTCGCTGAGGAGCACCCGGAGAAGATCCTGGCGGGCTACGTCTACGCCTCCTACGTCTTCCCGCCTCACGAGCCGATCAGGCTCGAGCCCAACGTCTTCTTGGTCTGGGCGCCCAGCTTCGACTACGGATTCACGCTGTACCGACCGGCGCTTCAGAAACAGTGGGACGACCTCGTTGCCCAATGGACAGAGGTCACGGAGAACATCTCCTACTACGACCTGCCGAACTGCGTGCACAACGAGGCCGGCGCCCCCAACCCGCCGGGAATCAAGATCCTCGAATTCCTTTACCCGCGTCTCAAGCAGGCCAAAATGAAGGGCGTCTACGTGTACGGCACCCATGCCTGGGGACATGCGGGGCCGATGAACTACCTGCTCGCGAAGCTGGCCTGGGACCCCGAAGCCGACATCGACGCGCTGTTTGAGGACTACTGCGAGACGGCGTACGCCGAGGGCGCCGATGAGATGAAGGCATTCTATCGGCTTCTCGATGATGAGACGCAGAAGTACTTCATCGAGCACGAGGAGGAGCGCTACGTCCTCAGCACGGGCCGGATGCGCGACCTGTACGCGGCCCAGTTCCCGGAGATGGAGCGGCTCTACCGCGCGGCCGAGGCGAAGATCACCGATCCCGACGCGCTAACGCGCCTGGAGATGATGGGCGACAACCTGACGCTCCTGCACTGGACCATGCGCCAGTACAAGCTAGTCGACGATGAGAACTCATCTTTCTACCTCACTGACGCCGACCTGTTCGCCTTCCTGAACGACAACCGTGGCTCGCTCGCCATGACGCCGTCGGTCGCCGCCGGGAAGCCGGCGTTCATTGACGGCGAGTTCATCACCGATGCCGGCGACCCCGTCCCGAACGCCGATCCCATCGGTCGCTTCCTCCTGCGTGGCGACCAGCACGTCGTGTTGCGGCCGACGGGCGATGGCCCCATCGAGATCCGCTTCAGGTCACTCACCGCGCGCGGCAAGTTGGTGACATACTCGACCTACAATGAGGCCGGCGATGAAATCGGCGCCGGCATCGTCAGCACCGAGATCCCCATCACCATCAAGCCCGATGGCTCGCAGCATTACCACCTGGCGGTCAAGGCTGGCTCGGCCAGCTACGCCATGGCGGTGAACGGGGCGCGATGGGCCCTCAACGGCAGGCTGTCGGACAAGGGCCTGTGGCTGCTGGGGGCGACCTCGCCGCTGTACTTCGAGGTGGCGGACGGCGTTGAGTCGTTTCACTTGCAGCTCCAGGCGACGCCTCCGGGAGAGACCGCGCTTGCCACGCTCTACTCTCCGACCGGTCGGGAGGTCGCGAACTTCGACTGCACGCAGATGTCGGTCGATCGCCAGCTCATCGCCGTTGAGGGGGGCGAAGCAGGCACCTGGAAGCTGGTCATCGAGAAAGCCGATGTCGGCGTGATCGATGACGTCAACATCATGCAGGGCGAGCAGCTCTCGGGCTACTTCGTCATCGCTCCGGAGCAGGCGCTCAGCGTCACGCCGGTGGACTGAAGGAGATGGCAGCAATGGCCACATCCATCGCGCAGTTACACGCCCGTCTGGCGATCAACATCCCCGTCAACGTGGGCCGGGATGAGTACCTCGACTACATGACCTTTGAGGCCCTCACGCGGCCGCAGTTCACCGAGATCTTCGGCCCCATCGTCGGGCTGAAGGAGGAGTGGGCCGCTCAGGGCGCTTCGCCGGAAGAGCTTGACATGTCAGCGTTCCACTACCGACGGGCTGCCGACACGCCCCTCCCGGTGAGCACGGGATTCCGCGGCGACCAACCGGCGGAGATCGTCGAGGAGACCGATGAGGTCATCATCGCCCGCGATGGCCGAGGTCGCCTGACGAAGCTCATCAAGCGAACGGCGACGCTCCCGCTTCCGCTTGAGTACCCGGTCGAGACCATGGACGACTGGCTGAAGCTCAAGCATCATTACGAGTTCACAGAGGAGCGACTCGCCTCGGACTGGGAGGGCGCGGCGAAGGGGGCACTGGAGGCAGATCGCTGTGTTAGCGTCTCGCTGCCTGGCGCGTTCGCCGAGCCGCGCGAACTCATGGGTGACGAGGAGTTGTGCGTCGCCTACTATGACCAGCCGGAGCTGGTCCATGACATCCTCGACACCATCGCCGACACGGCGTTTCGAGTTCTCGACAAGGTCTCCGCGACCGTGCAGATCGACAAGCTGTCGATCCACGAGGATCTCGCCGGCAAGAGCGGGCCGCTACTCGGGCCCAAGCAGATGGAAGAATTCCTCATCCCCCACTACCGCCGCGTGTGGGACATGCTGCGGGACCGCGGCGCGAGGCTCTGCATGGTCGACACCGACGGCAACGTGAACGCGATCATCCCGCACTTCATTGAGGCCGGCGTGAACCTGCTCTACCCGATGGAGCCCGCCGCGGGGATGGACATCGCAAAGCTTCGCGAGGAATACGGAACGCAGCTCGCCTTCATGGGCGGCCTCGACAAGCACGTCATCCGGCAGAGCAAGGAAGAGATCGTCGCGGAGCTGGAATACAAGATCCCCCCGATGGTCCGCACGGGCGGGTGCGTGCTCGGGCTCGACCACCGCATCCCCAACGGCACCCCACTCGAGCATTACCGATTCTACAACATGAAGGCCTGGGAGATCATGGAGCGCGAGGCGGCGGAACTGGGGCTGGGATGACGTCTCTGAAAGGCATCGCCATAATGCTAATCGCGCTACTGCCGACATCCATCTGCACAGCTCAAGACACCTTGCCCGACGCCATGGGCTTCGAGGCGCCCGGCCTCTGGATGACGGCCCCGCCGCTCCTGGACGACTACCCGGAAGAGCATCTCTGGTCCACGCGCACGATCCCCTTCGCTGATCTCGCAGGCGGCGTGAAGCTCTCCGAAGAGCGCGTGAAGCAGGGCCAGTTCTCGGGCAGATGGGCCGATCATCCGCGCTACTCCACGATCCACACGAGCCACGTGCCGACCGACTGGTCGGCGTCAACCGGCGTGACATTCTGGGCGTATTCCGAGGACGCGACGGGCGAGATCATCACCCTCGCCGTAGAAGCCGATGACCCGGACACGCCCTGGAAAGACTACTACCGGCGCGATTTCGCAGTCGACTGGACAGGCTGGCAACAGGTCGCCGTCGCGATCGATGACTTTGCCCCGTACGAGTCCCCCGTCGGCTGGGACAGCGTCGACGCGGTCTACCTGTTCACCAAGATCGATGACCGTCAGCCCAATCCCCACACCGTGCTGCACCTCGACGACATGAGGCTGGAGGCCGACCCGATCACGTCGACACCGGCCCCGGTGTCCGTGGACCCGCCGCCTGGGCGGCTCCCCGTCAGCGGCCAGATCCCCGCGTTCGACGCGAGCGCGATCAACCACGCGTGGCCCGAACTCCGCGACGGCACTCGGGGCGAGGCGCCTATCCAATACGAGTCATACTTCCTCACCGAGCGCTCCCTGTTCGGCTACTACCCGCGCTTTGCCCCAGGAGCAGTCAGCTTTGGGCCGGACGGGGAGACCTTCGTGCAGTACGGAAGCCACGTCATCCAGAACGCGAACGGCGATGGCACGTGGTCTGTCAACGATCTGCTCTACTCCGTCATCGAGCCATACGCCCGCGAGCAACTAGGCTTCACGGAGCTACAGATCGGTAACAGCGGCCAGACGAACGAGACGAGCATCCGCTTCGACGCTGATGGCGACGCGTACAAGCTCTGCTTCGTCTCGGATCCGACGGGCGACTGGAAGACGCGCAAAGGGCTGCTGCTGCACTCGCGCGACGGCATGCAGACATGGGACGTCTACCTCCTGCCGAATTACATGCTGCGATTCGAGAAGTTCGTCGGGCACAATCCCGACTGCATGAAGCGTCCGCCGGTCATCCTTCTCAGCACGTACCACTCGCCGACTGAGGTCTTCATCACGATCCCCGAGAAGCAGGCCGACGGCACGCTCGTGATCCCGAAGCCCGTGCAGATCGCTGACGAGGCCATCTGTTTCATCCCGCACTCGGGTGAGGCGAACAACGCGATCACGATCGGTGAGAAGATATACATCGCCTACGGCAGGATGGCGATCCCGCCCGGCAACACCAAGGAAGACGGCGTGCCGAGTTACGTGGTGGAGTATGACATCGCGACGCGCGCGCTGTCAGAGCCCGTCATACTCGGCTTCGGAGGCATCAACGCCGAGGACAACCACAACTGGCCGACCATCGCGATCGATAGCCAGGGCTACTTCCACGCGCTCATCAACGGGCACCACAACCCGTTCGTCTACACGAAATCCATCAAGCCGCATGACATCACCGAATGGGCCGAGCCTGAGTTGGTCACGATTGGCGACGATCAGAAAGCCCCGACAACCACCTACGCCGGCTTGGTGATCGATTCAGAGGACACGCTCTATTCGGTGACGCGAAACTCCCATCCGGGCTACTACTTCCGGCTCTCCCTGCACCGCAAGAAATCGGGGCAGGCCTGGGAAGATCCGAAGCACCTCGTGCTGCCTTTCAAGCCCTACTACGAGGTCTACTTCCACAAACTCGTGATCGAGCCTGAAACAGACCGACTGTTCCTCACCTACCATTCGCAGTCGGCGAGCATCTGCCTGTTCATGGATGAGCTGCTGGCGCACTGGTACCGTTGGCCACATCGGATGAAGCCGTTCCTCAGCGGCCCCGAGGGCCCCCACTACCCGACGGGGGCGTACCTCACCGACGGCCGAAAGTACGCCTTCTACGGCCCACCCGCAACCGAGACATGCGTCCTCGTCTCCGATGATCGGGGCGAATCGTGGCGCCTGGCCACGACGCCGGATTTCCAATTGGCGAGATAGCTACGAGGAGTCGCCGAGCACCTGGATGAATCCCCGGACGCAATCCCTCGTCACCAAGGAGTCACCATGGCTGGACTGCTTTACCGTGAAGACATGGATGCCGCGCGCGAGCGACTGACTGAGTGGTGGAACGGCGGCGATATCGGCCGCCCCGTCATCCTATTGAGCGCCCCGCGCGACAAGCCCATTGAGGACATCCCGGCGCTGGCTGAGCCTGAGGGCTGGACGGGACAGTACTCGACGGTTGACTACGGCTACCGCGTCAATCTCGCCGCCCGCCAGTGCATCCACTACCACTATCTGGGCGAGGCGACACCGTTCGTGTCGCCGGACTTGGCGCCGAATTGCCTCGCGCTTTACATGGGATGCCAGGGCGTTGAGATGCCCGACACGGTGTGGTGCGAGCCCTTCATGGATGATCCGGATGAAGCGCGGTTTGACCTCGATCCGGACAACTTCTACTGGCAGTTCTCAACCCGACTGGGGGCTGAAGAGGTCGAGATGGGCAAGGACAAGTTCCTCGTGCAGTTCCCGGACCTGATCGAGGGCCTCGACACGCTCGCCGCCATGCGTGGAACGGACAATCTGCTGCTTGATGTGATTGAGCGACCCGACTGGGTGCAGGATTGCCTGCGGCAGATCACCGACCGGTACTTCTACTGCTATGACATCCTCTACGACATGTTCCGCGACGAGGTTGGGGGAACGCACTTCTGGGCGTGGGCGCCGGGGCGGATGGCGAAGTTCCAGTGCGATTTCTCAGCGATGATCGGGCCGGACATGTTCGGCGAGTTCATGGTGCCGGTGCTCAATGAGATGTGTGACCGGGTCGGATACTCCATGTACCATTGGGATGGGCCCGGCGCGATAGCTCATCACGACCACCTGCTGTCGATACCGGGCTTGGACATGCTGCAGTGGACGCCGGGGGCTGGAGTCGAGGCCGCCGACCACGAGAAGTGGTGGCCGCTGTATCACAAGACCGTCGACGCCGGCAAGAAGGTCCACGCCGGCTACGTCCCGAGCGTCGAGCGCCTCGAGGAGCTGAAGCGCGAGTTCGGGCCAAAGCTGAAGCAGTTCCTATTCAACATGGGCGCGCCGGACCCCAAGCACGGCGAGGAGATTCTCAGAGCAGCGGAGGTGTGAGGGTCCGGGCTGCGTCATTCGAACCGCACCGCCCTCACCCGATGCGCGGGGACGACGACCTCGGTCTGCATCGCCGCCGGCCTGGGCTGCCCGACCGGGAAGTCAGACTCCCTGAAGCGGATCGTCTTACGAGCCATCCTGCCCGTTCCGTTGTAGAGCAGCGCTCGGTCCGCGAAGACAGTGGCGACGACGTCGTCCTTCTCTTCATCTACTAAGATCGCGTTCGCCCGCATCGGGTCCAACTCGCTCAGCCGATAGGTCAAGTCGAGCATCGCCTGCTGCTGCGCGGGCATGGCAGCATCGTCAGCGCCCAGTAGTAACACCACGCGCCCCTTCCCCACCTTGCGGCCCAGTTGCCACGCATCGGACGCAGTGTCGGCGCCTCCGGCGGGCGCCATCGAATCGAACACCTCCGTGTCGCCGTCAATATCCTCGATCCGCTCCGTCCCCATCAGCCCCAGCACTCCCCCGCCGCGCACCCATTTCCGGAGCGCCACCAGCGTGTCGCGCCGCATGAAGTCGCCTTCGCAGACCGCCAGAACGCGAATGCCCAGCTTCTCCAGCGCTCCGTCGCGAACGAGGAGTTCATCAACCACCTCGTAGTCCATCTGGTCCCGCAGCCCCTCCGCGAAGCGGATGGTGCGCTCGGGCCAATGCATCTCAGGCCGACACCACCACCAGGAACTCGGCATCAGGTAGGCGACATCACACTTGGCGGGGCTCCCCGTGAGGTGCTGAATGTTCTCGGCCAACAGATCGCGCGCGCCATCCATGTTCTGGAGGTAATCGAACCACGTCTGCGTCCCATTGCTGATGTCGTAGAAGATCCGGCGCATCTCGCTGTGCCGGTCGACATTGCCGGGCGGCTCGGTAAAGTACGGCACGTCATACACGCGACACGCCGTCGAGACCCGCCGCGTTGCGAAGTAGCCGATGTCGCCCGGCGTTTGAGCGGCCGCTTCCGCCTCGGCCATCCGCTTGATATGGCGGCCCTGGTCATTGCCCCACGGCACGGGCTCCACGCCATAGCCTAGGCTCAGGATCATCTCCTTGCCGGGGAAGTGCCGGCGGACGATCTCCGTCGACTCAACGGCGAAGTCGCCCCACGAGTCTTGGTACCAATCAACGAAATCCAGCCACCGGCGGCGCAGCTCAGGCGAGCCCGACTCAATGGCCTCGGCCGCCAACGCGCTAGGGTCCTCCGGAGGCGCGACGTCGTCCCATCCGTCCACCCCCGTTCCCCACGCGCTGTTCAGCCGGTCAGTCGTTCGGAAACGCGCCTTCATCTTGTCGCGAAAGTCGGCTCGGGCATGCTCGTCCCCGCACCAGTAGCCCGTATGCACGTGCTCTTGCGGCACCAGCCAGTGGGTCATCGTCGCCGCGTAGCCGATCTCCCCGTACTCGCTCGGCATTGCGACGCGGATGAAGGCGATTCTCTCGCCAAAGTCCCTCGCCAGTCGCCCGTAGAACTCATCGAAGATCCTCAGCGCGAAGGGCGACCACAGCGACATCTGCTGAAGTTCCTCATCATGCTCGAGACACCGGTACGGGACCCAATCGTCCGTGTCCATGAACCACTTCGGGGGGAAGTGCACCCAGGCAAAGATATTGTAATCGATCCCGGCTTCGAGGACCTTGCGCGCGTTCTCCTCATAGAACGAGAAGTCCCAATTGCCCGGCTCCTCTTCGATCCGGCACCACGCGAGGTAATCGCACATCGCCGTGCAGCCGACCCGCTTTAACGTGGCGATCGTCGCGTCGTTGATGGCCCCCGTGTCGCCCTCGTTGCCGGTACCCCAGTACTGCATGAAGTGGCCAACGCTCGCGTTTCCCGAGTAGAACCGGATCAACGTCTCGTCGATCTCGGGCATGATTGGGTGTGGCTCAAACGCGGCGTCCGCGTCGTCACCCACGCGCTCCAGCGCGACGGCGTCGAGGTACGCGTAGTACTTGTTGTCATGCGGGCGGCGGCCGAAGACCCCAACCGCGATCTCATGCTCGCCCGCCGTCAGGCCGACCCTCGCGCACGGCATCCAAGAGAAGACCTTGCTCGGACCCCACATGCCCACGCGCGCCCCGCCTTGAACCACTGCAGGGCCCGAGCCATCAACCGTGACTGCGAGCGGCGAAGCCGTCTCAGGCCGCGTCGCCGCGAGCCAAAGCACGTACGTGCCGTCCTCGGGCACGTCGGCCGCGAACTTCGCCACATACGCGTCCCCCTCGGGGTCGCCATCCATCGCGCAAACGAGGTGTCCGCCGGAGTAGCACTCGGCGTAGTCGGCGTTGCCGACGACCGGGTCGCTCCAGTCGTGATTCGCGCACGATTCGCCCTCGGCAAACCAAACGAACTCGACCGGACGCGGCGGCTCGGCGACGGCCGCACCTGCCAGAGCGGCGGCAATGGTGCAGGCCGGGAAGCAGATCATCTTGGGCATGGCGTAGACTCCTGGCGAATGATGATAGCCCCGGGAGCTTCACCACACTGCATGTCTGAACCTTGCCCAGGCGGCCAAGGGCAAGGCGACCGGGCCAGGGAAGGGTGGGCCACACACCACGGAAGGACCATCACCCATGATAATCGGGCACATCGACCACCCAGAGCGGGCATCAGCACTCCACCCGGGCATCGCCCGCGCCTTCGAACTCATCGCCGGCATCGACCTACACGCGCTGGATCTCGGCCGGCACGAGTTGGAGGCAGCCCGGCTTTTCATCAACTGCGACCAGGACCCCGGCCGCGCCCGCGAAGGCGCGAGGCTTGAGTTCCATCGTCAGTACACCGACGTGCAGATCGTGCTCGAGGGCACGGAAGTGATCGGCTGGAAACCGGTAGCAGACTGCAGTTCCGTTGATGAGCCCTACGATGCAGAACGGGACGCCGGGTTCTACGCTGATGAGCCCCTCGCCTGGATCGAACTCACGCCCGGCGCATTCGCTGTCTTCACCCCCGATGACGCCCACGCCCCACTCGCGGGCGAAGGCACCGTCCGCAAGGCCATCGTAAAGATCGTTGTGGACTGGTAGGCCGGGCCCGACGAAGGTCAATAGTGATCTCTGGGCGTATTTTGCTGATGAGGTACCAAAATGCTATGAAGCCGCAGCATCGGAGGTGCTCGGGATGGCGTCCAGGGCGCAACTGATCGGACTGATGGGTGTTGGGATTGCCTTGGCCTCGGCTGGCGCGTCGACCGCGCAGATTGGCGAACGTTACCGCGTGGTGTACGTGCGCGATGACAACGGCAACTACGAGATCTGTACCATGTGGGACAACGGTGACGGGCAGACCAACCTCACGCTAGACGAGGGCCAGGACTCGCAGCCTGAGTGGTCGTCCGACGGCACCCAGATCGTGTTTACGACCAACCGCGACGATAACTGGGAAATCTACTCGATGGACGCGAATGGCGACGACCAGACGAACCTCACGTTCACTGAGGAGGCCCGCGAGAACACGCCTCATTGGTCGCCGAGAGGCGCGCGGATCGTGTATACGCGCACTGTCGGTGACGAGGCGACGGAAATCTGGGTGATGGATGCCAACGGCGATGACCAGACGCCGCTCACCTTCGGTGAGGGAATCGACAAGGATCCCCAGTGGTCGCCCGATGGCGAGTGGATCCTGTTTCAGAGCCTCCGTGAGGACGCGCCGCAGATCTACAGGATGCGCAAGAACGGCGATGCCCTGGAGCCTCTCACGCGGGACGAGGGTGGGTGCGGCCAGGCGAGGTGGTCTCCCAATGGCGAGTGGATCCTGTATGTGAGCACCAAAACGGGCGATCCCAATATCTACAAGATGCGTAAGAACGGCGACTCGCAGACGCCGCTGACTTTCAGCGAGAGCCCCGACACCCTCCCTCGGTGGTCTCCTGACGGCACCATGATCGTGTTCGTCAGCGAACGCGACGACAACAGCGAGATCTACACAATGCGTGCCAGCGGCGGCGCGCAGACCAACCTGACCTGGAATGCGGCGGATGACTACGATCCGTACTGGTCGCCCGATGGGCTGCGCATCATACTCACCTCCGACCGCGACGGCGAGAATGACATCTACACCATCAACGCAAACGGAGAGGCTCCACGAAACCTCACCTACACGGCGGAAGCTGAGAGCATGCCCGACTGGGGGCCAAAGTCGGCGGCGCCGCCCCCGGTCGCTCAGAGCCTCATCTGCTTCAGCACCAAGGACGAGGCCGACAGGCTCCAACTCGCCGTGGTCAGCCCTGACGGCAGCAACTACAGGCAAGTCACGACCGGCCCGCCAGGGGCGTGGTACCCGTCCCTGTCCCCAGACCACACTAAGATCGTGTACTGCCATTCCACCGGGAATGAAGCTGATGGGGTGCGGATCATCAATGTCGACGGCACGGGAGCGCGCAACCTTACCCCCGGACTCGTCAGACCCTCATACACGAGCTGGTCGCCAGACGGCACGCGCATCCTGTTCACCTACGGCGAGCCAGTCGATGGTGGATTCCTCACCGGCACGTGGATCGTAAATGCCGACGGTAGCGGGCTGGCGAGAGTAATGAACGGCGCAATGCGCGCCCAGTTCTCGCCCGACGGAGCCAAGATCGTCTACAACGCCGGCCGTGAGATCTGGGTGATGAACGCCAACGGTGGCGGCGCAGAGAAGCTGACCGACCATCCCGACCGCTACGACCCCGCCTGGTCGCCGGATGGCACGCGCATCGCGTTCTGGCGGGAGGAGCAGATCTTCGTGATGAGCGCCAATGGTAGTGGCGAGCGTTCCCTGACGCCGGGGGCCCCGTTCGATCCCAGGGCGCCAACATGGTCGCCGGACAGCTCGGAGATCGCCTTTGCCGGGACCTACGCGGGCGTCGACGGCGTCCACGCGATCAACGTGGCGACGGGCCAGATCCGCACGATCGTCCAGACTGCGGGGGAAGCCCGCACACCGGCCTGGCGGTGAACGGCCTACGTGTCCCAGGCGCATGCTCGGATCGGCAACTGCTCGCCGGCGAGGCAGCCTGACATGGGGAATCTCGGACTGAGTAACCCGGGGCGTTGATCCAGCAGTAGCAGCATGGATCCAAGACCGGAGGTGCCTGACCATGTGCAGATTCAGCGCGGTCGTGTTTGCCACGGTGCTGGCGGCAATGGCCTCGGCGCAAACCGAACTCACGGAGTTCATCGAGCCCATCCGGGCGCAACATGGGGAGATCCTGGCCCTCGAAGAGGAGTTGAGCACCTTCGCGGCCTTGGATAACCGATGGGACGAGCAAGATGAGGCGATGAGGGCGAGGCTCCTGGCGGAGGCGGAGGCATTCCGCGAACTCATGCGCTCGTTCTGTGGCGCGGAGACCCGGGCGGGTCTGGGCGTTGAGCTGGCGCTGCTCGAGGAGAGCTTCCTCCTGCTGATGAGCATGGAGCAGGCGTTTGGAGGGGTGGTCACAGACCAGTCGGCCTCCGTGACCCGGGAGAAGCAGGACGCCATTGCCGAGAAGCTGAGGCTGTGGGCGATCGATGAGTTTCAGGAGCAGACGGAGGAGCGGCTGAAGCGCGAGGGACTGCTGGAACGAATGGGCGAGAGACTCTTTGCCCAGGCGGTCGCGCAAGCAACCGACGGCGCCAAGGAGAGGCTATGGAGTCAGGTAGACGAGAGGCTCGAGCTTACCCTGAAGGCCGGCGTTTTCGGTCCTAGCCTCATCGAGCAGGTGGCCCGAGGGAGACTGAAGTCGGTGATCCGGGGGGGGAGTGGCGTCGGTGCTGGTGCGCATCACGAGCAACGAGTTCGTGATCGAGTGGGTCGCCGGGGTGCTCGTGCGGTGGGTTGGCCCGAGGATCAAGGAACTGCTTCGGAACAAGGATGACCTGCCGGAGCGGACGATAACATCTATCGCGACGCTGAAGGATGCGGAGGATCCGCTGTGGGCCTTGCCGGCCGATGCGAAGATCCGGACGGTGAACGCGGCCATCGCGAGCGCGCTCGGCACAATCGGAGCCACCAAGTACCTTTTCAAGGATCTGGACCGGGCCGGCGATACGGAGCGCCACAAGCAGCTCACCGACGCCAAGCTTCGCCTGGAGGACGTGATATTTCGGACCGAGGGGCGCTTCCTGCTTGGCAAACGCCGCTTCGAGGAGGAGTGCCAGGATGCTGAGCGCGAGCTGACGCGACTCATCAAGAACCTGACGAAGGGCGGCACGGAGGCTCCCGAGGAGCCGAACCCCGACCTCGCGCGCCAGGGGCGCAACCTCATTCCCGGGACGTACGACTCGCCAATAGCGTACAGTGAGAATGTCGCCCTGGTCGAGTTATCCGGGGACCTGACCGGAGTGGACTGGACGCTCCTCATCACCAGCCCCGACGGCGAGGTCCAGACCCAGTATTCGGGGAGGGGCGTGCCGGGTCGCGATGTGCGAGAGTATTACATTGAGCTGGAAGGCGAGTTCTACATCGACGGCGGCGAGAACATGGGCTTCGCCCGCGTGTCGGTGCGCAAGAACGGCGACGGCAATTGGACGCCACGCGGGCTGCTGGTGTGGCCCCTAGGCCTGCCTGAGACACCGACGGCGCCATCCAAGGTCATGCGCTTCGCCCTGGTCCCGAGGGAATGAGAGCGCGCCGAGCAGCGAGGAACCGAGCGGGTGAATGCCGAATGTGGTGACATGACGATCGCCGGAGGGAGACTGATGAGGACAGCGCTGGTGTGGTTGATGGCGGCCGGCGTCCTGGCGATGCTTGGGTGCCAACCCCAGACAGCCGACGTCGACAACACGCCCGTTGTGATTCCCGCGCCTGATCCACCGGATCCCGTTCCTGTGGACGAATCGTCCGACGGCCTGAAGCAACATGTCGAGAGCCTGATCGCCGCGACGAGGGCGCAGGACTATGGCTCTGTGAGGAGTTCTGGAGGCGACCTGCTCATCCCGGATCACGAGGCGTGGTTTCAGAGCGCGTTTGGGCCAGATGTCGGAGCGGCGCTCTCGGCGGATTACGCCGACAGCACTAGCAACTTCAGCGATGACTTCCCCGGCATTCTGCGGACACACATCGCTGAGAGCCGCTTCCAGGTAGTCGTGTCCGAGGAGACCGCGCCCGATACCCCATCAATGGTCGAGCCGGTGACCATCTACTCCGCCGAGTTGGTCGCGCCGGGGCAGAGCACGGGCGCTGAACTCGGCCCCTTCGTATACGTCGACGGCGCGTTTCGCTACCTCGGAGCGACCAAGCCGGTCACAACAGCTCGCTGATCTCCACCGTCCGCCGCTCGTTCATTGCCAGATCAGCGGCGAAGGCGATCATGTGCCCATTGACTGAATCCATCAGATCAGTAGTCGACAGCGACGCCGGTTCGCCCCTCACCACGCGCAAGAAATCCTCAACGAGACGCATGTCGCCGCCGCCGTGCATGTCGCGCGATGCGTTCAGGTCCACCGGCTCCTCTATGAACTCGTGACCCTTGCGCGCGTCGGGCCGACGAACGACTATTGAGCCGTCCTCCATCGTCCCCTGGATCTCGCCCTTGGTGCCGATCACGTGGATCGACCGGCATGGCTTCGATGTCCCACCTGTCATCGTGTGGGTCGCCGTGCACCCATCCTCAAACTCAATCCCGACGCACTGGTGATCGACGACCGTGTTGTCGCTATGCCAGACGCAGCGGCCCAGCGGGTTGTCGGTCTTCAGCGATTCGATTCTCTGCTGCTCCGTCGTCTCGCCGAGGTGTTCGATGCACTCCCACGCGTAGTAACCCCAAATCCCCATGTCGATGTAGTGCTTCTTGGCTGAGTAGTCGCACGTATCCTCGATCTCGCAGTCGACGAGACACCTCGTCCCCGCGCCCTCGGGAGCCATCTCCGGCTTGAAGTGCATGATCCCGCCGAAGCTCGAGACTCGAGCCGGCGGGATTCCGCTCTTCATCCAGGTGATCAAGTCGAGGTCGTGGCAGCACTTCGCCATCAGCATGGGGTTCGAAGTCTCGTGGCGATTCCACTTACCCCGGACGAACCCGACAGCCATGTGGTGATAGCTCACGTTCTCGGCGGTAGACATGCTGACAACGTCCCCGATCTCGCCGGCGGCAATCCGCTCGCGGATCGCCACGTAGAAGGGAGCGTACCGCAGCACGTGACAGACCACCACCTTGCGCCCGGTCCGCTTCACCGCGTCCACCAGCGACAGCAGCTCCTCCCGCGTCGGCGCAATCGGCTTCTCCAGGAGCACGTCATATCCGCGCTCAAGCAGGGGCAGCGTCGTCGGAACATGGTCCCTGTCCATCGTCCCGTTGATGGCCACATCCGCCAATGCCGGCTGCGCGGCCATCTCCTCGGCCGTGAGGAAACAGCTCTCCGGAGCCAGGCCATAGTCGGCCGCCGTCTTGTTGCGCCGCGTGTCATCGGGCTCGGCCACGGCGACGACCTGCAGCTTTTCCGGCTGAGATTTCGAGAGCGAGGCGTACAGCACTGAGCGGTGTCCAGCTCCAACGATGGCGGCGGTCAGCGGCTTGCCTGACATGGGTTCATCCTCGTAGCGAAGTCTGGTGTCAATGTCGCTGAGGCGAGTTCGCCGTCCGGGCTTGGCGACCTCTGGGGCCACAGAACGCCTACCACGGCGCCGTGAAACTATCGTTACGAAAGTGTAAATTCATCAAACACCATACAGGAACACGAACTAGCACCACCGAAACGGGTGTTTCGCTCGTTAGAAGCTAGGTTTACCAACTAGCAGGGGGGGAGTTGTTTCGGTATGAGAATTCTCTGCGTGTCAGTGCTGTTACTGTCTCTACTGGCCACCGGCGCAATGGCGGCCGATTGGAACGCGGACGGACGACTGATTCTGCCGCTGTACCTATGGAACGGTGAGGGTGCGGCCCCGCCGGCCGGGTCCCCGCAGGTCGGCACGGTTGGAGTTGGGTTCTGCAGCGACGACGAGTTCGGGGTGCAGACAAGCATCGACGATGGGAAGCCGTGCGTCACGTACACGATCTTTCCCAAGATTGATGGCGAGTTCCACTCCGAGGATCTAGCGCTCCTCACCACAAACCTGGAGCGTCGAGGCGAGGGATGCACCACGCTGACGTTGCCCGACTACATTAAGGATGGCGACACGGTCTTTCTCCAGGTACTGGTGAAACCCGTCAAGGATGCCATCGACTGCGTCTACGCCACCAGGACCGCGGCGGTCACGGCTCCGAAGCCGATCCAGGTTGCGCCGCAACCCGCGCCGCAGCCGCAACCGCCCGCTGTCGTCGTTCCACCGCAGCCCGTGGCGCCGCAGCCGCAGCCTCCGGTTGTCGTGGCTCCGATTCAGTCGGTATGCCAGGGCCACCCCAACAACTGCGGCTGCGCGACAGTCGCCGCGCCACAACCAGGCGTCTGCCCGAATCACCCGGCGACCTGCGGATGCCCGCCGCCGGCCCCGGTGAATCTCAACGTCATCGAGGCCAACGAATTCCGCCTCGTCGACAACCAGAATTGCCCGCGCGGCGCCTTGCGGATGAACGCTTTCGGCCAGCCCGAGCTAGCTCTCTGGGACACGAGCCAGCGCCCGCGCGCTGTTCTGGGATTGCAGGAGGACGGCAACCCGCAGCTTGATCTACTCGGCCCCGACACGAACACGCGCTTGGGGCTGACGATCGCACCCGACGGCAGTCTCTCCATTGCCATGATCGACAGCAATGGCACCTATCGCGCGCTGATCGGCCTGGAAGCCGATGGATCGCCGAACATCCAGCTCCTGGACCAGAACCTCGCGGTCCGAGCGGCCCTGGGCCTGGACGCCAATGGCAAGCCAGAGCTGATCCTCAAGAACGACAAGGGTAAGAAGCAGTTCAAGCCGGGATTGCCCATATGGAACTGGGCGCCCCGGCGTTGGCTGAGCAGTCAGCC
>CAZKUN010000137.1:0-24368 GCA_964555935.1 uncultured Armatimonadia bacterium | reverse complement strand
GGTACACCCAGATACTAACACTGAACCTGGACTCGCTTTAGGGGGTAAGGCCACTCGGGCCGGTAGTCCTCGTCCAGCGGCGGACGCGCGTACATGGCATAGGCGCCGACCTTGATGAGCACCTCCGGGTGCTGCTGGGCGATGAGTTCCGCCACTTCGTTGTTGAAGATCGCCAGCCGTCGCGAGTACCGCGCGAACCAGTCCCGATCGGGCTCGTCCAGAGCCCGGCACTCGTCACACTCGCAGAAGCCGCCACCATCGTTCGGGGACAGCGTGATGATCTCGATGTCCGGCTCGTCGTCGAGAACCGCGTTCAGGTTCTTGGCGACCTCCCGGATCACGTCCGGGTTTGAGGTGCAGAGCTGATTGCCGTGGCTCTTGCTGTCAGTGACCTTCCGCTCGCCGTTGACGAGCGCGAAATACTCCGGGTGCTCGGCGTGGTAGGTCTCGGGCGGGATCAGCCTGATGAACGTGTGGAAATGCCACTTCCAGTTGATGCCCACATCGCTGTCGCCGGCCTTCACGTAGGCGTTCATGCGCTGGCGCAGCGGCCACTCGCCCGTGCCCACCCACCGGACGCGGAAAGAGGGTTTGCAGACGAGGTCTACTTGCCCCATTCGCAAAGTCTCTTGCACCGGCACGTGCTCGCCGATCTCTCCGGGCATGAACCAGCGGACGTCGAAGTAGCGCTCCAGCAACTCGTAGACGCCAAAGACCGTGCCGAGATCGCCCTGCCCCACCGCGATGAGTCCGCCCGGCACGGACCGCAGCGCAAATCCGTCGCGTCCCATCTGCTGCTCGCTTGGTTCGATCCCCGCGCGAGTGGCATCCCGCGTGGCGCCCAAGAAAAACGAGTAGGCGGCCTCGTCGCCGTCGCCTTCCGCGCGAATGGGCAACGACGCGCCGGAGATCCGCTCGAGATAGACTCGCAGCTCTTCCGCCGCGAACTGCTCGAGGTCGGTGGCCTGATCCGGGACAACGATTTCCGCCCGGGACTCACCGTCAACAGCGACTTCGGCAAACGGAGCGGCCGCGGGTTCATACAGCGCGCCTCTCGCAACACCCATAGCTAACACGCCTCCCATGATTGTCAGGGCGATCATTCGCATATTGCTCTCCCACGCGGGGTAGAGGGCCCGCGACCTTCCGGCGAGGCGGCTCAAGGGAGTTCATACAGCCGGACCGCCTTGTAGATCCCGCCGGCCATCAGTGAGTCCCGCACTCGCACGGCCAGGACGTGCTCGACGCCGGTCTGTGCATCGGTGAGTTCGACGTCAAAGGGCTGGTCCCAGATCTGGTGGACCGTCTTGCCGGTCGACGCCTCGGTGCTCTCGCCGATCAGCCGGCCGTTGAGGTACACCCAGGCCTCCTCATCGACCGCGTCAAAACGCAAGACAAGCCGGCCGCCCTCCGCCGATTCAGGGATCGTGAACCGCGTCCGGTACCACGCGTCGCCGTCGTAGTCGCCGACCCACGTCTCGCCCCATTCAGCGGGCACGGGAATGGCCCGCCAATCGCCTTCGTCGGCATCGGGCAGGTGCCAGCCGTTCTGCTCACCCTCCGCCTCCGGATCGGTCCGAAACAGCCAGCTCGCCGGCAGCACGCGGAGTTCGGTGCGGTTGTCGAGGAAGTCGCCCTCATTCGCCGGAGCGAACAAGAACGGCGGGAGCGACAGCCCGCCCTCGCCGCGCACGCGGAAGACGATCCGGTTTCCCCCGCGCTCCAGCAGGCCGGAGAGGTCGACCGTGAGCGGCGTCTCAGCGCCTGCCGCGGCGTAGCCCGCGTATGCCTCATTGCACCAGACCCACACGCCAGACCCCTTGAACTCGGGGAACAGGACGCGGACGGCGCCCTGTGGCGCGCCGGTCAGCTTCACACTCACGCGATACCAACCCACGCCAACGTAGTGGCGGCCCTGCGGGGTGACCACGCCCTGGTTGTACCAGGCCGATGTCATGCTGATCCGTCGCCAATCGCCTCCGGCGCCACTACGGTACCAGCGTCCGACGACGCCGTCGCCGGCCGGGTCGGCGCGGAAACCGGCGTCGGCGGGCAGGGCGGCCAAGAGCGTACCCTTCGTTCCATCCACCCAAGGAATGAGTTCGCGCGCGAAGCCACCGACACCGGCGCCCGACAACTTGCCGCCCCACGGGCCGGCATCTTGCAGCAGAGCCGTATCGCCCATCAGGTCCACGGCCTCAGTCATCCTGTCGGCCCAGAGGGCCGCGTCGGCGTAGTCCGCCCGGGCCATTCCCCCACGTGCCCGCTCATACGCGTCGAGCCGGTCGAAGTGAACGCGGAAGGCCGCCACGCGAGCGCGATAAGGCTCCTCATTCGCGAGAGCGCCCGCCTCGTCCAGCCAACCCGCGCACTTGTCCAGCATCGCCCGCGGGAGGATCGCGAAGATGTCGTCCGGCGGACCGCTCAGGGCGTGCGTGTTCGTCTCGCGGAGCGCGTCCTCGACGGTCGTGTAGTAACGATGCATCGGATGCTCGGCGGGGCCGAAGAAGCGCTCGCAGAAGTCCTTGACCAGCGCCTTCGGGTCGGTCTTGACGTCCCACGCCAGTTGCGCGCGCGTGTAGTAGTTCAGCCCCGTCGACATCCACGCCATCTGGCCCTCGTTGCTGTAGCCCCAGCCACCGAGGCGCTTCAGCAGACGGTAGTCGTCGGCGATGCCACTCGATCGCCAGGCTGGGCGCTGGAGATGCGACCAATCATGTGGCGCGTACTCGTAGAAGACCTGCCCCTCCGTGAGGTCGGACCATTGCCGGAGCATCTGGCCGTACTGACGCCTCGACCAACAGCGGTCCTGCGCGTACGAGTGGACGCTGCACTGCTGGATGGAGGCGAGTTGCAGCAGCACGTTCGGGTGTTTCTTCTCGATGCCCTGGGGAGGCCGGCAGCGGTTGTAGTAAGCCATCGTCGTCAGCCAGCGATCCGGGAGCCGCTCGCCCACCTTGTCGGCCAGGGCGAACACGAAGCGGAAGTATGGATCGCTGACGTCACCATTGCCCTCGCCATCGAAGCCGCCCCCGCTCATCGCCCGCGTGCAATCGGGGCAGTGACACAGAACTGGCGCGTCGGGCGGCGAAAACGCGAATGCATGGTGGTCCGGATGAGTCTCGAAGTGCTCGACGATCGTATCCGCCGCCGCCTGCAACGCCCCTGGATTGGACATGCACAGGAACCGGTCATTGCGAGCCCCGCCCGGCCCGAGCGCAAAGTACTCCGGGTGACTCTCCCAGTACTTCTCCTTCGGCATCAGCTTGTAGGTGCTGTCATCGACGGGGTTCTGCAGGAATCGCGCCTCGTCCATCCGACCGTTGAGCCAGAAGCCATACCGACACATGCGGTTCCGCCGCTTCCAAGTGGCGAACTCTTGGCTCTGTTGCGAGGTCTGAGAAAGGTGTCCGCTGTACCACGCGTCGCGCACGCGCAAGTCCGGCCGCACGGTCCGGCGTTGATCGGGGACCGTGATGGGGCCAAGCGACGGCACGACCTCGCCGAACTCGCCGGGGAAGTACCACCGGCATCCGAGCGACTCGAGGAACTCGTAAACCGCGCAGTACGTGCCTTGGTAAGGCTCCGTCTCGTTGCCGGCGAGGATGAGCGTGTCTCCCTCGCAGACGACAATGTAGCCCTCCTCGTCAAACTCGTACGTGAGTCCGGAGGGGATTTCGACTTTCAGACGTGCGGCCACATCCCCAGCCGCCGCCTGTCCGACGAGCACGCTGGGCCCCGAGGCCGGCGCCTCGTCAACGATGGACAACTCCGCCCCGGTCATCCTACCTACGTAGCGCGCCAACTCCTGGGCGGCCCCCCGGGCTTGCTCCGACGCGTCAGCACCCACGACGACCGTCGCCGATGGCACGCCGGCGCCCGCGAGCACCATGTCGGCCGGGCATGAGGACGAACAGGTCGCGACAGCAATCAATACCAGGGCCCAGTGCCTCATCGTGATGTGTCTCCTTGCTTTGGTCATCGCGCTCATGGGTTATTGAGCACGGCGAAGGATCGCAGCTTCCAGAAGAAGTCCTCGGAGTCCACAAGAAGCGAGGACAGTTCCGCCTCCGCGCGCCAGTCGCGTTGGTCCGCGCGCGCCTTGAGGTCGGTCACGCGCCTCAGCAGCTCGTCCACCCGCGGCTTGAGCGCGACGCCATCCTCGGCGGCATCGGACAGGAGTTCCTGCGCCTCGGCGCGTAGCTCACCCAGCACCAGCGCGCGCGCCGGCGCCGGACGGAAGTCCGTCTCGCGCAGCGCCGCCAGATCCTCGGCCGCGTGGGCGGTGAGATACTCGCCGGCTTCCTCATTCGTCAGCCCTGTGAAGTCGTAGAAAGCCAAGCGCGCCTCGCCGGTCTCCGGCTTGAGGCGGATGTCCGTGTGGACCGGGTAGCCGGTGATCCTGACCCGGCCTCCCTCAACCGCATCCGGCGCGATCATCGCGGCGCACGGTCCACTGCCCTCACCCTTGGCGACGTCGAACACGGCGTCGTAGTAGTAGAGGTAGGTATCCTCGACGGGCACGAGTTCCAGCGTGTTGGGTTCGACCTCATCCATGCGGGGCGTCCGGCAGTGGCGCTCGCCCGTCCGCTGCCCCGCGGCGGTGAAGAAGCTTGGGTAACAGGTCATGTTCAGCTCGACGGTCTCCACCTTCGCGCCCGGACGTGGTCGCCAGACGAGGTGAGCGAGCACGTGATTGGAGCCGTCGGGCAGAAGAAGCCGCAGGCCGACCTCGGCGTCCGGGTGGGCCCACATCACCTGGAAGCCGCCACGGGGGCCGCGCTCGGTGATCTGGAGGTCCTCGCGGTCGTAGAGGACCGCGTCCGCCCCGTTGACCATGATCTTCAGGAAGCCGCCCCAATACCAGTTGGCCAAGGTGGGGTCGGGCATGCCGAAGTTGCCCTCATTGCAGGGGTGCTGCCCCTCGTGAGAGGCGTCCTGACAGCCCTGGAATTGGAACGTGTAGCGGCGCAACCCGTTGTCGAGCGTCACGCGGCGTCTCTTGATCTCGTGCCCGGACTCGCACTCATACGTCGCCGTGTTGGTCTCGGGGCCGGTGTCTGTCGCCTGCACGTCCTGGGCGACGGAGGGTCCCATTCCCACCACCACTGGAAGGGTCAGCAGAAACGCCTTGCTTGCGTTCATGAAGCAGCCTCCCTCATTGCACGGTCCAGCGTGCTTCGGCGGACTGGTTGCTGAAGAGTTCCGTCACGCGGACGCGCCAGTCGCCAGGCTTGTCGTTGAAGGCGCTGGCTATCCGGACCTCGCCCTTGCCGGACTCCAGAAGCACAACCTGGCGCCCCCAGAGCATTTCCTGACCATCAGGATCGAGCACCTCGATGAAGGCGGCGTGCGTCTCCTCCGCGCGGGCGGGGACACCGAGGCGGACGGTGGCGGCGATGACCTCGCCGGGCGACGCCCGCTTCGAAGAGAGACTCACGTTGAGTTCCCCGATGCGATACGGGAGAGCAAGGTAGAAGCTCGCCCGACCCCAGCGCAGTTGCGTCTCGATCTCGGAAATCCGCCCGAGGTAGCGCTTGGCGCGCAGGTCATAGACATGCAGTCGCGAGGGGAGCGCCACGTGGGCCGGAACGGGCTCCCCGGCGGCCGTGCCGGACTTCGGGCCGAACCAGGCGTTCTCCATCTGCCGCCACAGACCAAAGATGAGCCCATCGCCAGTGCGCCACACGCGGGTCTCCGTCCGGGGCAGCGGGCCGCCGTCGGGAGCCGCAACAGTGATGGGAGCGGCCGCGCCAGTGACGGCGTACAGAGACGCCAACAGCTCGCGCGCGGCGGCCGTGCTTGGCTCGCGAGGGTCGGCAGTCGGTAGCTGAAAGTTGAGCAGTACGGCGCGCCCCTTGCCCACCGTGTTCACGAGCAACGCGGGCGCTTCCCGGTCATCGGTGATGACCTCCGCCAGCGCCCCCGCGGTCGCGGCCTCAATCTCCGCGTCGACCCGGACGCTGCCCAAGTCGGCGAGAATCCGGCGGCCGTCGAGCGATGCGTCCAACGCGAGGGGCGCCTCGATGCCGGCGCCTCGACCCGTTCGCTCGATACCGAAGAGGTCGTCCAGAACGCCAGGCGTCATGGGCTTGCAGTGACCGTCGTAGATGCCCGGTCGCACGTCGGCGATGACCGTGCCTCCGCTCTCGACGAAGCGCCGGATAGCTGCGGTCTCCTCCGGGGCGAGAGCCTGCGTCATTGGGAGCAGCAGGGCCTTGAACTCGCCCGTGTCGAGCGCGCCGTCGGTCAGCATGCGGCTCGTGACATAGTGGATGTCGAGCCCGAGGTCATACGTCAGTTGAGCCCACGTGCGGTGGGTGACGTGCGGGTTGGTGAACTGGCCCCCGCCCTCAAGCTGGTGCGAGAGAGCTGAGGGCACCGAGTACAGGACCGCGATCCCGCTGTGGAGCATCTCAGAATCCAGCAGCAGATCGCCGAGGCCTTGACGGATCGGGCGCATCTCCTCGGAGAGGTCTTCGATCATCGGCCAGCAATCGAGCGTCGGCCGGAGATACCCACGCCAGTTGCCGATGCCCGACCACATCCAATACCAGATGCTGCTCATACCCTTCATCGCCATACGCCAGCCCGCGTCGCAGATCGCGTCGCCCGTCTTGCTGTAGCCCATCCAATTCGAACGGACGAGCGAGCGCGGCGCGGCCGACCGAACGATGTCATCGCCGATGCCGGGGTAAGGCCCGTAGAAGCCGTTGATGCCCAGGATCAGGTCGTAGTCATCGCCAAACTTACCCGTGCCCTCAAAGCCCGTGATGGCCTGCGGATCGAGAGCCTTGTACGCCTCGACGAAGCGACCGGAAAACTGCATGAGGTTGTGGCGCGCAAAGGCCTGGCGGTCGTACCAGCGCGGGAAGCTGGTCTTGGCCGCCGCGTTCTCCATGTTGTCGTTGTGGTCGAGGAGATCGACCTCATCGAAGGACGCGTAATCGTCGCCCCAGGAGGCGTTGAGCGCCTCGATCGTGCCGTACTGGGCGGCAAGGTATTCGCGATAGGCGGCAATGCACGCCGGGTGAACGCAGCAACCGAGCGTCACGCCCTCGTCGCCGAGGGAATAGACGTAGACGCCTTGCTCGCGGAGCGCTGATTGGTTGTCCACGATCTGCTGGACGTATTCCGTGACGGCGGGCTCGTCGTTCCAGCAGACGGGCTTCATGTAACCGTCGTCGTCCTTCGGATCGAGGATGCGCGTGGAGTAAGGCACCAAGGAGGCGTCATGGGCGCGCAATGTGGGCGGCTGCGTGCTCTTGCCGAAGCTGCCCCGCAAGAAGACGTCCTGCCCCGACTCGCGCAACTGGCGGACAGCGTAGTAGCCGAGGACATCCAGCGGCGCGTCCCACATCACGAAGTTGTGCCGCCCGTGACGACGCTTGGGGACGGTGAACTCCGCTTCCTTGGTCTCGACATCCTCGCCCCCAACAGACAGCGTCGCGGTTGCCCTCATCAGAATCGTGGCGTGCGGGTCTGCATGGTATGCGAAGGGGTAATCGGTTTTCCCGTTCACCAGCGCCACGTCCATCTGTCTCAGCGCGCGGCCGTACGAGTCACGCATCGCCACCCGCAGCGTGGCGGTCGCCGGAATCTCTCCCCGCAGCATGACCGATCCGCCGATCCTCTCTCCCTGCTCGACGAAGCTGACGTCGGTCCTCACCTCCGCGATGCCAAACTCGCTCTCCACCGCCACCAATCCAGCGCCGAAGGCCTCGACTCCACGGCCGCTGCTGACGACAGCGTCAACGAAGTAGTCACCGGCACGGGCCGCCGGGAGTTGGACGGGTATGCGAGTGGGCTCATCGTCGGTCAGCGTGACCGTCGTCTCTCCGAGGCTCGTCACCAGTCCATCGTCGGCTCGGCGGAGATCGAGGGCCACGGTGGCCTTAAGCGGCTTCTGGGCGCGGGTGGTAAGAACGACCTCGCCGGCAAGCTGCTCGCCGCGACTGATGCGGGCGCCCTCGGGCGGGAGGACCGATGCCACCGAGACCTCGCTCTCCCGGGACGCGGCCCACAAGGCGGCCCTGCCGACGAGGAGCATCCAGTAGTCGTATTCGGTCAGCCCGCGCCACGTGAAGGGGTGGCTTTTCGTGAGCGCGTGGGCGCCGTAGTTGAGCCACACGCCTCGGCCCTTCCCCAGTTGATACGCGAAGGCGTAGTCACTCGGGGCCGTGTCATCCAACATCGGGATCCCCTCAACCAGCCACCCGGGCGTGGGCGTGATGCGGCGGCGGTCCACCATGAAATCCCCGGCCGGGTATCCGCAACGGAGCAGGCCCGCCCCCTCGGCCACCTGCTTGAGAATGTCATACTGCATCTTCGCGGGCAGGCGCTCGAACGCGAAGCCCCCGATGACGTAGAGGTCGTACGGCTTCTCAAGCAACCGTTCGGCGCGTTCCTGACCAAGCTTCAGCCCGTGGAAGACCCAAGTTTCCCCCTTGCCGCAGAAGAGCACCGCGTCACCGTCGATGTCGAAGCGCTGGCGGAGTTCCACGACCTCGCGCACTCGCGTACCCGCGTCCTCCCAAGCACCCTCGTATGGGCCAGTGTAGATGAAGAACAGCGCCCGGACCTTGCCGCCCGCGTACCCAGTCGCCCAGTCCTTGTGAGGAGTGACAAGGTCGGAGGCGAGGGAGTTGTCCTCCTCCACTTCCTGGGCGTTGGTGTCGGCTGCCAGCGCCTGCGCGAAGACGGCTCCAAACGCTAGACTCAGCAGAAAAGCGACCATCAGCTTGCGCATGATGAGCGTCTCCTCGAGGGCTACTCGCGACACCCTCAGTGCTCCCTCAACAGCGCGGCGATGAGGTAAGCGTACTTCAGGTCGTACGATTCCTGCACAAGCGCGTCAGCCCCACCGACGGTGCGGCGCAGGTCGCCGATGGGCACGATGTCGGCGTCGCGCAGGGCGCTGTCGATCTCACGCCAACGTCGCCGAAGGGTCCGCGCTCGACGACCGAACTCGACATCCCGCGCGGCCGTCCGAAGCGCGTCCGCGTAGTCCGACTCCCGCGCCGCGGCGGCCCTGAGTCGCGTCAGCAGGCTCGCGCGATACGGGAGATTGAGTTCATGGGCTACGCGCGTGTGTTCCGCGGGATCCGCCGGCGGCCCCTCGAAGGCGAGCGTGGCGAAGCTCTCGGGCTCATTGAAGCTGCGCGTCAGCGGCGCCCAGCTGGTAAACTTGTCGCCACCGGACCGCGTGGTCCACGTGTTCCGGCAGAAGTTGGCGCGCCAGCGATCACCGACCTGTGGCGTCGCGCCAAGGATGCTGAAGGGGATGCGCGCCTCGACCCAGTACGTGTCGGCGCCAATCCTGGTGCCGACCGCCACCTGAGCGAGGTCGGGGGCCACGCTGCCACTGGCGCGCACCCCCGCGGCGGTGATGACGACCTGGAAGGCCTGCGGCGCGCCCGCGGCTTGCACGAAGATCTCCACGCCATCGTCCAGCCACGCGGCGCCACCGTCGGCCACGGTGGTCTGCAAGTCCGGCGCGTCGGGCTCCTCGCAGGTCATGACAACATAGAGCGCGTCACCATCCCAGCATGCCTGAACGCGAGTCTGTTTGGGGAGCGTATACGTCCCGCCCAGCACGGAGAAGCCCGTCACCGCCGGGATGCTCTGCCACGCGGGGTCGTCAGCGACCTCGCCGTCGAGCGCCGGCGCGACCGGTGGTCGATAGCACGGGTATGTCGGTGGTGCGGCCTGAAGCGGGATGCCGACAAGCAGCAGTCCGAGCGCTACAGGCAAACGAGATGTCTCGCTCAGCATTCGCCCGCCCCTTTCACAAGCCGTCGTTGCCGCCCTGTTCCATTTCGCGTCCACAGAGGCTACGGACTTCCACCACGCCTGTCTCAGACCCTTCCCCGAGGATGGCTCTTTCACCCGGACCAGAAGGCCCGAAGGGCCGACGTGAGGAAGCGGCGTGCGGCTTAACTCGGAACGCCGGACGACCGATCCGCCCGGAAACAGCGGCAACGGGAGAACAAGCGATGAGGACTCACGTGTGGCTGGCCCTGATGGCAACTGTGCTGATGTGCGTGGGATGCGCGAAGGAATCGGCGGAGACGCCCGGACCGACACCGACCACCGCGGCAGCACCTACCGCGGATGACGATCACGCGGCAGCGAAGGCCGAGGCCGTCGAGGCCGCCGAGGCGTGGCTCGCGCTGATCGACGACGACGAGATCGATGAGAGCTGGGACCAGGCGGCCGAGGCAGTGCAGCAAGCCGTAACCAAAGACGCTTGGGCGCAGCAGATGAAGGCCGTGCGGGGCCAAGTGGGAGCGCTCAAGGAGCGCAAGGTCAGGACCACCCAGTATGCGGTCGACATTCCCGGCGCCCCCGAAGGCGAGTACGTCGTCATTCTGTTTGACGCATCGTACGAGAACGGCGACGTCGTCGAGACGGTCACCCCAATGAAGACGAGCGACGGCACTTGGCTGGTGTCTGGCTACTTCATGAAGTGAGCCGACGACGCCGCCACTCACAGCCGCCAGAAGATCTCATCCTGCTTCATGTAGGAGTTGATGTAGTCTCTCGGCAGCGTCGGCACGAAGATCTCGCAGGCGCGCTCCTTGCGTGCGCGCTCGTCGTCGGAGAGTTCCAGACGCCCCATGTCGAAACCAAATGGATATTGCTCGACCTCCGGAGTTAGGTACGTGTCGCCCTCGACGGGCCATCCAAGGCGCCTGTAGTAGACCAACGAGCCGAGGACTTCGGGCTCCCCCGTCGTGGCCTCCAGTGCCCTTCGCACGAAGAACGCCGTCGCTCTGTGGTCGCTGTGGTCATCAGCCGGATGGTGGGTGATGACGTGCGTCGGCCGCGCGTCCACAAGCAACTCCGCAAGAGCAGACACGAGCGGCGCCCCGATGAGGGGCATGCCCGGCCGATACGCGTCCTCGTAGATGACTCGATCCGTGGCCAGGACGGGATCATGGAACGGGAGCCCTTCAGCCGGGAAGAAGTCGTCCCGGAGCGCTGCGAGTGGCTGAGCGGAAGTGTTGGGGATGCCGATCAGGAACGTGCGGCTGGCCGCCACGCCGATCTCCGATAGAAAGGCCATCAACTCGTCCACGCGCGTCGCGCCCATCGCCACGGCCTCGTGCTTGGTAGTCGCGCCACCGAGGCCTTCGCCGTGAGTGACCTGGACCAGCGCCACATCCGCCCCAAGGTCAAGTGCCCTGAGAATTGTGCCCGTGCAATTCTTGACGTCGTCAGGATGAGCGGCGACGACGACAATGGAGGATTCGCTGCCTATTGTCACGTCGGTAGCCATCGCAGTGACCTCATTCTGAGTCGGTATCAGTCGACGCAGCGCCTGCTGCAACTGCCCCACGCATCAACGTCCGGGCCGCCCGGCAACCTCACCGAGCCCGCTTCCGAAGGGCCTCGATGTGCTTCGCGATCTGCCAACGGTAGTGGTCGAAGACCTCCGGGTCCCAGTAGCCAACCTCGTTGACGTAGTGGTCCCCGTCCGGGTTGATGCTATCGAGCAGGAGGCGCAGGAACTCATCGGCCTCGGTCGCCGCCTCGGCGGCTGCCGGCGGCCCTTCCTTCGCCCGCTTGATGCTCTCCTCAAGGGTCTTGATGTACCGATAGTCGTCGATGCCCTCGCGACAGTTCTCCAGCAGGACGGTGGGCAAGAGCCCTCCCGGTCCGGGCATGGCCGCGTAGGGAAAACTGGTGCATTGGTCGATGCCGTCGAACGCGTTGAACGGATTGCCGGCCGCCATGGCGAAGTGCTCGCGGTAAGCGAATTCCGCTCCGACGGCAGCGAGGAAGAAGCCGTAGCTGAAACGATGATCCGGCTGGTAGACCGCGCGCCGAGGCGCCGGCGTATCCGCGGGATGGTAGGCCAAGTCGTCGAAGGGCACGACGTGCCCGGGCGTGCATAACACGCTCGCCTGGGGGGCTTCCATCCTGGCCTCATACGGATTGATCGCGGTCGTGACGCGTTCGAGATCGGGGTACCAGCCCGCGACCCTCTCAAGCATCCGCGCGTCCCAGAGGATGTTGTCTTGGCCGCCGTTCGTTTCCTCGAAGCCGAGAAGATAGCGGAAGGGCGGCGCCCCGGTCTCCCGCTGGAGCGCCTGCACCTCCCCGAGATACTGCTTCAGCGCGAGCCAAACCGGCTCCGGCTGATCGGAGACTTGCCAATCGCGGTCATCCCGTTCCCAAGGGACCACCGTGCTCCAGATGCTGACGACGTGATTCAGCACGTAGAACGGGCGCGAGCGGGGCAATATGTCGAGGTAGAGTTGCATCACCCGCTTGAACCGCTCAACGGACTCCAGGTCGTATTCGATGCGCTGCTGGGGAGTCCCGAGCGCTGTGGCCTTGCCTTGCACGTAACTGAAGAGGTCGTATCCCACGCTGGGGGCGAGGTCGTAGCGCGCCATGAAGCGGAGCATCCGCTCGATCTCCGGCTCGACCAGATCCTTCATGCCGGGCAGACGGTGCCACAGCGCCATGGTCGGCCCACCATAGTAGAAATCGGCGCAGTCGTAGGCATCGATCAACTCGAAGTCCAGCACGGTGAGATCAAGCGCCGCCTCGCCGACGGTGAGTCCATCGCCCTCCAGTCTGAAGCTCCCGCGGTACGTCCCGGGCTTGGCGTCGATCGGCACGCTGATTCTGATCCAGAACTGCCGCGTCAGGCCGGTCGGGATGTCAAAGGGCGTGTCCGCCGGCCTGAGGTACGCGGGCACGATCGTGCAATCGGTGCCATATGCCGCCTGCGGGAATCCATAGCAGTACTTGACGACCTCGATTTCAAAGGCAGACGCGGGGATGACGCTTCCGTCGTCGGCCGCGAACTCACCCGCAACGACGCGGACGCCCGCCATCGGCTTCAGGGCCCGCACCGCGAGCGTGACGGACTCGGTCTCGCCGCGCGCGGCAAACGCCTCGCCATCTCCGAGTTCGTGGGCCTCCGGCTCCGTCGCGGGGTACGCGTTGCGGAGGGGGTGACGCCACCAGAGGCGATAGCCTCTCTCGCTCTCCTCCTCGGCCACGGGCGCGGGGATCTGGCGCTTGACCTCCTCGGGAGTGCCAAACGACACGACGTCGCGGAGGTGGGTCTCTCGGTCCGATGACAGCTGATCGACGAACCCGTCAAAGGCGGCCTGATCGCCGCTTGGGAAGATGACCAGCCCGGCAATCCAGGCTCGATCTCCGGTGACGATAATCTCCCCGTCCGGCGCGTCCACCGCCACGCGGTACTCATCGAACAGAGGCCTGACGAACAGCTCGTACCAGTCCTCGCCGGGCACGTAGTCGCGGTCGACTCCGCTGTAGATATAATTCAGGTACTCTTGCGGGGCGAAGGTCTCCGCGGCCCGAAGTTCCTCGCCCTGGATCGATAGGCCGTAAGTCAGCTTATCCGCCACTGCGAGCTGATCGTAGCTCCGCCCGGGACTCCCCACCAGCGCGTAGACGCGGTAGCTCCCTGGATCGACGTCCACGCGGAAGTCGCCGACAAGACGGACTGAATCCGCCGCCAACGGATCCTGGCGTTCAACCTCCAGAGCGCGACCGGCGGCGCCAGGCTCGAAGCCGTATCCCATGTCCTGCGTGTAGACATCATCCCGGTCCACGACGGTGAAGTCGCTCCAGACGCTCTGGTCCGCGGCCCCCGCGACGGCGAAGTCGAACTTCCTCGCGGCATCGTCTTGCGCCATCACGCAACCGGCCAATCCGCCGAGAGCAACCAGTATTGCCAGCCGCACAACGGGTCCGCGCACCAACATGGTGGATGTTGTCATTGGGTCGCCTCCCCTCGCGTCGCCAGTTCGCCCACGGTGACCTTTACCAATCCGCCGTCGGGCATCTCGACGATGGAGATGTCGTCAAAGAGCGCCTCCGCCGGTCCATACCAGCCGGCGCTGACGCGCACCCGCGCCCATGGAGTGTCATCGGGGGCGCGGATACCGATCTCATCCTCCAGGGCCGCCCAGGCGCCGGACACGAACTTCGCGCTCACCAGTTGCCGTTGCCGCCAGTTATGGGTCTTGTCGGCCCTGTAGAACTGAAGCCCGATGGTCGCTCCGCCCGAACCGTCAAAGCCCCTCTCCGAGCGCAGCAGTCTCACCATTCCGCCGCCGAAGTACCGAGCGCCCGGCTTCACGGGAAAGAACTCGCCGACGCACTCAACGCGGTGCCGCTCGCCCATCAGCTTCGTCCTCAGCCGCAGCGCGACCGACCCATCCATCCCCTCGCCCGCGGCCAGCGACACTTCCTCGCTCGGCATGAACGCACCGTCGGTTACTTCCCATCCCGGAGGCATGTCTGCCGGCTCCGCTTCGAAGTCCCCGTTCACCACCAAGTTAACGCCGGGCGGCTTCTCGCCGGCGGCGAGAGCGTTGCCGACGACATCCTGTGGCTGGTCCGCGGTCAGGCCGAAGTAGAGGTGATAGGCGCGCGTCGTCAGGGCGGGCGTCGTCCCCGACAGCACCCACACCAGTCTCCCCGACACGTAGTCACAGGGGACGGCCGAGGTTGCCTCATCACTGGTCTCATACAGCCTGAAGCTCGGCGGCGAGGGTTCTTGGCCCGGCGGGAGTTCGGGCCAGTCGATCGCGGCGACAGCGACCACATTGCTGCGCCTGTTGTTGCCGCTGTCGGCCTGGATTTCCAGCCGATAGGGACGGTCGGGCGCTAACCACTCGTCCTGGGCCGCGGCAACGCCGGCGACGACGAGGGCGGCAATCTGGGAAACTGCCACCAGCGACGACCAACGACGCAACGACAGGGGGGGGTGCGGGGCTCATTGTCGGTCCTTCCGTGACGCGACGGCGCCGACCTGCCGGTCCCCGAAGGGCGACGGCGCCCGCGGAATCGGCTATGGCAGGGCGTCTCGTTTCGTGAGGAGGCCGATCTGGTTGGTGTCGATGGGGTCGAAACCGAGGTTCAGTGCGGGCGACCCGGGTTTCAGGGAATAGTCACCGGCGGCCGCGCTGACGAAGTCGGGGTCGGCGATCACGGAGTGGGTGTCGAAGCCGCGCTCTCGCCATTCGGCGAAGGTCTCGCCACTGCGGAAGATGATGTCGTGGCCGCCGGCGTAGTAGACGTTATCGTCGATCCGAACGACGGTCTCATCGAGCGGCCCCGTGGCGAAGAGGCGAGCGCCAGGCGCATCCCAACAGAAGATGTTGCGTTCGAGGGCGAGGCCGGTCGAGTTACGCGCGAAGTTCGAGATGTAGCCTTGCGTGCGCTCGCTACCGATGAAGATGTTGTTCCAGACTTGGTTGTCCTTGCCGCCCTGGAGCATGATCCCGCCGTCGTGGTTGCCGATGGTGATGTTGTGGTGCACGTCGTAGCCGCCTGCGAAGGAGTCGAGGTAGATCCCCCACGAAAGATACACGGGACGACCGTTCTCGGATGAATAGCCGATCACGTTGCGCACCAGGTTGAAGCGGATCGTGCTGCCGCTGCGAAGCTCCCTATCTTGCTGCGTCACCTCAATGCCGCCCGTGTCGTAGGTCTCCGTGTTGAGATCGTAGAGTTCGTTGTACTCGATGATGTTGTTGACGCCGGCATTCTTGAGAGAGATGCCGTAACGCGACATCTCGTGGATGAGGTTATGAGCGATCGTGTTCTCAGACGCCCCCGCGCCCTGCAGCACCACGCCGCCGATATGCTTGTAGACGAGTCCACAGTCGTGGATGTAGTTGTCGCTGATCTCGTTGCGGGCGGAGTCGAGCACCAGAATCCCGCCCTCGGCGCCGCCGACGATGTCATTGCCGACCACCCGGTTGCTCTCGCCCCCTCCAGGCAGACCGCGGCTCGGCCGACGTTCCGAAAGCGGCACCGCTCGATGCTGCAGTCCGTGGCGCCCACCAGGTGGATGACCCCTTCATCGCCCAGACCCCAGCCGGCGCAGCCGTCGTCGGGGAGGTAGTCGGTGTCTTCGATGGTGAGGCCTACGAAGCGCAGGTGCTCGATCTTCTCGCCCTTGTCCGCATCCGCCGACACCTCGATCAGGCGCTTGACGACGGGCGCGATGACCTCGCTCTCGTCGGTCAGTGGCCGGTGTGGCCAGTAGTGGAGCCTGCCCCGGACGGTGTCAAGATACCACTCGCCGGGGCTATCCAGTTCCGACCGAAGGTTCTCAACGAAGTAGCGGTCTCCGACCTGCAGACTGGCGGTGCATTCCGGGCCGGACAAGGTAGCCGTGCGAGTGGTTTCATCGAGGGTCGCGAGGGTCACGATCTCCTTGTAGGCCCGGCAATTGCCGGACTGGAAGATGTGGACCTCGGGGTCGGGCTCGGCGAGCCACGAGGGCTTGATGTCGCCCTCACGGTAGCGGAACTCCGTGCGGCTTCCGCCTGTGCGGCCGACCCTTAACTGCTTGCCGTTGAAGGCCAGGAAGTCTTCGGCCTGGATCACGACCACGTGCTTGCCGGCCGCGGGCTCGGCGAGTTCCGTGCCCTCCGCCCGCCAGGCCAGGTCATCTGTCAGCGCGAAGGCCTCCAGGTCCAGGCCCCCGCCCTTCAGGTTCGTCCACCGCAGAACGTGCTCGCCGCCACTCAGCGTCAGAGAGGCGGACCTCGACCATGCGCGCTGCCTCCAGCCTCCGGTGTCCGGCAGGTCCATTAGCGGTATCGGTTCGGCGCCATCCAACGAGAGCGCGGTCCGTCCGCCCATGTCCGTTCTGCCAAACGGCTCGTTCAACGCGCCATAGTAGACCCACACCGCGTAGTCGCCGTCGGCGGGGACGGCGGCGCGGTACTCCATCCAGTCGCCGGAGTTGTGGATGTTGCTGACGCTGGCCCCGAAGCCGCCCACCGGCTTGTCGGTATAGGCGAAGCCCTTGCGGTAGCGGTCAGTGGGATCGACATTCGGGTAGCGGGCTCGTATCTGTGATTCGCCGTCGACGAACAGCCGACGGAAGATCCAGCCACCGTCGCGAGCCTCGGGGATGTCGGCGACCATGATCTCGCCGCGCTCGGTCTTGAAGCCCTCGATCAGCCTCCCGCCGCACAGGACAGGGGTCTCGCCTGAAGCGGCCTCGTAGGTGATCGGGGATTGGGCGGTGCCCGAATCCCGCGGGCCGAAGGCAATCGTCTCGTCGATGAAGTAGCGTCCGCCGTGCACGCGAACGGTGATCGGAGCCGCCGGCTCCCCGTTGGTCTTCAGCGCCCGGATCTCGTCTCGGGCGCGGGTGATCGTGGCGAATGGGTCGTCCGCCCGGCCGGAGCCGGCGTCCTGGCCTTCAGGGGCGACGTGGAGCACGATCGGCGCCTCGGCGGCGCGCGCCGCGCTCCCGACTCCGGCGACACACGCTACGAGAACCCATCCGGTCATCATCGTGGAGCACCTCCAGACGGAGATCGCGGGGCCGGCACTGGTGGCCGCGCGGGCGAACAACACGCCCGTCCGGCATTTCGTCTCCCGCATGCCGAGCACCTACTTCGCGTGGTCTCCGCCAGCAGGTCGTCTGACTCGCGACCGGTTGGGTCACGCACGTCCTCGAGCGCCCGTCTCCCGGGACGCTCACCACCAGGGCGCGCCGAAATGGTGGATGTCTGTATTGCCCGCCGTTGGAGGCGCTCGCACATGCCGATTCCTGTCATCCTCATCGCGCTCGCGACCGTAGCTCAGAGCCAACGACCGTATGAAATGGTCTGGGCCGGGCGTACCGAAGACGAACACCCCCCACTCGGTGGTATTCGACAATATCGACGGGTGGGCCGTGGAGCGCGAGAATGCAATCGCAACCCTCGAACTCAGCGACGAGGAGTTGCTGTTCGCAGACCGGTCCGCCAAGTTGACGTACCGACGCGAGGCCGCCGGAGAACCCACCGTGCGGCTCATTCCACCTGCGCCGATCGATGCCCCGACGCGGTTCGATTGCGTGAGCTTCTGGGTCTATGGCAACAACTGGGCCTTCTTGCCGGACACGTCGACGCCACCCGTCACCATCTGGGTCGTCTTCGGCTCGCCTGGCGGCCCGGATGTCACGGTGGACATGACTCACGTGCGGTGGGTTGAGTGGTGGGTCATGCAGAGGAAGCTGACCGCCGCCCAGATCGAGGCGTTGGGAGACCAGCCCCAACTGCGGCGCATTGAGATCCGAGGCGGCACGAACCGCGCCGATCGCACGATCCACCTCGCCAACCTCGCGGTGTATCAGGAGGCCCTCCCACCCCACGAATTCGAGCCCCGCCCAAAGCGCAACCTGGTGCCGTTCCCCGGCCAGGAGACCGGCACGAATACCGGGCCTGGCACGTTGCCATTCCCCACCCGCGAGCAGACCATATTGCCTGGTCCGCTGAACGCGACCGACGCGGTCGCGCCAAGGCTCGTCGATGGGAAGTACCTCTGGCGACGCCGTGGCAAGAAGGGCTTCACTTGGGCCTACGTGCCCGAATCGGGATGCCTGACCGATGTGACGTACATGGAGCCGGGCCGCGAGACGATTCGCCCTCTCGATGGGGGCGGCGTCGTGCCGCCGGGCGCCTCCGGAGCCGCAAGCGATGCGGAGCTACTGAGCTGCGCCATTGATGGCGAGACCGTGCGGGCGAAGTGGCGCATCACCTTCGGCGAGGCGACCTTGGAGCCGGAGTACATCTTGCGCGTTTGGGGTCGGTCGCTCGTCGTCGATGTGCTCTGCCCCGGTGGCCAAGTGGGCCGCGTGATTCCCGGCGCGGCGAGCGGGCTTGGCGTCGTCAATCCACGCCTCACGACGCTGCCCTATCTGACCTATGGGGGCTCGCGGCCGGCGGTGCTGACGGTCGGATCTGACGAGGCGCCCCTCTTCCTGTCGGCGCTCCCGGACTACTACCGCTCGAACGCCTCGGAACTCGCGGCAGACAGCCTTCTCGACGACGACGGCAGCGCGCGACGGCGGCATCGCGATCTGCAAACCGCGCACCGATGGCACGCGCGTGGACTGCTTCGAGCGGCTGTTCGTAACCGCCGCCCCACGCTTCGAGGACGTCCTTCCGAACATCGCCAACCCTCGCTCGCCCTGGTTCGATGTCATGGGCGACCGACTGTGGGTCGCGCATGGCGCCTCGAATCGCGAGAGCGATTACGCCCACTGGGCGAGCATGGCAAGGCTCGGTATGGACAAGATCGTCATCACCGATCACGAGACCAGCTGGCGCGACGGGGGCGAGAGCTTCACGCTCCGCACGCGCACGGCGCCGGGAAAGGGAGGCGATGGATCGCAGGCGTGGTACGCCAAAGCACTTCAGGACCTGGGGTACGTCTACGGCATCTACAACACCTACACGGAAGTCACCCCGGTCAACGAATTCTGGGACGAGAACTACGTCGCCCGGACGCCCGAGGGTCAGCTCCGGCCGTCGTGGCCGAGGTGCTACAACCTGAAGCCGGCCCGCGCCGTTGAGATCGAAGCAAGGCTCGCGCCGATCATCGAGGAGAAGTTCCACCTCAGCACGGCCTACTGTGATGTGCATACCGCCATTCCGCCCTGGTACTACACCGACTTCGATGCCCGCGTGCCCGGAGCGGGCACCTTCGCGTCGACCCTCTACGCCTACGGCGAGATCATGCTCAGCCAGAAGGCCACGTGGGACGGGCCCGTCTACAGCGAGGGCAACGCGCACTGGTATTACCTCGGGCTGACTGACGGCAGCTACGGTCAGGACCAGGCGGCGAGGCTCCCCAACAATCCCTGGCTTGTGGACTTCGATCTGCTCAAGATGCACCCGCACGGCGTCGGCTTCGGGATGGGCGGGCCGACGATGTTCTACCCGCACAATGAGGGATTCGGCGTGGGGGATCAGCGCGTGCGGAGACTCGACAGATTCCTCGCGGCGACGATCGCCTTCGGGCACACCGGCTTCTTCGTGCAGGACCTGAGAATTCCCGGCGCCGCGCGCAGTTACTTCATGCTCCAGCACCTCGGGAAGCACTACGCGGCCGAAACCGCCGAGAGTATCCGGTATGCCAACTCGGACGGGTCTCTGCTTACAACGAGTCAGGCCGTCGCGACGGGCGACTACAAGCGCAGCCAGATCAGAACGACCTACTCCAACGGGCTCGTCACCATCGTCAACGGCAACACCGACGAGACCTGGGCCTGCCCGGTCGACAACAAGGTCCTGCGGGCGCTGTCTCACGACGGGGACACCATGGACCTGGCGCCGAACGGCTACCTGGCTTACTTGATGAAGAGTGGCGATCCGGTCCTGCTTGTCCTCAGCAACGGGATTGACGGGCATCGCGTGGACTATGCCGACACGCCCGAGCACGTCTTCGTCGATGGGCGCGGGGAGTTCACGCGGTTCGCCAAGGCAGCCACGACCGGCAGCTTCGCCGCGATCTACGATGGCGAGGGCGGCGCCGAGGTCATCCCCTATTCACCGGGCGACGGCATGGCCGTCAGCCTCGCGGGCCAGGCCGCGGAAGCCGTCGCTCTGGACAACGACCGCAACATCATAGGCCCGGTCGAGACGAGGCTGTGCCGGAGCCTCGTGAACATCACGCCCGTTGAGGGCGCGGTGAGTTACCGGCTGACTCCCAAGACCCCGCCGGCCATCCAACTGACATGCAAGCGCAAGACCGTGGTGCCCGGCGAGCGCGTGGTGGTAAGTGGACGCGACAACCACGAGGTGCTCATCCCCGACGACGCGGCGCCGATGACGCGGCATTTCGTCGCGCTTGAGGGCGCCTGGATCGACTTCGAGATCGCCCCGATCGTCGACGCGGATCTGACATTGCCTACGTTGCTTGAGCGAGCGGCGGGCGATGCGCAACTGCACTTGGCGCTACGCAGCCGGGTAAGCGAGGTCACAGAGACCGATGTCAGAATCGGCGAGGCTTCGGCGCGGGTCGGACTGACGCCTGACGAGTGGGTGCCGATCGAACTGCCCTTCGAAGAGCCACAGGATGAGTCCATCGCTGAGCTGCCGCTGACAGTCACCACGTCCCATGCCGAGCATCGCGGAAGCTGGTGGCTCAAGGCTGAGAAAGGCACGCTCGCCTCGGCCACCGTGCCCGAGAACTCCGAAGTCGGCACGCGCGTGCGCGGCGAGAAAGAGCGTGCTGCCACCGGCCAGGAACGGGGCTACGCTACGCTGCCGCGCGGAGCCTGACGTGCGGCGAGCGGACGCGCGCGGGGATCTTCATGCACCCGCCCTATGGAGACGGAGTGGGCTACACTTACGCGCTTTACGATCCGGTGGCCCTGCCGGAGCTGCCCTTGGCCACGTTCCGATGCCTGGTCGGCCAGCAGGACGGGAGCAACGCCGGCGATGGAATTCTCTTCCGGGTTGCTGTCGTCGATGCGGCCGGCTTTGAGACGGAGATCGCGCGACAACTGGTGGAGGAACATACGTGGATGCCCATCGAGGGCGACCTCACCCAGTGGGCGGGGCAAACGATCCGGATCAAGCTGATCGGGGATGCGGGCGGGGCCGACGATGCGGTGGGCGACTGGGCCTGCTTCGCCGACATGCGGATCGAACGCTCCGAGCCGATGCTGGGGCTCTCCCTGCACCGCGAACCCGCGGAACTCAAGCACATGCCCGGCCCTAATCGGCTGGATGGAGTGACGCTCGACGGGCTCCGCGGCGCCACGCGAGGCTGGATCTACTACCAGGCTTGTGGCCTCAACGTAGGCCCCCCGTTCGTGAGCGAACTCACAGTCAACAATGTCAACATCGGCCAGATGCTCTCGGGCAGCGGCGATGAGAGCCGGGGCGGCTGGGGCGAGGATGTTCGAGTCGCACTCTCGCCCGAAGCGATCGTGGCCCTCGACGCGCGCGCTCTGCTTGAGATCAACAGCACGGGCGGAGACTCCTTCAAGGTCCGCCGATTCTACATTGTGGTCGAGTTGGCCGACGGTCGTTTGCTGAGTTCGGACATCCACACCACGGCCTACACGCAGCCGCCGTCATGGGCCTACGCGGAAGGGGTCCTGGTGCCGTTCGGGACGCCGATCACGGCTGATGTGAGGTTCGACTTTTGGGAAGCCGCTCGATGACCGACGTCAGTCAGCTGCCGGCAAGACCTCGGCGATAGCGTCCAGGCGCGCCGCGCCGTCGCCCAAGGTCGGCACGATCCATCCACCCTCGTCGTTCTCATTCCAGGCATAGATCAGAACAGCGTTCGCCTCGGCGATTGAGCTGTTCGAGGCGACCCACTCCAGAGCATGGCCCAAGTGTGTCGCGAGTTCGGCGGGCGTCGGTGACTCGTAATACCGGTCCATGCCCTCGCCCGGCTTCTGCCATGGCTCCCAGGGGTGCGGGCGCTCGATGCGCGGCCGCCGATCCCACCCCGCCATCACCAGCGGGACAACGGGCGCCCCGGCTTCCTTGGCGCCATCCCACCAACTCTCCACATGGGCCGCGAGATCGATGTAGGGCGCCTCGATCCCGCCACCCGCCAGCGCGTAGGCGCCGATCGCATCCAAGCCCAATCGTTCCATGGCCTCGGTCGCAGCCTGAGGTGTCCAATCCTGAGCCACCACATATGGCGTAGGCACGCCTGCTTCGACCGTGGCTGCGCGGAGCTGGTCGAAAGCCTGGCGCGCCTCGGGCCAGTCCTTGAATCGTCCGTCGCCGATGAGATCGGCAAGCGAGTAAAGGTAGACCAGCGGCCGGCCGTCGAGGACTGTCTGGTAGCACGGGTCGCGGAAGTACTCCACATAGCGCTCTACCTTCTCGGGCCACGCATCCAGACCGCCGCCCCCCTCCCAACCGCCCTGCAGGTTCAGACAGAAATGGATGTCCGACTTCCGCTCGCTGGCAAGGTAGAGTTTCAGCGGCTCGCTCATCACGTAGTCAGCTGGGTAGGTCACGAAGGCCCAGTAGTCGAGGCCCGCCCCGCGCGCGTAGGCGATCTCCTCGTCCACGATCTCTTGCGTGTTGCCGACGATGCTGACCTCAGTGTCTGATACCACTTCCGCGAAGAACGGCAGCCTGTGGTGATACCGTTTGGGGCCAAGCGTCCCCTCCAGAACCTCGCCCACTTGAGACGCGCTGCCGTGCCAGCCGTCCCAACGGATCGCGCCCACGATCGGACGCTGCGCGCCCAGCTCGCCGCCGCAAGCGAGCACGAGCCCGAGTCCCAACAGGCTTAATCTGAGATCCACAGTGCGGCCTCCCTGTAAGGTATCGGCAAGAACGTAGGAGCGGAACCGAAAACCGATCTTCGCTATGCTATACCAACGCCCCTGCCGGCGCCGAGAGGCGATCTCCTTGCTCGCCCCGGTGCAGGGCGCCGGGCGGAAATGGGCGAAGCGCAAGCGACCGCGTCCCACGCGGCGAAGGCAAACGACAACGAGGGCTTCCTTGATGAGGACGAGCTGGACCACCGTCGCGGTGGCGCTACTCATCGGTTCGCTGCTCGCGCCGCCTGCGAGCACGCAGGCCGACACGAAGGTCTACGTGCTGAAGGTCTTCCTGGCCGACTTCGAGGACGTGCCCCACCCCGAGCGCTACTCGCGCGAGTATTTCGATGAGCTGATGTTCGGCCTCGACGGTCCGCGGCAGACCCCCGAGGGTCGCGCGTTGTCCGGGAGCGTCCGGGAGTATTACCTGGACGTCAGCGAGGGGCGGATTGAGGTCGAAGGCGAGGTGATGGAGTGGGTCCGCATCCCGCGCAATATCACCAAGATACCTCACTGGAAGCGCGGTATGAAGCCCTTCGGCGAGAGCTGGCCGGTGATCGTGGCGGAGACGCTTCGAGGGCATGGCATCGGCGGGGACGATGCCCTTGACGAAGTCCGACTCAAAGACGGGCGCATGCCAGACATGCTCGTCTTCCTGAACACGGACTGGGGCACGGGCGGCGTCAACCGAGGTTGGGCACGCCTTGAGGAAGTGCTGGGGATGATGAACCTCGGCGACCTCTGGGATGACGGCTGGTCGAAGTTCCCGTCGCCCTACAGCAGCTTCTCGGCCACCAAGTGGCGCAACGCGCCTGGGTCGGCGGTCGATGGCACCATCGACAAGATCCCGCCCGAGTCAGAACTTGAGATGTTCCCCCTCTCGATCATGATGCACGAGATGGGACACCAACTGGCGGGCTGGCCCGATCTGTACGGACCAGCGTATGAGCCCTGGGGCGTGTTTGACCTCATGGGTGGCCCCGCCGCGAGCACCCACTTCCCGATGAGCGTGTCGGCCTTCCTCCGCGCCAGAAGCGGCTGGATGCAATACACCGACATGCCGCGCGCCACGCGCGCCGGCCTGGTGCTTCAGCCCCTTGAGACCCACAAGCAGGCGCTCCGCTTCTTCCAGGGCCCGGGTCAGGAGAGCATCATTGCTGAGAACCGCTGGTGCCTCAAGTACCCGCGCGACTACGGCGATCCGCCTACGAACGAGGGCCCCAGGCTTCTGCTATACCGCCTCGATCCCGCCGGGCGGCGCAGCATGATGTACGGCAGC
>CAZKUN010000136.1:0-24486 GCA_964555935.1 uncultured Armatimonadia bacterium | reverse complement strand
AGCGACTCCCGTTCGGGCCGACTGACCCCCTGTCATTTGACATGCTCGAGGAGCTTGATCTTCTGAAGACGGGGCAACAGCTTACGTACTGGGGGGATGTCGAGGTCGAGTTGAGCGGAAAGCCGACGCGCCTGCACGGTTTCGAGCAGATGGGCCGCGGGATCTTGCCATACGCCTACTGGCTGGACGAGCAGCACCGGTTGCTCATCGCCTGCGGGGGGCAGCGGGCGTTCGTCTGGAACCCGACGGCTGGCTTGCCCCAAGGCTAGCCGCCTAACGGCTCGATGCTCACATTATCGATGTAGAACACGGCCGCATCGTCCGCCGTGCTCACGAACCCCAGCCAGTGCAACTCCTGGAAGTCGTTGCCGCGGAGCGGGACGTCCTCGAACACCTCCGGGGCCTCGCCCATGAGGCCTATCCGCACCGTGTATCCGGCCTCCCGATCCCCCAGCGGGCACTCCACCTCAACGTGCAGCCATGTCTCCGCAGGCACCCGCGTCAGTGTCCGTCCGGAGGCCTTGACCGTCCCATCCCCGCTCAACTCCACCGTCGGTCCAATGCACTCGGGGTGAGCCGTCTCGTCACGCCACTCGGTGAAGAACAGCGCGCCCGGCTCAAGATAGGCATCGAACGCCTGGATCACGGTGCCCTCGAGGAAACGCGGCTGGTAGAAGATATGCGGTTGCCAGATCTGCGACAGCCCCGGCGCGTCGGTGAATTTGAGGCTCAGCGTGCCGCTCGCGGCGCGCTCATTCGAGACGCGCACAGACGCGGTCATCTCTTCGCCGCTCACGGTCCAGCCCGTGGGGTGGGCGCCGGCAACCGTTCCCTCGAAGTCGGCAACCAGGGGCGTCGGCCCGATCGGCCCGGACGGCGCCGGCAGCACTGTCTTCGGATAGACAGTCATCTTCGGGGCGTTGACCCACTCCGCGTCACCGTACAGCCCGACCTCACTCGTGTCGATCTGCGCAAAGCCGCGCGCGAGCGCCGGCGAGTCGTCTTGCAGGCGGAAGTCGTAGCCGTCGGCGTCCACGAACTTCGGATCCGCGATGACCGAGTTCGCGTCCACACCCAACGCCTGCCAATCTTCGAACCGACGCCGGTGGAAACGGACGTCGTCGACGCCCGGGTAGTAGTAGACATTGCTGTCCCACTGACCGAGCGACTGTCCGGCATCGATGCGTTCCTGTACGGATCGAATCGAGAACGGAATAAAGAGCTGGCCTTGGGTCAGGTATACGATATTGCGCTCAAAGGTATTGGGGTCCTCCATGAAGCACGGCCAGAGCGCGGTCTCAACCGAGAAGGCGAACACGTTGTTCCGCACCACGTTGACGTGGCCGCCGTTGTGATACATCAGTCCGCCGGAGAGCGTGTTGTAGACGACGTTGTTCTCCACGAGATACCCGTTCGTCGTCGCGTCGAGGTAGATGCCCCAGCCGATGTGGTTGTAGGGCCAGATGTCGTGGAAGACGTTGTTGCGGATGATGCTGCCGGGTGAAGTCCCCAGCGTGTAGATCGCGCCGCCGTCGTTGAGCTGGCCCTGCATCACGTGGTGCACGTGGTTGTGCTCAACCACATTGCGCTTCGTGCGGTTGGCCGCGTCATTCCAGTTCCAGCCGATCGACATCCCCGAGTAGTTGATGCCATGGATCTCGTTGTGGGAAATCACGTTGTCGCTGCTCTGGGCGACCCACACGCCAACGCCCGCCGGGTAGACGTGACCACAGTCGTGGATATGGTTGTTATCGACCAGGTTGCCTACTGATTCATCCGCGTCGACCTTGGCCGGCGCGGCTTCGCCGATTCGCACGCCGCCCGCGCCGATGTCGTGGAGGTGGGTCTGGATCACGCGGTTGCCGCGGCACCCCTTCCGGTACCACAGCGCGTGCTCGCCAACGCGCGCGATCTCGCAGCGCTCGAACGAGCAGTTCGCCGCCCCATCCACCTCAATCGCCGCGCCAAGGCTCACCACGGCTTGTGGGTCGCTGTGCCCCTCCGGCTCGAGTTCCCAGTCCTGGTGCTGAAAGCTCAGCCCGTCAAAGGTGACGTTCTCAACGGGCAAGCCGATGGCCGCGTCGCCGCGCAGTTCGACAAGGCGGCGCAGCACGGGCGCGACAACTTCCGACTCGGTCATGTCCTCTCCGGGCAGAGGGATGTATCGCACGCGCCCGACGCCGACATCGAGGTACCATTCGCCGGGCGCGTCGAGGGCGTCCGGCGCATTCTCAACGAAGTAGCGCTGCCCCGGTCCCCAGCGCTCGAATGGCCAGTGGGCTGGGTCGGTGAAGCTGACGGTGTGGTTCTCTTCGTCAACCGATGCTATGCGGAGCCGCGACGTCTCCCACGAGTGATAGACCACGACTTCGATCTCGTTCAGCGACTCCCAGTCTGCGATGCTGCCGGGCTCATAGACGAAGGCTGTCCTCTCGGGCGAGACATCCTCGCCCGTCGCCGGGTTAAGCTGCGAAGGGACCTTGCCGGCGACTGTGAACCAGCCATCGTTGGGCGTGCGGGCGCGGGCGCGCCGCTCCCCGTTCACGAACAACTGGCGGAACGCGAGACCATTCGGCACATCTGCGCTCCAAACTCCGTCGCCATCGGCCTGCCATCCCAAGATCGTCACGCCGCCGGAGAGCACGGGGCTCTCGCCATCCGCCGCCCTGTACGCAACGTTCGAATCCCGCGGCTCCAAAACAAGCGGCTCGCCCATCTGGTACACGCCGCCGCGGATGGTGACAACCACCGATCCGGTCTCACCGCCTGCGCGCTGCTTCCGGATCTCGTCCCGCGCGCCAATGACAGTGGCCTTTGGCCCGTCAGTGCGACCGGCATTGGGCGCGGCGAGAGTCCCTGACCAGGCGTCGTCCCCATTGGGTGACACGTGCAAGTCGGCGGCGCCAGCACATGCGCAGGCCATGACGGCGGCTGCTATGGCGATCCGGAACATCGTAAGCTCCTGTTTTCCACGCGTCATGGGAAGACGCAATACCCAGGCTTCGGGATCAGCGCTCCGGCCACGCCGAACACGCCGCCGATGAAGAAGTCGCCCAGGATCAGCCCCAGGAAGAGCGGCACGGCCTTCCGGTAGAGCTTGAAGCCGCCGTACTTGATGATGAGCGTCTTCATCACCCAGCCGAGCAGCGACGGGAACCAGATCCAGTGGACAGTCCGCTTGGAGAATGTGAGCGCGTAGCCGACGGGGTGCCACGGCCACCATACATAGCTGATGCGCATGTACGTCAGTCCAGCCATCGTCGCGCCGCCGATGAGCGCCGCCGCGATGCCCGGCCAATCGCGTTCCTGCCCCGCGTTCAGCCACGCGGCGAGCTTCCGGAAGGGGGCGACAGGCACGTCGAGAAAGCGCCAGCTATTCAGACCCACGCCGCCGTGCAGGTACGCGACCTTCAGCGTAAAGAACGCGGCGACAATCATGGTGAACACTACCGCGATGCTCAGGCCGGCGAACAGCTCTCGCCCTCGTAGACCGCGCGTGTCACCCATCTTGTAGGCCTCAAGCTGACACGGCATGACGGTTGCCGCGCCACGGAACTCGCGGCTTAGCCACTCGAAGTGCTGGACGGCTGTGAGATTCGCGGCGCCGAGCCCGTCGGTCCCGATAATCCCGACAAGGTAGTCCTGAAGTGGCAGCGGGCCGCTGATACAGCCAAGGCCGGCTTCGGCCCTGATCCGCGTCAGCGCGAGCAGCAGGACAAACAGCACCCCGAAGAACAGGACCGCCAGCCACAGCGACATCCCCAGCCGCGTAGCGAAGAGACACATAACCCCGAATCCAACTAGCGCGCCTATTGCCGCCGTTCGGTAACTCATCGGCTGGTCCGGCCGCCGACGCGCTCCTTTGCCTCGAAACGCCTCCCTCAGCACGTCGGCGAAGTACGCCTTGCCGATCCACAGACCGAAGAAGATGAGCACCAGCCACGCGCCGAAAGACTGGTGGTACTCGAACGGGAACTGGCCCATGCTCGCGAACCCCTCAAGCCCGACGCCTCGACCGAGAATCCGCTCGGCTTTCGTCAGCAGGTAGAAGAACCAGACGGAGAAACTGACCTCTGTCGTCAGCAGGAATGAGTACCCGATCATGCACGGGTAGAAGCTGAGGTTGAAGGTCCCAACCGCGTTCCACGGCGGTTCATTCAGGTACGGCCTGAGAGGGAACGCCTTCACCTTCAGATCGGGCACTTGCGGGAAGTACACGTGCAGCCCCGCGATCAATTGGGGGACGATGGCCAGGGCGAACCCAATCCAAGTCAGCGGGCTGCGCATGAACGCATTGAGCGTCCGCCCCTCGGGCGCGTCGCCCGTCATCTCGAGCGGCAGGTACACCAGCGGGAAGGTCAGCTTCTCGCGGCGGATCCACTGCTCGCGCACGATGGTGTTGACACACGCCATCGTGAAGTAGAGCGCCAGTGCGAAGATCGCCCAAGCCACCAGCGGAATGGCCCACGCGCCCCACGGCACCCCCGCCGCGCTCGATTCCCAGAAACCCTTCACCACAAGCTCATCGGTCGGACCAACCCAGTCCGGGACCAACCCACCGAACAGCTCATTCCACCGGTTCTCCGGCTCGGCGAAATACGGACGCGACGCCATCGTGGGGATGAGGAAGTGGACGAGACCGATTGACGATACGGGTGACGACACCATCAGCATCGCGTACAGCATGATCAGCTCGCGGGAATCGAGCTGCCAACCGCGCCGGATGAGTTTGAGCGTTGGGTTGATGAGCAGCACGACCGCCGCGAGCATGAAGATCGCCAAGATACTGGGGGCGAGGCTGTTGAAGCTCGTGCTGTTGACAACGAGGACCGAATACTCGGTCCAGATGATTACCACCGTCATCAGGATGGCGTACAGCAGCACGACGCGGAGCGTCAGGGCCCGCAGTATCTTCGGCTTCCCCGTCGGCGCGTCGGTTGTCGGGCTCTCTAAGACCGCCATTCACATCCCCTTCGTCGGATACATCCCGTCATCATCCAATCTCACCAGCCTCGGCTCTCCGCCCTCAACGGTGGCCCGGTACACGCTGCCACACGCCCGCGCCTCAACGTCAACGGTCCCTAGAGTGGGGATCTCGACCGTCACTTCGCGGTCATCGCCGCCGGCGGCCCATGCTGTCACGAGCCACACGTTACGCTTGCGGTGCTTCCTCGCCACGACGCGGGCGTCGGCGTCGCCGGTCGGGAACTCGTAGGCGGGCTGGTCCTTCGACCAGACGTGCTTGTCCGGGCCAGGCAAGAGGTCGCCGTTTCGCAGGATGTCCTCGTGGTGGGAGAAGAGCGCGTGGCAGCGGCTTAACGCCGTCATCTGCCAGAGCCAGTTCGGATCGTCCTCTTTGGGCACGCTGAAGTAACCCGCCACGCCGCCCAACATGCCGGCCGTGTAGTAGCACTTCAGGTAGCCCATGTACCGGTCCCGCTCGCCGATCGCCTCGTCGCCCTGGCTCTCTCTCGGCCATCCCGCGTTCAGCCAGTTGTAGCTCACGGGCTCGCCGAGGGCAATCTCTTGCGCCACGCCGTTCAGCGCCTGGACCAGCATGTTGTTGCCACCAGTCCAGCCATCGTTGAAGTGCCGGTAGTAGATGGAGCTGTTCGGTAGGTCCGAGATCGGCCGCATATCCTCGTACTCCCAGCACCAGGTGTGCCACGCGCCGTACCGATTGCGGTGTTCGTTCCCGGCGGTGAAGTAGTAAAGGTACATTCCGCAGTCGGGGATCGCCTCGCGGACAGCATCCGTTATGACCATTTCTTGGCGCGCCTTGCGCTCGGAGATGTAGTCGAACCACTCGCGCTCGCCTTTGGCGGCCATCACCTTCGGGTCGCGCTCCCAGTACTTGGCGTGGTGTCCTTCCACGCTCAGCGCGTACTCGCCGCCGTTGAGGATGATGGCAATCGGGGCCTTCTCGCGAACCTTCACGAGCGGCGCGACGACGCGTGTGGCGGCTTCCTCGAAGACCTCATCGGGCGCTTCTGGACTCCAAATCTGCTTCTCGTCGATCAGCTCACCGTTCTCGTCCCGACACCACGGGTCACCGATGGGCTTGTCCAGCGCGCGGTGCGTCAGGACGCATAACGGGTACCTATCCGGATCCGCGGCCGTCAGCGCGCAGAGCTTCGATTCGTCGCTCTCAGGATCGTCCAGGCGATCAGCTATCGCCTGAGTGACGTACCCGCCGAACTCCAGCGCATAGCCCCACCGCTCGCATAGTTCGACCCGCACGTCATACGGCATCGTCCAGCCCCACCGCGTGAGTGGCGGAAGCGTATGCCCCTCGGCGAACGCGGGCGACGTCTCGGCTTGAAGCTGCTCGAGGACCGTCTGGGCCGGCGCGCTACCGACGACAATGAGGACAACCGATGCCATGAACATGCCGCGCACTCCGTTTCCGCACGCCTTAGGGATCCGCCCATCACGGATGTCTTCCCTCACGCGAAGGGAGTCCCTTCCCCACCTGCACTGTGAGCCGGAGATAGCCAATGGGGAGAACTGCCTGTTCGATAGGTCTGAGGACGCCAACGAGACCAAACGATCTCGCGGGCACGGAACTAGGAGGCCAAGCACGAGGCCCTGGAGGAACGGTACGTCAGGTTGGGACGGGAGAGGCGATAGCGCTTACCTCGCCCCACCCCTCGAACTCAGTGGGCTGAGGAATCCACACCACGCCTCCCACAGCTTCTCCTTGCCCTCGGCGGAGACGCGCTCGCCAATCTCCTCGCGCGAGCATCCGGCCTCGATCAACTGCTTCGTCTCCTTCGCCGCCCGCAGGTAGGCGTGCACCTTCTCGACACCGTCGCTCGTGCACATGCTCTCGGCGACGTACGTGAGCACGCCGCACGCGCCGTCAGCCGCTGATTGATAGACGAAGTCCTCGACCTCCTGGCAGCTCATCTCCGTATAGTGGAAGCAACCCAGCCGCCAGTAGAATGGGACGCGGCAGTTGTCGCGGATGATCTGCGGGTTGAGCTTCTCCGAGATCGACGGGTCGAACCGGAAGATGCCGACATCTTCAAGGAATGGGAGCTGTTCGGCCCTCAGATCCTCCGCATGAACGCTCCGCGATCCCGTCGTGATGCCTCTGTAGTGCTGGTCCCAGTACGGGACGACCAGTTCCCCGAAAAGCCTCGGCGGAACGAAGCTGGCGAGGTCGTCGCAGATGCCGCCACCGTTCGGGTTGACATGCGCCCGCCCGTCGAGGTCACACTGCCACCGATGGAAGTCGAGCACGTTGTCGACCATGACCTCCAGGAACTCCTGGGCAAGGGGCGTGTCGTCGAGCATGTCAACGAAGAACTCATCACCTCGCAACTCGTAGGCCGTGGTGAGGGGACCCTCGTCCCCAAACGAAAGGCCCACGTTCTCGCCAGGGAACGCCTCACGGAGCGTTTCCCTGAACTCCAGGAAGAAAGGAGCCATCCCTTCGGAGGCCCAGTCCACCGGCTTCTTGAGGGCTTTGATGCCCTCTTCGAGCGAATCGTAGATGTGCGTGTGCGCAACCTCGCCGCCCTCGGGGAAGAGCAACTCCGAGCCCAGGCAGTTCACGTGGCCATAGCTCACGGCGGGCGTGGCAATCCCCGGAGGCCCCACATCCTCGCCAAACATCTCTCGGAGCATCGGACGCCCGCGTTCATACGCGTCGATGCACGCGGCGGGGTCGAGGTTGAAGTCACGAATTGGCGTCTGCGTGAGTTGGCGGAGGGCGCCTTGCGTTCCCCCACAGCTATAGGTGAATCCGGTTTCGTCCCGGGCCGTATCGTAGTCGGGTCTCATGTTCCGCTGCTCCTCTCGCACCTGTCGAGGTTCGTTCGACGGGTCGCGATCAGCTTCCTGTGCTTGAGTACGACCTTAGCGCGATGAACCAGAACGCGCGCGCCAACACAATGCAGATCACCGCCGCCCCCATGCCCGCGAGCGAGGTCAGCGGATTGCCCCGATGCTGGAGCATCTGCGCGGGCACGCTGGCGATAAACACGAGCGGCACGACGTAGGTGAACGTGATTCGCAGTACTTGAGGGTAAACGTCCGCGGGCAGTCTCATCACGTCAAACAGCCCGTAGATCAGCCCGCCCATCTCGGCCCGCACGAACCAAATGCTCGTCGTCGCCAGCATGAACGATATGGCGTACAGGATGCCGATCCCCGCCACCGTTCCGGCCACGTAGAGCGCCGTGTCCTGCCAGACGAACGGCTGCCTGGCTCCCACGACCACCAAGGCAATGCCCGGCAGCAGAAGGCCCAAGGCCGACAGCCTCAAGAACCGACAGCTCACGAAGAACTGGCTGTCGACGGGCTTCACCAGGATAAAGTCCATCGTCCCCTCGCGCACGTAGCTGCCGATGCGCCACATGTTCGTCTCAAACAGGAATTGGGTCACGCCCTGCACGATCATGAACGTGCCCACGAGCACGTAGATGTCGCGTTGCTCCCACGATCCGAGGGACTGTACCCGCGCGACAACCGTCGAGAGGAAGAGGAGCATGACGAGGCTCCAGCCGTAGCCGCTCACGAGCGAGAGCACGAAGCTGGCGCGGAACATCATCTCGCGGGAGACGCAATTGCGGAAGATGGACAGGCAGAGCTTGGCGTAGTACCTCATCCGCCCCACCCCTCGTACTTCCGCGTCCCCAGCTTCCAGGCGATCGCCAGGATCACCGACAGCGCGACGATCCATCCGAGCTGGATCAGGATGCCGTGCCACATCTCCTCCATCGGCACCTTGCCGATCAGCACCCGCACAGGGAAATAGCCCGCCCACTTGTGTGGCATGATGTCGGCGATCCAGCGCAGCGCGCCAGGCAAGAGTTCGAGCGGCAGAAGCGCCCCCGACAGAACGCCCCCGAGGGACCAGAACAGCTCAAACACCCCGCTCGATTCGACCGTCCAGAGCGAGATGCAACCCAGGCATGCGCCCACGAGCGAGAGGAGCACGAGTGCCAGGATGAAGACGATCCCAAACCCAAGCCACTGCAGCGGATCGAGTTGCGGGGCGAGGAACTGGTGGCGGAACAGGAAGATGAGCAAGGCGAAGACGGGAATCCCCAACACGAACTTGGCGACCAGCCATCCTGTCTCGCGGAACATGACCGCGATGGGGTAACTGATCGGTCGGGCGAGTTGCGGCGTCAGCCGTCCCTCGCGGATCTCCCCGTTCATCGTGAACTCGGCGTGGCTGGTCAGCGTTCCCGAGATGATGCCTGTGAGGATGTAGTAGGTCACCATCTCAGGCAGGCTGTAACCCTCGACCTCATCGTGCACGCGGTAAGCGGCTTGCCACACGAGGATCATGACCACAGACGGGACGAAGTCGACAAGCATCCACACGATCGCCGTCGCACGGTAGGCAAACGCGTCCTGCACGCTGAAGACGGCCGTTGAGATGTACTTCCGCAGCCCCGTTCCGGCCGGCTTGCGGATCGTCTCAGCGCTCATTCTGCGTCGTCCTCCAGCGCGCCCAGTTCGTCACCCCGATCCTGGAAGATCGCCCGAATCACTTCCTCCGTGCTCGTCTCCTCGATGGCGATGTCGATAACCGGCAATTCGCGGAGCAGCGCCGCGGCCACGATCGGCACCCGGTCGCGAGCAACCCGTAACGTTGCCTGGCCATCGTCTGCCTTGTCCACATCGCCAAACTTGGCGAGCTGCTCCGCATCCACTGCCTGCTGGAACTGGACCTCGATGAGCTTGTGAGTCGCGTGCTGATGCACGAGCCGCCTGAGGTCACCGTCGAAGATGATGCGCCCGTGGTCGATGATGATGGCCCGCTTGCACAGCTCCTCGATGTCCCTCATGTAGTGGCTGGTGAGTATGATGGTGACGCCCGTTCTCTCGCCGTAGGACCCGATGAAGTCGCGAAGCCGCTTCTGCGTCACCACATCGAGCCCGATCGTCGGCTCGTCCAGGAAGATGACGTCCGGGCGGTGTAGCAGCGAGCCGATAAGCTCGCACTTCATCCGCTCACCCAGACTCAGTTTCCGCAGCGGCTGGCTGGTAAGGTCCTCCAACTCAAACAGGCTGGTCAGTTCCTCAAGCGTCTCCCGGAATTCACGCTCGGGGACCTGGTAGATGTCTCGATTGAGTATGAACGAGTCCTGCGCGGGGAGATCCCACCAGAGCTGGTTCTTCTGCCCCATCACAATCGAAATTCGCCGCTGGAACGCAGGCTCGCGCTTCCAGGGGACATGCCCCAGAACGGTCGCCTGCCCATCCGTCGGGTGGAGTATGCCAGAGAGCAGCTTCAGCGTCGTTGTCTTCCCGGCCCCATTGGGTCCCAGAAACCCGACCATCTCCCCAGGCTCGATCCGAAATGAGACACGGTCAACCGCCACCTTGTCCGTCTTCTCGCGGCGCACGAAGCTCCGCACTGACCCGATGAGTCCCGCCCCTTTGCGGTAGGTGCTGAACACGCGGGTCAAGTCGTCCACCTGGATGATCGCATCATCGCCGGGCATCTGATTGGTCTCCCGAACCGAGAATCCCCAGGAATGCGGAAACTCGCAGGCATCCGCGTTCCCCTGGGCCGCCGAGCACTGGACTCGCGCCAGCATCGTACCGGTACCTGCTAGGACTGTCAACGAATGACAGCCGCGCGCGCCTATGAGTTCTACGTCACATAGGCCTGGAAACGCTAGATTTGCGGGATCTGAACAGTTGACGAGGCTATGCGGATGTGATAGATTATGATATGGATCGGAGTGTGCTGACGATAGGCATTCAGTCCGGTCCGTATGCACCCGACCGAATCGGGCCAAGTGCGGCGCGACCCACTCGAAGGTGAGTGCCAGCGCCCCTGGGTGCCGCCGGGTCCAGGTTTCGCTCGGGAATGATGAGGGGGGGCCCCATCACATGCGGGAGCCGCGTTCTGTTGGCTATTCCCTGGTAGTAGCCGTCGTCGTACTGGTCGTCGCCCTCGCGATTGCCGCTGTTGCAGCCCCATTAGTCGAGATCACCAAGCCCGCGAAGAACTCGGTCGTCGCCGGCACTGCGGACATAGAAGTCACGTATACCGCGGACGGCGCAAGTCCGATCGTGCGGGTCGAGGTGTACATCGACGGCCGGCCCGTGAAAGATTTCCGGCTTGAGGAGGCCCAAAGGCAGGGACGCCAGTCCTTCCGCTGGGACTTCTCGCTCGCCACGCCATCCATGCACAGCATCAGCGCTCGTGCGATGGACGCCAGCGGCGCGGTCGGGACCACCGGCATCCAGATCAAGGTGCAGCGCGGCGTCCAACCCGCTCCTGCCCCCGGGGGATCTGATCGCACCTCACCTACCGTCGACATCTACTACCCGACCGAGGGCGCCGTCGTCTCCGGCGACGTTCAGGTCAAGGCGGACGTCACTGACAACGTCGGCGTCCGCACGGTAGTCTTTTACCTGGACGGGGCGTTCAAGAAGATGATGGTGAACAGCCCCAACTACTCGTACCGCACCGACTCGCGCAAACTCGCCGACGGACCCCACGTGGTTGCGGTCCGCGCGTTTGACGCGGACGACAACGAGGGCGGCGCACAGGTAGGTTTCGTGGTCCAAAACCGCGAGGCCACCACCACCCAAACGGGCGAGACCCGCATCGGTCGCGAAGTGCCGACCGTTGTTGAGCCCGTCGAGGCGCGCGACGACCTCCACCCACCACCTGTTCCTGCCGCCGTTCCGACAGTCAGCCCCGCGCCTGTGATCATCGCGCCAGCGGCGCCTGATGCCGGCGCGCGATCGGGAGCGACACCGGGCATGTCGAGTTCGCCAGTCATGCGCGACACGGTCGCGGCCGCCACGGGCCCCAGAACCGGCACTCCCGCCGTAGCCGGCCTCCCATTGCCGAAGCCCGTTGAGGTCGCTCCGGTCGTAGCGGCTCCGGTTGCCGAACCGATGGCTGCGCCTCCAGCGCGCGCGGCTGCAGCAGTGCCGGAGACTCGCAAGCCCGTAACGAGTGGCCTCGTCGCCAAGGTACATGCCGATGCCGACGCTGCCATGATGGTCCCCATCGAGCCGGCGACAGTCGCCGCCCAGCCTCGCGTCGGCGATGGCGCCGAACTCAACGTCCCGAAGCTCATCGCCCCAGCAACGCCTGAGGTGGTGCGCATCGCCAAGGTGATCCACGACGCCGGCCCGGCCCGCACCGCAGAACCCGGCGAGGTCGCGTCCGCGCCGAAGATTGGCGACATCTCTCGCGACACGTTGGTCGTTCTCGCGCCGACTCCCGTTCCGGACGAAGCTGTCTATGCGGACCGGCCGGCCGGCGACGTTCGCGACGACCGCGTTGCGGCGCTTCCGCCCCGCGGAGATGACGTCCGGCCCACCAGCAAGATCGGCACCCCCGGTCAACTCGACATCGAGGCCATGTCCCGGTTCCGCGATGTCAAGATCGTGTTCGACGGCAAGCTCATCCCGCTTCGTAGCGCGCCGAGCGTCATCGACGGAGTGAGCATTGCGCCGCTACGCGAGATCTTCCAGAGCTGCGACGGCGTCCTCTATTGGTACGCCGCTGACAAGCGCGTCAAGGCCGTCAATCCGGACATCGAGATGAACCTGCAGATCGGCAATCCCGTCGTGAACGTCAACGGGACCGCCGAGGAACTCGTCCTGGCTCCCTACATCAACAATGGCCGGACGATGCTGCCGCTCGAGTTCGTGGCCGCGACGCTGGACGTAACGGTGTCTTTCAACTCCAGCACGGGCGAGCTTATCATCAGCTCCAACGACTAGCGCCCTCACGGGCGGCCCGGAATAACTAATGTTAGTGAACAGCAGCCCCAGAACTATTTTGGGGCTGCTTCGTACTATCAGGAAGCCGATTCCAGACATCCCTCGAGTGGTTAGGACTTACAATGCTCCGTCTAGGAACCCAGGACGTCAACGAGAACGGCCACCTCACGATTGGCGGCTGCGACGCGGTGGATCTCGCGAATGAGTTTGGCACGCCCCTGTACGTGCTTGACGAAGAGCTTATCCGAAGCAACTGCCGAGCATACCAGTCAGCATTCAAGAGCCGTTACCCCAATGTTGAGATCGCATTCGCGGGCAAGGCTCTCCTCTGCCAGGCTGTCTGCTGCATGATGGCCCAGGAGGGGATGGCGCTCGACGTCGCGTCACGGGGAGAGCTGCACACGGCTCTGACCGCCGGTTTCCCGGCCGACCGAATCCACGTGCATGGGAACTGCAAGACCGCGACAGACCTTGAGATGGCCCTCGACGCCGGAGTGAATCGCATCGTCGTCGACTCCATCCCGGAGCTTGAACTCCTCATTGACGTCGCGACGAGGCGAGGCGCGCCCGCGGACATTCAGATCCGAGTGGGCCCCGGCATCAAGACCCAAACTCACACGTTCATCCAGACAGGCCAGGAAGACAGCAAGTTCGGCATGGCCGTTACATCCGGCGCGGCGATGCAAGCCGTCAAGCTCGCGGCGGAATCAGATGCCATCAACCTGCGCGGTCTCCATTGCCACATCGGCTCTCAGCTCTTCGGGCTCGACTCCTACCGGCGCGCAGTAGAGGTGCTCTACGAATTTGCCGACCAGGTCCGCACGGAGACTGGCATCACGGTTGAGGAGATCAACTTCGGCGGCGGACTGGGCATCCAATACACGCACGAGGATGCGCCCCCATCAGTCGGCGAGCTTGCCGATGTCATCGTCTCTGCGGTTGAGGAGCAGACGGCGACCCATGACTTCCCACAGGCGCGCCTGATGCTTGAGCCTGGCCGGTCAATCGTGGGCCCGGCCGGCACCACGCTCTACAGAGCAATGGTGATCAAGGAGCTGCCCGGCGTCCGCACTTACGTGTCGGTCGACGGCGGGCTGTCGGACAACCCCCGGCCGTGCATGTACGATGCAGAATACGAGGCGGCCGTGGCCAACCGCGCCGGGGAGCCGCCGACGATGAACGTCCGGATATCCGGCGCGCACTGCGAGACGGACACGCTGCTGCCCGACACGACCATCCAGACGGCAGAGCCGGGCGACGTCATCGCCGTCTTCTCAACGGGCGCCTATAACTACGCCATGGCCTCAAACTACAACCGTTTCTGTCGCCCTGCCATGGTCACGACGCTCGACGGCAACGCCGAAGTCATCGTGGAGCGCGAGGACCTGGACGATCTAATCCGGCATGACGTTGTGTCTGAGCGACTCAAGCTGTAGGCCTCGTGAGCGAAGCCGTAACGGCGGTCCTAACCACGCATCATGAATCCATCGCCAGCCTCGGTCCTCGCCTGTGAGCGGATGCCCGACTCTCTCCGCGACACTTGCCGTCATGTCGCGTCAGCTGCCAGTGAGGTCGGGGTTCAAGCGTATCTGGTGGGCGGCCTGGTCCGCGACCTGCTACTCGGGCGCCCGACGTCCGCTGACGTCGACATCGCGATCGAGGGCCCCAACCGTGCTTTCTCCACGGCACTGGCGGCACGCCTCGGTGGGGTAGCGCGGAGTGATAGCCAGTTTCTGACCAACAGAATTGACCTGCCGGACGGCGGCCACATCGATGTGGCATCAGCCCGGCAGGAAGCCTACGCGGCCCCGGCGAACTTGCCAACGGTCGAGTCGGCATCCATCGGCGACGACCTTCGCCGGCGAGACTTCTCCGTCAACGCGATGGCGCTGCACCTGGCCTTGCGCGAGCCGTACGACCTCGTCGATCCTTGTGGTGGTGCCGACGATCTGCACCGGGGTAGACTCCGGGTCCTGCACGACCGAAGCTTCACCGACGACCCCACCAGGATCATCCGAGCCGCGCGTCTTGCGGCACGGTTGGGCTTTGTGATTGAGCCTCAGACCCGGACTGGAATGCGGCTGGCCGTCGATGCTGACATGCTGAGGCTTGTCACAGGGAGCAGGATTAGGGCCGAGGTTGCCAAGCTGCTGGAGGAGCCAGACCCGAGCCAAGCAGTCCGCCATCTCGACGAGATTGGGGCGATGACTCAGGCCATGCCGGGGGCTTGTTCGGGCCCGCACTCGCTGCGCTGGCTTCAGCAGACGCCCGTAGCGTTGGCGGCGTTAGGCATCGCTGGCACGCGTGCCCGGCCTCAGGCTTGGCCGTATCTGCTGGGTGCGGTATGTGCCCAGGGCCGTCCCACGGCGTGCGCTGACCGTCTTACGCTCGATCGGCGCGCCCGCGACATAGTTCTGAGTATGGGAGATGCCCGGCCAACAGACCTCACGCAGCAACTTGCATCGCGAGAGCGACTCGATGATGCGAGACTCGATGCTTGTCTCCATGCCGCCAGGCCGGGCCATATGGTGCGACTCTGGCTCGGCGGAGGACCCGTTCTGAGACGACGACTCGAGCGCTACAACAGCGTCGTGCAGGGCACTCAGGCCGACGTCACGGGGCATGACTTAGCAGATGCCGGCATACCTGCCGGACCTGCTGTGAGGATAGGCCTGCAGGGCGCGCGCCGGGCGAAACTTGCCGGGCAGACACAGGTGGACATGCAACTCCGCGCCGCCGTGAGAGCCATTCGTCGATGGCAGCGGCCCGGCGCCGTCGGGCGTTGACACAGGAAACAGCCAATGGTCACATTGCTACAATTCATTCAGGCGCCCGGCGAACTCCTGCCGGAGTTCCTGAGCTTTTTGATCGCCATACTCGTCGCGTTGACCGTTCACGAGTTTGCTCACGCCAAGGCGGCCCAAAAGGCCGGCGACCCAACCGCCGAGCAGGCGGGCCGGGTGACGCTCAACCCGTTCGCACACTTCGACCCAATCGGGACGACGATGATCCTCATCGGTGGATTCGGCTGGGGAAAGCCCGTACCGGTCAACCCGACGCTATTCAAGCGACCTCGCCTGGACAACATCCTCGTCTCGCTATGGGGGCCGCTGTCAAACTTTATCACGGCCACCACCTTCGCAATCCCGCTGAAGTTCGGCATCGTGCCCGAGGGCTATGAGATCGTCCTGATCGCCATCGTCTACATGAACCTGGTGCTGGGAATCTTCAACCTGATACCGATCTATCCGCTCGACGGCTCACACATTCTCATCGGACTGCTTCCTCTGGTCCAGGCCCGTAAGGTCGAGGAATTCTACCATCGGTTCGGGATATTCGCTCTGATTATTGTCATCATGTCCGGCGTTACCCGATACATCGTCGGCCTGCCCGTACTCATCATCTTCGCGCTGCTGACGACCCCGTTCGGCAGCTAGCTGGTTGACACGCGCGCTGAGTGAGGACCGCTGAAATGCCTACCATCGAGCCCAAAGACATGATCTGCCTCGTGCTCTGTGCCGGCAAAGGCACGAGGATGCGCCCGTTGACCATTGGCCGCCCCAAGCAGCTGCTACGGCTGTGCAACGTCGCGGTGCTGGACCACATCTTCGCCGCAGTGCGCGAAGCCGGCATCCGGAAGGTCGGCCTGATCGTCGACCCCGACGCCGACGTGCTTCGTCGCCACGTGGGTGATGGCACGCAGTTCGGCTTGGATGTCGGCTGGGCGGTGCAGGATGAAGCCAAAGGCATTGCCCACGCGCTGCTGGCCGCGGAGGACCTGGTTGCGGATCAGCCGTTCCTTGTCTACTTGGGCGACGCGCTGTACGGTGATTGCATCACCAACTTCGTTGAGCAATTTGCCGCGTCATACCCAGCGGGGCTCGTGCGTCTCGCAGCGGTTGATGACCCCAGGCAGTACGGTGTTGCGACTCTCAACGGCGACTCGATGATCACCAAACTCGTGGAGAAGCCGAAGGACCCGCCATCGAACCTGGCGATAACCGGGCTGTATGGCTTCCCGCCCAACTTCTACGACGCGATACGAGAGACCACACCCAGCGCCCGAGGCGAACTCGAAATCACAGACGCCATCAGCAATTTCCTGAGCAACCCATATGGGGTCTGTGGTGAGACGTATGAGGGCTTCTGGGCGGACGCGGGCCAGCCCCACCACCTCCTGGATGCGAGCCGCTCAATGCTAGACGCCATCAAGCAACCGGTCTCCGCAGGCGCTCTGATCGAGACGGACGTCATCGGCAGCTTGTCCGTGGGCGAGGGGTCGGTATTGGAGCGGTGTCAGGTTCGGGGGCCAGTCCTAGTTGGCCGAGACTGCCGCATCACTAATTCGACCATCGGCCCGCATGTCTCGATCGGTGACGGTTGTGTCATTGAATCGACGGCGGTTCGCGACTCCATCCTCGACCAAGATGCTACTCTCTGCGACGTCAACGCCGAACTCGAACAATGCATCGTTGGTATCGGCAGCCGAGTGTGTCATGTCGCGAATGGTGCGGGACCGCTGAGTACAGTCGTGGGCGACGGCGCAATCCTGCAGACGATCTAACCGCCTTAGCAAGGACTTAAGACTGGTGCAACCGAAGGTCAACCCAATCGAGCAGCTTGAGTTGTTCGGCGGACCCCGAGTGACGATCTCCATATTCGAGGGCCCTCTCGACCTGCTCCTACATCTCGTGCGGCGCCAGGAAGTTGATATCTACGAGCTGCGCATCGCAGAGATCACCGGCGAGTACCTGCGGATGCTCGGAGCCATGGCGGACCTGAATATCGAGGTCAGCGGCGAATTCCTGGTGCTCGCGTCGACGCTATGCCTGCTCAAATCCAGACTTCTCCTGCCAGCCACCGAGGCGGAGGTCGATGAGGACGCGGAGCAGGACGAAATCGACCCGCAGGAAGACCTCGCCAAGCGGCTGGCCGAGTACCGCGTGTTCAAAGAAGCTGCGGATGCCTTGGAGGATGCTCGGCAGACGCGCCAGAAGATATACCTGCGAGCCGAGAACGTTGATCCGGACCTGCACAGCGGCCCGATCATGCTCGACGACGTCTCGGTATTCGATTTGGTCACGGTCTTTCAGGATCTCCTGAGTCGCGCCTCGGACGATGCGGTGCTCCAGGTCCCAAGAGAGACGGTGACGGTGCGGGACCGGATCCATGCGATCACTGAGATGCTGGCAGACGGACCTGAGGCTGGGCTCACGTTCTACAACCTGGTGGCATTCCCCACAACGAGGATCGTCATTGTCATGACCTTCCTCGCGGTGCTGGAGCTGATCCGACGCAGCCGCGTGACCGTAACCCAGGACTCACCACACGGAGAGATATACATGCGGCTCATCTCGCGGCATGGCTCTGTGCCGCCGTTGGACTCGTTGGATGGGCCATCCGCCCTTATGGATGACGAATGAGCGATAACGGTACCGCGGAACTAGCCAAAGCAATAGAGTGCGTGCTCTTCGCCAGCGCGGAGACGCTGTCAACCCAACGCCTCGGTGAGATCGTCGAGGCCGAGGCTGACGCCGTCGAAGGCGCGATGGAGGCTGTCCACGACTTGCTGAATGGCCGAGGCCTCCAGCTTGTTCTCCTGGCCGGTGGCTACCAGCTTGCCACGCGCCCAGAGTATGCAAACTACGTCCACCGCCTGCTGCAACCCGTACCCGCGCGTCTCAGCACGCAAGCGCTGGAAGTGCTGGCGATTATCGCCTATCGCCAACCCATTACGAGACCTGAGGTCGACGACGTTCGCGGCGTCAACTCACAGCACTCGGTGGCAACACTGGCGGAAAAGGGCCTGGTAACGACCATCGGACGCAAGGACGCGCCAGGGCGTCCGGTACTGTATGGCACGACGCCCCACTTCCTGTCGTCCTTCGGGCTCAAGGATTTAGAGGACTTGCCGAACCTCCAAGCCCTGCGCCAAGCAGTCCTCAATCCTCCCCCCAGCGTCCTCTCCGGCGTCTCGCAAACGGGCGAAACCGAGAGCGAGGCGGTCGACGAGGCCCCCACCCAGTCGGACAGTTTCGGCGCTCCGTCCGAAGCCGCCGATCAGCGCGAGAGTGACCCCAACAACGACTTGGCCGACGCTCTCGCGGTCGTGGAGACGCCGGAGTCGGAAGCAATAGAGGCGCAGTCGACAGATGAGGACGTCCCCGCGGAGACGGATGACGTTCCCACAGATGACTCCAACCACGGTGATCAAGACGAAACCTAGCGAATGACACCAAGACTCGCCCGTCCCGCTGCCAGATTCGCTCAGATGCTCTGCGCCGGGGTTCTGCTAGCCCTACCCCTCATCCGCACCGCAGCCCATGCTGATGAACCTGCGGCGTCCGACTCCCTGATCAGCGCGAAGAGCGCCATCCTCGTCGACGTCGCATCGGGGCAGATTCTCTTCGAGCGCGATGCCGATGTTGTTCGCTTCCCCGCCAGCCTGACGAAGGTCATGACCGCGCTGCTCGCGCTGGAGATGTGTGACGTGGACAAGACAGTCACCGTTTCCGAGACGGCGGCTGCCATCGGTGAGGCGACGGCCTACCTCGAGCCTGGGGATCAGCTGTCGCTGAGGGACCTGCTCCTCGCGTGTCTGCTACGGTCTGCAAATGACGCCAGTGTCGCGGTCGCGGAGCATGCCGCGGGGACGCTTGAGGATTTCGTCGACCGCATGAACAGCCGTGCCACCGAACTGGAGATGGGGAGCACCCACTTCGTCAATCCCAACGGTCTCCACGACCCAAATCACGTGAGCACGGCGCGTGACCTGTCGCTAGTGTCCCGCGCCGCTTTGCTGCGGGCGGACTTCCGCGCGATAGTGGGCATCGAGCAAGTCGACGTCCACTACCGAAGAACCGGCGTCGAGACGGATCAGACCCGTACGTTCCCCAACACGAATCGCTTCATGAGACGGGATCACGAACACTACTGGGCCTTGGCGGACGGGGTCAAGACAGGTTATACTCGACAAGCTGGGCGTTGCCTGATTGGCAGCGCGACACAGGGCGGATCGCAGCTGCTGGCCGTCGTGCTCGACTGCGAGAGCGGCTGGGTCGATGCGCGGGCCTTGATCGAGTGGGGCTTCCGAAGTTTCCGCTCTGCCCGACCCGTGGTGGAACGGCAGACCAAGGCGAAGGTCCATGTCGTTGGTGGTCGGCGTCCTGCGGTGATGGCAGTGCCCAAGTCGTCCATCTCGGTGATCGTGCCGGCGGGCTTCCCCACCCCTCAGCCCCGGGTCTCGGAGTTCTACGCTACGGCGCCCATCAGCGAGGGCGATGTCGTGGGCGAGTTCATCGTTTCCAAGGCCGATGGGACGCAGGCGCGGGCGACACTTATCGCCGTCGAGCCCATGCCACAATCGCTGGGTGCCTTCGCCAGGAGCCATGCTGGCATCTTCCTGGCGGGCACTGCCGTACTCGCCATACTCGGAGCCCTGTTAATCCATGGAGCAACTGCAGAGGCTGTTGGCGCGCGCCGGCGTCGGAGCGCGACGCGCCTGCGGCGAGATGATCAAGGACGGCCGAGTGAGCGTCGACGGCAGCGTCGTCCGCCACCCCGGTCACAAAGTTGACCCGGGCGAGGTCCGCGTCACCGTGGACGGACGTCCGATTGGGCGCGCGCGCAGCGCCGTCTACTTGCTCGTGAACAAGCCCGCCGGCTTCATCACCACCAGGAATGACCCGAGGCGGCGCAAGACAGTCATGGACCTCGTCGATCCCGGTTTGGCCCGCTACATCTATCCTGTTGGACGACTTGATCGGGACGCCACAGGGCTGCTGCTGCTCACGAATGATGGCGACTTGGCTCACAGGCTGGCCCATCCATCGCACCACGTTCCCAAAGCCTACGAGGTCATCGTCGCCGGCCAGCCAGACGACGAGGCTCTGAACCGGCTACGGAACCGAGTCGAGCTTGACGATGGACCAACCGCACCGGCTAAGGTCAAGGTCCACCGGCGCGCGGGAGGGCACACAACGCTTAAGATCACGTTGCGTGAAGGCCGCCACAACCAGGTCAAACGCATGTGCGCGGCAGTGGGACACCCCGTCGCCGCGTTGAGGCGCGTCTCCTTCGGATCGCTGCACATAGGCAACATGGCGGAGGGAGCCGTTCGGCCATTACGGCCAACGGAGGTGCATGCCCTCAAGGAGGCCGTGGGCATGTCCGACAAGCCTCCAGACGAATCGCACCCGAGCGAGTAGCACGCCTGCCCGCTCGGCACATGATCGCGGTATATCGGCCCTTCGGTACTTGTCGACGAGACACGCTCCGGAACGGCCTGAACGATATCCATTCTACCCCCCACAAGAGGCGCATCGAGCGAGAGGAGAGAGGTACGGCATCATGCCGAGGGACATTCGAGTACTTCCCATCTTTGAGACGGGCGAGATTCAGCCCGCACCTATCAAGCTCTTTCAGTATGACAGCAGCATTGAGGACGAGTGCAAAGCCGGACTAACGCAGGCTGACGCGATCGCCATTTACGACTGCATGCTGGCGATCCGGCTTCTCGAGGAGCGCATCGCGGAGCTGAAGTCCGGGCGATGCAAGCTTCTACCACGGTGGCGGTTCATTGGCGCCACACACCTGTCGATCGGTCAGGAGGGTGTCGCTGCCGGCGCTATCGCCCCCCTCGATCACCACGACTACATCACCTCGACTCACCGAGGTCACGGCCACTCGATCGCCAAGGGGTTTTTCGCTCTGCGCGAACTCGGCGAGCAAGAGCTTCAGAGCTTTGTCGATGGCGCCGACTACGGCGAGAACTATGCCGGTCCAGAGGAGGCGCCGTGCCTCGACGGCCCAATGGCCGAGGCAGCTCTACAGGCGCACCTGAACCGCACCATGGCCGAGATGTTCGGCAAAGAGGAGGGCTATTGCCGAGGCCGGGGAGGCGGGATGCATATCGCCGACTTCAACGTCGGGCATCTTGGGGCGAACGCAATCGTCGGCGGGAGCTACGCCATTGCGACGGGCGCCGCGATGGCGAGCCTCTGGCAGGGAGAAGACCGGGTCGTTGTCTCGTTCGTAGGGGACGGGGCCACCAATAACGGCATCGCTCACGAGGCGATGAACATGGCGTGCATGGACCAGTTTCAGTCCACGTTCGGTAAAGGCCTCCCGATCATCTTCCTCATTGAAAACAACCAGTACGGCATGACAGGCCAGCAGTCAGGCGAAGTTACGGGCATCGACCGCCTGTCCCAGCGTGGAGCCGCATACAACCGCGAGAGCATGAATGCCGAGACCGTGAACGGCATGGACCCTCTGGCCGTGCGCGATGCAATCACCCGCGCCACCGAAGGGTGCCGTGCGGGCAATGGTCCGTACCTGCTCGAGTGCCTGAACTACCGCTACATGGGACACAGCCTCAGTGACGATGGGACTACATACCGGGCCGATGATGAGAAAGAGGCCTGGGTGGCCATCGACCCGACGATCACCTATCCGAAGGCCCTCATCGAGGCCGGTCTGCTGACGAGTGACGAGGTCGCCGAACGACGCGCTAAGATGCTGGGACGCATCGATGAGGCAACGCTCTTCGCATCGAATGCCACCGATCCCGACCCAAGCACCATCTACGAGGGCCTGTTCAGCAATACCACATCCGGTGAGATCGCCGATGAACTCGCGACGCCCGAAGGCGAACTCCTTGCCGAACCACGCATCGCGACGCGAGATCGCCGAGGTCGCATCCTCTATCGACACGCCGTTGCCGAGGCAATCGTTGAGGAGATGATCCGCGACAAGCGCGTGGTGCTCTTCGGCGAGGACGTTGCTGATTACGGCGGCGCGTTCGGCGCGACGCGCGGGATCTTCGACATACTCGGTCGCAAGCGCATCTTCAACACAGCGATCTCGGAAGCGGCGATCATCGGCGCGGGCGCAGGCATGGCGATGGCGGGCATGAGGCCGATCGTCGAGCTGATGTACATCGACTTCATCCTGATGGCCATGGACCAAGTCGGCAACCAGGCTGCGAAGACGCGCTATATGTTCGGCGGCAAGGCCAAGGTGCCCATGGTCATCCGGACATCCGTCGGAGGCGGCAAGGGGTATGCGGGCCAGCACTCGCAAAGTCTCGAGGCCGTTGTCACCATGATCCCAGGCCTAAAGGTGGTTGCGCCATCGACCGTCTACGATGTGAAGGGGTTGCTCAAGTCCGCGATCCGGGACGACGACCCCGTCGTCTTCATCGAGCACCAGAACCTCTACGTGGAGAAGGGCGAGGCTCCGGAAGAAGACTACACGATTCCTCTGGGCGTCGCCAACGTCCGCCGCGAGGGCACCGACGTAACTCTGGTGGCCTATAGCGCCATGACTCTCGTTGCGGAGAAGGCTGCGGCGATGGCTGAGGAGGCGGGCATCTCGGTGGAGTTCATCGATCCCCGCACCCTCGTGCCGCTCGATGAGGAAACCATCGTGAACTCGGTCAAGAAGACGGGGCGGGCAGTTGTGCTTTGCCAGGCACCCGAGACCGGGTGCTACGCCGAACACATCGCTCGCGTCATCTACGACCAGTGCTTCAGCGCACTCAAGGGCGCGGTAACCGTCATCGGCGCGTGCGATGTGCCGCCTCCGATGGCGCAGACGCTTGAGTCCGAGAATCTGCCGTCGCCGGAGAAGGTCTTCAAGGCCATCCAGGACGTTGTCGCCGGCGAATAGACCTTACACGCTTGCGAACAGCTCTACATGGCAGGAGGAGTGAACATGGCAGCAACTGTGAACTGCCCCAACTACGAACTCAACGAGCAGATGTGCCCGTGCACTGAGAAGAGCTGTCCCCAGCACGGGATATGCTGCGACTGCATGCGCTATCACCGAAACAGCGAGCAGTGGCCCAAGACAGCATGCATGAGGGGCACGAAGCGACCCGAATCGACGATGTCCCTGCCCATCGCTATCCCGACCGCCTGTCCGAACAGGGAGATCAATGTCGAGTCGTGTCCATGCACCAACACGGAGTGCAGCCAGCACGCGTTCTGCTGCTCGTGCGTGCGCGCGCACTGGAAGCCCGATGGAAGTAGCCGGACCAAGTGCATGCGCGACTAGCCCCGAGCGCACCCAATGCCACTTGCAGAACTAAGAGACCGAGCAGCCCTCGCTGCTCGGTCTCTTAATTGCCAATGGCTGCGTCCGACGGCGCATCACTCGGCGGGCGACCACCAGTCAGGTTCGCGATCGGCCGCTTGTGAGTTGGTTATCTTGTGGACCTCGCTTGAGTCCACAATGAACGCCATCAGATTCGCGTGTTCGCCGCTGGGACGAGCGCTGTGGCTGCAGCATGCCATCTTCCCGTCATCCGACCATGATAGGCCTGATTCACGGCCCTGATATCGCCACCGGCGCAGGATGATCCCCTTCAGGGAATCCGCAAACCAGATGTCGCCCCAATTCCGGTTGCCCTTGGACAGAACAAATGCCAGTTCATCAGTCACCGGATTCCACGCTGGATCCGCTGCCCATCCGTTGGCGGCCACGACCTCGTGGGGCGTCCCTCCGTTGGCCGGCACGATGTACACCCGAGAACTCACGCCCTCTCGCACTCGAGTGAAGGCGATCTGAGTGCCGTCCCCCGACCAACACGGGCTGGTCTCGAGTGCAGGATGGTCGGTCAGCCGCATCGGCTCAGTGCCATCAATGTTCATGACGTAGATGTCGCCAAGGTTGCTGTCTCGCGTCGACACAAATGCAATTCGGTTCCCATCGGGCGACTGGCCTTACCCCCTAAAGCGAGTCCAGGTTCAGTGTTAGTATCTGGGT
>CAZKUN010000135.1:16043-24530 GCA_964555935.1 uncultured Armatimonadia bacterium | reverse complement strand
GCACTCGTCTCCCACCAGGCCCGCGAACCGCCCGCGAGCCGCCGGTGTTTTAGCATACGGTTCAATCGCCATCCACGGGGACCAACACGCGCCCCGTCTCAGGAGTTTCAACGTGCGTATCGGATTTCACGTGCCCACCCAAGGCGGCTGGGACAGGACCCTCGCCCGCGCGCTTGAGCGGCGTTGCGAGACGCTGCAGATATTCATCGGCGCGCCCGTGCAGTGGAAATCGCTCAGACCCAAGGCCGCGGACGCACAGCGCTGGATCGCAGCCACGCGTGACCACGACATCCAACCCGTCTTCGTCCACGCCTGTTACCTCATCAACCTGGCGTCGCCCGATCGGACGCTCTACCTGCGCAGCATTCGCCGCCTCGCCCGCGATCTTCGCCACGCGGCCGTACTGGGATGCCGCGGGGTCGTGGTCCATCTGGGCAGTCCCGGCAAACACTCCGACAAGCCCCGCGACTGGTGCATCGAGCGCGTCGCCAAGGGTGTCGACGCCGCCGTCGCGGATGCCCCGGATTCCGTGAAGCTCCTGCTTGAGAATTCAGCAGGCATGGGCAACGGCATCGGCAGCAGCTACACGCAGATCGGTGACATCATCAGCGCCGCCAAACGCCCTGATCGCCTCGCCGCGTGTATCGACACCGCCCACAGTTTCGCCGCCGGATACGGCTGGGATTCCGCCGCCGGGCTTCAGGCCGCTCTCGACGAGATTGATGACGCCTTTGGCCTCGGGATGCTGGCGCTCCTGCACGTGAACGATTCGCGCACCGAACGCGGCTCCAAGGTCGACCGCCACTGGCACATCGGGAAGGGCGAGATCGGGCTCGACGGCTTCCGCGCGATTGTGAATCACCCCGCCCTGCGCCACCTGCCGATGGTGATGGAGACACCCGAGGCAAGCGTCGAGGCGGACATGCGAAACCTCAAGGCCCTTCGCCGCTGCATCCGTCCCGAATTCCGCCCGCCACTGCGCCCCGCTCCCTCAGCATAAACAGAGAGGGCGCGGTCAGTTGACCGCGCCCTCATTCCGAACCCCCCGACGAGCCCCAGGTATCGTTGCGGCGAGGCTGCCCCGTCGGTCTACGGATATGCTTGCTGAACCAGTTCGGCGAACAGTTTGGGTACCTTCTGCACGTAGCTTTGGGTCTCTTTGAACGGCGGGACGCCACCATACTTGGCAACGTTGCCAGGCCCGGCGTTGTAGCACGCCAGCGCCATGACCGTCTGATCGTGGTTCGAGCGGCCCTCGTACTTGCGGATGAACTCGGCGAGATGCTCGACGCCGCCCCGGATGTTCTCCGCGATGCTGTACGGATCCGCGACCTTGAAGTCCTTAACATTGCACGGCATGAGTTGGGTCAGCCCCATCGCGCCCGCGTGAGACCTGCAGCGCGGATTGAAGTCCGACTCGTACCGCATGACGGCAAACATCAGCCGATGGTCGAGGTCGTTGTTGGAGCAGTGAAAGATGGTCCACTGAGCGATTCGCAGCGCCTCGAGGTCCGTGCGTTTCGAGTTGATGCCTCGGATCCAGGCCGCCCAGATCTTCGCGGCCTGGTCGGGCGTGTACTGCGCGCCAACGCCCGGCATGCGCGGCGGAGCGGCCGCTGAGTTCGTCGCAGCAGGCTTGCTGCCGCCGTTTGGGTTCGAGAGAGTCGGCAGGCCACGCAGTTCAGGTGGCAGAGCCGATGTTGCGCTGCCCGTCCGGCTACCCGTGCGCGGCTGAGGCAGGGGTTCCATCGTGTTGCCGCCGCTGTCAGGGACTCTCGGCGGAACGGGCGCTCCGCCATCGGCCGGCAGCCATGGCACGCGATCGCGCACGCCGCGGGCCGCCTCGCCGATCTCAACGACGGGTTCACCGCGGCCACCCGTGACAGCTACGTCAGCGGGCCCGGTCGGCGTCGCGTCCTCGGTGACGGCCTTGAGCCGGCCGTCAGAAAGCCTGGTCGCGTCTTCGGGGAGTTCAACCAGCATCCGAACGCGCCGCCCAGGGCGAAGATCGGCCATCTCGGGCGGGCAATTGATGAAGCAGCTATCGTCATCACAGCGAAGCAGAACGCTGACGTCACCGGCTCCTGCCGAGGCGGGATGCGCGCGCCCGAGCACCTTCCCGCGGATCTCGACATGCCGACCAACGAACTCGCCCATGCTTCCCTGGATATCCTGAACGCTGCGACCGGTAACCGCTTTGACCTCGCGACAGATCTGCGCGTACTCATCGAGCGACTTCATCATCGGCGAGTCAGCGCATGCGCTCGTGGCAAGCAACGCTGCTGCGAGAAATGCTATGATCAAGCTGCTGCGCATTGCGATACCTCTCGTTGCGTGGGGCTATCTTCCCAGCACGTCCTCCGCACCCTCATAGAAAGCGCGATAAGCTTCCTCACCAAACAGCACAAACACCACCCGCGTGAGCTGTGTGGCTTCCGTTGCGAAAATGTCTAGTTCTTTTACCATGATCGTTGCGCATTCCCCTACGCCAAATCCCCCGACACCGGTGCCGAAGGCAGGAAGTGCAACCGACGAAAGACCCAGCTTCTCGGCCAATTCCAGACACGACCTCGTCGCCATAGCTATCAACGATGCATCCGTCGCCAAGTCGGTCCCCATGACGGCGCCGTGGATCACGTACTTATGGGGCAAAGCGCCGGCCGTGCTCTCAATCGCGCTACCGACCGGGATCGGCCCTTTGCCACCGCGTCCTTCTCGACTGCTGCCCCGCCTGCCCGTTTGATGGCGCCCGCGACACCGGCGCCCATCCACAGGTGGTTATTCGCGGCGTTCACGATCGCGTCCGTGTCGGCCCGGGTGATGTCACCCTCGGCGATCTCGACCGCGATCTGTCCGAGCTGGCGTTTCACTGGCCCTCACCCGGAGTGATGAGTAAGTGCCCAGGTAGGCGAACAGACGGCAAGCCGGACCCCCGGTTGCCGTCTGGATTGGCTATTGTTTGGTACCCCCACGGGGAATCGAACCCCGGTTTCCGGATTGAGAACCCGGCGTCCTAACCGCTAGACTATGGGGGCACTGCTGAACGGGCGTCAGTATAGCGAATTGGCACTGCCTTGTCAACCAGATCCGCGGTGTGGTCATCCACAGAGGGAACTACGCCTCTGCAACGAAATCCACACGCGTCTTGTCGTTGAAAGCGCGGCCCTTGGCGGGCCGCCATTTGGAGGGATTCCCCATGCCAAAGACCTACCGTGCCGCGATCATCGGTGCCGGAAGCCAACGCCCGAACGGGCACTGGGGCGGGATGGGCCGGGGCCACGCCCACGGCTATCACGTCCACCCACGAGCCAAGCTCGTCGCCGTGTCCGACATCAAGCTCGAGAACGCCGCCGCTCTTGGCGAGGAGTATGGCGCCGAGGCGCTCTACACCAACCACCGCAATATGCTGAAGGAGATGGATATAGACATCGTCAGCGTCTGCACCTGGCCCGAGACCCACTGCAAGATCGTTCAGGACTGCGCGAGGGCCAGCGTCAAGGCCATCCACAGCGAGAAGCCGATGGCTCCCACATGGGGCGAGGCGCAACGCATGGCCGCCGCGTGTGAGAAGGCCGGCGTGCAGCTCACATTCAACCACCAGCGCCGATTCCTCGAGTCGTTCCAGAGAGCCCGAGAACTCGCCAACGATGGCACGATCGGCGAGCTTAAGCGCATGGAGGCCACCTGCCCGAACATGATGGACTGGGGCACGCACTGGTTCGACATGCTCTGTTTCATGAACAACGAGACCGACGTCGAGTGGGTCATCGGCCAGATCGACGGTCGCGATGGCCACGACGTCTTCAAGCTGTCTCACGCGGGCCAGGGGATCAGCTACTTCAAGTATGCCAATGGGGTCCGTGGTCAACTCATCACCGGCCACGATGCCGACATCGGCGGCTGCGAGATCCGGCTGACCGGCGACCTCGGCGTGATCGAGATCTCAAACCACGCCCCCAACCTGCGCGTCCGCGGCGCGGGCCGGAAGGACTGGAAGGAAGTGAAGACCTCCGAGGGCCTTCACGGGATGTCGGCCGTCGACTGCGCCATCGCTGACGCCATCGACTGCATCGGCAAGAAGCGCGAGCCCATGCTCGCCGCCCGGCGCGCGCTCCGCAGCACGGAACTCATCTTCGCAACTTACGAATCGAGCCGTCTGCGTCAGCGCATCGATCTGCCGCTCAATACCAAGGACAGCGCTCTTCTCACCATGCTCGCCGAGGGTGTCTGGTCCAAGAAGAAACGGTAGCAAGCAACTCCGTGGCGCAGGCATTCTTGCCTGCGGATGTCAAGCCGCTCGTGGCGCAGGCATTCCTGCCTGCGGGTTCCCTACAGCGGCAGGCAGGAATGCCCGCCCCACGAGTAGACGAGGTGAGCTACGCTGGGCGACAGTTCAGATCAGAACAGGATCACTCGCTTCGAACGCAGGCAGCGTCGTTTGCCTCACTGGGAGGAGCCCGGCGCGACTTATTTCCTGCGCTTCGGTCTGCAGCGTCCAGCCGTGGTCGACCTCACGGTCCCGGAGATCGGCCGGTTGGTCGTGGGTGCGCTCAAGCACTGGGACGGCGATCGCTATGTACTCTACGACTACACAGTGATGCCGGATCACGTGCATGCCATCTTGCGCCCCATCGTCGACGCCCATTCAGCTGAACAGCTCTCCCGCATCCTGGGGCCGCTGAAGGGTTGGCTTGCCAGGCAGATCAACGCTCTGGTGGGCCGCCAAGGCCCCCTGTGGCAAGCCGAGACATACGACCACATCATCCGCGACGATGCGGACTACCTGGCTCGCGCTGGGTATATCTTCGACAATCCGCACACTGAAGGCTTGATAGCCGATCCGCTCGACTGGCCCTGGTGGGGGCGCGGGTCAGGCGCCACCGAATGAAGCCGTCCGTGGCGCAGGCATTCCTGCCTGCGGTCGTTAGCCCGTCCGTGGCGCAGGCATTCTTGCCTGCGGTCGTTCCCGACGGCGGCGGGCAAGAATGCCCGCCCCACGGGACAAACCGGCCTGGAGTTAAGCATGCCATACACGAGTATGTCCGTCCGTACAGTCGCCATCGCCGTGCTCGCAACTCTTGCTGCCAGCACTCGCGCCGACGACTGGCCCCAGTGGCTCGGGCCTCAGCGCGACGGCCTGTGGCGGGAAACGGGGATTCTCGGGACATTCCCCGAGAGCGGCCCAACGCTCCGCTGGCGAGCGGACATCGGCGGCGGCTACGCGGGTCCCTCCGTGGCGGATGGCCGCGTCTTCGTGCCGGACTTCATCCGGGATGAGGACAAGCCACCAGTGTTCCTCGAACATGGCGCGCCCAACGAGAACTGGCAACGCGCCAGGGGCGCGGGGACGGAGCGCCTGCTCTGCCTCTACGAGGCAGACGGCGAAGTGCTGTGGACCTTCGAGCACGCCGTGACATACACCCACGCGAGGCTCTACGCCAATGGGCCTCGCATGACGCCTCACGTCGATGGCGACCGCGTGTACTTCCTGGGCGCGGAGGGTCTTCTCATCTGTCTGGAGGCCGACACCGGCGCCGTCGTATGGCGGCACGATCTCGTGGCTAAGTACGGTGCTGAGACTCCTGACTGGGGCTTCGGGACGCACCTGGTCGTCGATGGCGACAAGCTCATCACCTTTGTGGGTGGCGAGGGCACGGCCGTCGTGGCTTTCGACAAGCCCACGGGCGAGGAGATCTGGCGCTCGCTATCGTGCAAGAACGTGGGCTACGCGCAGCTCGTGATCTACGACATCGGCGGGGCGCGCCAGCTACTGGCGTGGCACGGAGAGGCGATCAACTCGCTGAATCCTGATACAGGCGAGCTGTACTGGGCCGAGCCCGTCAAGCCTACGGCCGAGATGTCCATCGGCATGCCCCGCCTCGACGGGAATCTGCTCTACATCATGAGCTGGAATTGCGCGCGCGCCTTCGAGTTGGACCAGGACGCGCCCGCCGCGACGCTGCTCTGGGAAGCATCCAGCGACCTCGGCATCGGCGGGCAGATGAACATTCCCTGGCTTGAGGACGGACTGATCTATGCCGCCGACCTGCGGGGCACTTACCGCTGCGCCCGGCTCGATTCAGGCGCCCGCCTGTGGGAGGCGGAGATCCTCGACCCCGAGATGAGGGCGTGGATCGGCAATATCTTCACGGTGAAGAACGGCAATCGCTTCTTCCTAACAACCGAGCACGGCGACCTCATCATCGCAAACATGACGGCGGACGGGTATGAGGAGATCGACCGCGCCAAGATCATCGAGCCTTCCACCGCCACCAACGGCGCGTTGGTCTCGTGGACGCACCCCGCCTACGCCAACCGCAGCATCTACATCCGGAACGACTCAGAGATCCTCTGCTACAGTCTCGCGGCTGAGTAACCGTCGGGAGCAAGGGAGCCATCCAGATGCCACTCCTGTCCCTCGCATGTCTGCTAGGCCTGTCCGCGCCCGGATCGACCGATATCGGCATCGTCGTCGATCCGGGGCCCTTCGCATCTGTGCGCGAAGCCGCTCTCGGCGAGCACCAGGTCGGCTGGATTGATGGCGATTACTCCGACGACAACGCTTGCACGCACGCCTACGCAGCGCTTGAACTCCAGCGCTACCTGCGCCGCCTCAGCGGGCGCTTCGACGACTTCAGGTTCAGCGAGAACGAAGCGCTGTTAGGCGACCTCATTGAGTTCTTCCCCGAGCACGATGAGGACCTCGATCCAGATGGGTTCCGCATCTCCACTGACGAGAATCGGAAGCGCCGCGTCATGACCATCGTCGGCGGCTCGCGCGTCGGCGTCCTGTACGGCGCCTACCGCGTCCTTCATGAACTTGGCGTGCGTTGGTATGCGCCGGGGCGCGAGAACGAAGAAGTCCCGCGCATCCGGATCGACCGCCTGCCCATCATCAACATCACCGACGCGCCCGCATTCCGGACGCGAGGGTTCTGGGCCTGGGAGGACCGGGGCAACGCGGATTTCCTCGACTGGATGGCGCGCAACGGGATGAACCTGTGGACCGACGCGGAGCTGAACCACCCGGCCCTCAAGAAACGCGGCATCAAGCTCACGTGCGGCGGACACCAACACATCCACCGCTTCCTATCGCCTCACGCCGAATACCCCTACAACCACCCGCTGTTCGATGGCGACGAGGCCAAGCCAAACGATCCCTACACCGCGCCGCCCGACTTCCCGGGCGACACGAGCGGCGATGGCAAGCTCACGTACTTCGAGGCCCATCCCGAGTGGTACGGTCTGCGGGGTGGCAAGCGCAGCTCCAAGATCCAGCGCGAGTTCGGCGACAACTACTGCACCTCCAACGCCGATGCCACGAAAGAGCTGACCAGCAAGCTCGTCGAGGACCTGGTCTCAGGCACCTGGCGCGATGCCGATACCATCAACTTCTGGACGCTCGATGCCGGCAAGTGGTGTGAGTGCGAGCCCTGCAAGACGGTCGGCACGCGCACCGATCGCAACCTCGCCTTGGTCCACGCGCTCCGACAGGAGATGCTAGGGGCCCGCAGTGAGGGCCGGCTCAATCGCGACGTGCTGATCATGTTCCTCGCGTACTCCGACGTCGTCGAGCCACCCACCAAGCCCTTGCCCGACGACTTCGACTACGACGGCTGCATCGCGACCTTCTTCCCTATCGCTCGATGCTACGTCCATACCATCGACGATCCCACTTGCACGGAATACAACACGCGCTACCGCGGACACCACCAAGGGTGGGCCGTTGATCCGGACCGCTACTACAAGGGCCAGATCTTCATCGGCGAATACTACAACGTCTCCGGCTACAAGTGCCTGCCTATCTGCTTCAAGAGCGCCATGCAGAGCGACATCCCGTATTACTACCAGACGGGCGCGCGCCACATGCACTACATGCACTGCACCACCGGGAACTGGGGCAATAAGGCGCTCACCAACTGGCAAATGGCGCAGACGCTCTGGGATCCCCAGCTCAACCCAGACAAGCTCTACCGCGATTACTTCGACGGCCGCTATGGACCCGCATCAGACGCCATGCGCCGCTACTACGACAGCCTCGAGACGATGCTCTGCAACGTGACGGAGCTGAAGTATGGCGTCGCGCGGCGGGTCAACAGCGGCGCTGAGAACCCCTTCACCCGCAAGCACATGCGCTACGAGGCTTCCAGCCCGGAAGACAGCGACGGGCCCGATTTTGTTGAGATGCTCGCGGCGGCGGATCAGTGCGCGAAGATCCTCGACCGCGTTGAGGCGGGCGACCTCCCAGGCGACGTTGCCGGCCGCGTCGCCGAGGACCGCAAGCTCTTCGAATACGGGCACAACACGCTGCGCTACCTTGATTCAGCCATTGCTGCGGAATCATCCCTGCGGGAGGGCGACGAGGCAACCGCCCGGGTCCACTACGCCGAGACCGCCCAGTGGCAGCAGCTCCTCCTCGATGACGTGACAAGCACGAGCATGAGTTCCTCCCACGCCAGCGCCAAGAACGGCTACGTAGCGACATAC
>CAZKUN010000135.1:0-16033 GCA_964555935.1 uncultured Armatimonadia bacterium | reverse complement strand
GATCCGCGAGATGGGCAAGGCCGGCATCCGCTTCACCGGGCGCGATTTCGGCGGCGGCGGCGCCCCGCTTCACGGCTACAACGTCACCTGCGGCGGGTTGGTGGATATCAAGGACGCGAACTACGTCTACTCCAAGAAGACAGGCAGCCCCGGCACGATGCAGGCGCTCTTCACGTGCGCCAAGGCGCCCTCAGAACCGATGACGCTCACCATGGGCGGCCTGACGTGCCCCGTTCGCGGCCAGACCGAGGTGAAGATCGGCGTCTACCTCAACGAGCAGCCCATATTCGAGGGCGTCGCGCCATACGAGGAGTGCGTCCTCGGCAGCGCGAGCTGGGACGTCTCCCCCGCTCTCTTCGTCGATGGCACGAACCGCATCCGCATCACCAACCTCGAGGAAGACGGCCCCGTCAGCAACCGCCCCTGGTTCGGAATGGAGAGCGTGGAGTTGGCGGCCTACGAGAAGACGCCAGAGACGTGACTGGGGCCTGACATGCACCTGACCTACCGTTCGGAGATCGATGGCACGGAGCAGCCCTACCGCGTCTTCGTGCCCGGGTCATACTCGCCCGAGTCACCGCGCCCACTCGTGATCGCGCTCCACGGGACGGGACGCGATGAGAACACGCTCTTCGACCACCCCGACTTTGGGGCAGGCAACATGGCGAAGGCCGCGGATGAACGCGGAATGATCGTCGTCTGTCCGTACGGTCGCGGCATTACCGAGTACCGTGGCGTCGGCGAGAATGACGTCTTCCAGGTGCTCGAGGAAGTGCGAAAGCGCTTCAGCGTCGACCCCCGCCGCATCTACCTCACCGGTCACTCGATGGGCGGATCCGGAACATCGTATCTCACGCTCCGACACCCGGATGTCTTCGCCGCCGTCGCGCCTCTCGCGTCCAGCTACGCGCACCCCGAACTCGCCCGCAATGCTCGCCACACGCCGTTTTGGTTTATCTCCGGCGAGTCGGATTGGGTTGGCTACCTCGATGCGGGGCCCAAGCCGCTGTCGGCGCTCATGCAGAGCCTTGGTTGCCCGGCGGACATGTGGCTCATTTCGGGCGCCGACCACCGCAACTTCATGCCTGAGATCTACCCCAGGCTCTTCGACTGGTTTCTCAAGCACAAGCTGAACGTTCACCCGCGCGACATCAGCTTTGCCGCCTACCTGCCGATCCATGGCCAAGCATGGTGGATCTCACTCGCCGGCATCGAGCAACCGGGCCCGCCGGCCGTCGTCGAGGCGCGCATCGGCAATGACAACCGCATCACGATCGACGCGATGAATGCCTCCGAGCTGTGGATCACGCCCGATCCGGAGTTGCTGGATCTCGCGCGCCCCGTCCGGATAGCCGTCAACGGCAGCGGGGTCTTCTCCGCCCGCATCCCTCGCGGCAAGACCATCCGGCTCACCGGCGCCGCCGGGACCTGGCGTGGAGATGTCGCGGCACTTGATGCCCGCCCGCTAACGGGCTACCAAACCCACAAGATCGGCACGGTCGTTGATCCTCCCACGGTCGAGATGCCCGAGAGCCCCATGGGCAACTTCATCGCCGACGCGATGCGCGAAGCCACCGGCGCGGACATCGCGATCTGCAACCACCGTCACGAGCGCGGCATCCCGCTGAAGCCCGGCGACCTCACGCTCACCGACCTCGTCAACTACCATCGGCCGTTCAACCGCGTCCTGGTGACCTTCGAGGCGACGGGGCAGGAACTGATCGACATCATCGAGGCCAACTTGGCGGAGGAACAGCGGCGAGAATGGCTGGTGCAGATCTCCGGCGCCCGCTACGAGTTCACGGACAAGACGGTCGTCGACACCGATATCGCTCGGTCACGCACCTACACGGTCGTCACCGAAGACAACGTCCCGCAGCGCGAATCGATGAAGTTGGCTGGTCGCTTCGGGAAGATTGACTATGAGCGCACCAACATCGCCATCACTGCCGCCCTCTGGGCCCACGTGCAGCGCAACCCGGAAATGCGGGCAGTGCGGGATGGACGCGTCAAGGAGCGATAGCAACGGAAAGCCGTCCCCACTCAGCGCGGGGACGGCCGTTGTCACGCTTCGAATGCCATCCGTCCTTACTCCGGCTTCACCGGCATTTGCACTTCGATCGGGAAATCGTCGTCGCCGAGATTCGCGACGATCCGGGGGAACCCGTTCATCTCAAGCGGCTGACCGAAGACCCACTGCATGAGCTTCATGAAGCTCTGTTCCATGCTGTCGAGGCCGCCCTTGTGGTACGTGTACGCGACCATCTCCTCCCCGATCTGGACAACATCGATGTCGAATTCGTCCCCAAGTTCCTCGTCGGTCGGCTGTTCCGCGATGAAGAACTTGATGTGCGCCTGAACCATCCCGTCAGGGCGCGCCTCCATGCTGATCTCGAGTTCGAGGTGCGCCGTGCCCGTGGGCGTGAACCCCAGTTCCCTCGTCACCTCGTCGAGCAGTTTCACGTGCTCCTCGATCGTCGCCCCCGCGTTCGCGAAGTCATTCACGGGTAGCTCGAAGTCCAGCGTCGTCGCATACCCGCCCGACGCCGTCTTCGTACCCATCTGCAGTTCGCGGACCGGCGCCTGCCCCAACGCAGCGCTTCCCAGCGCCGCGATGGCGACGCAGCCGATCAGCAGTCGAGTCATCTTCATGCCTGGCCTCCAAGCCCTGCGTTACTTCACGGGAAGTCGGATTTCAGCTACGTTCGGCTCTTCACCTTCCGACAGGTTCATCACGAACTCCGGCCCGCCGGTAGGCTGCAGTTCCTGCTCCATCACCCAGTTGATGAGCCCCATCGTCGTTCCCTGCGATTCGTCCATCGGGCCCTTGTGGAAGGTATACGCGACCTTCTGGGGCGCAAGTTCCATCACCTTGAAGCCGTAGTCCGCGTCGTAGTCTTCCTGCGTCGGCTGCTCGGCGATCAGAAGCCGCAGCTCAAATGGCATCTGCCCGTCCTGAGGCATCCCGAATACAAGCGTGGCAATGTGCGAGACGCCCAGAACCGTGAACCCTTCGGCCTCGGCCATTGGCTGAAGATCATTCAGAGCCCGCACAAACGCCTCGGCGGCGCCAGCCATATCATCGATGGAGATGGCCAGGCTGGTGGCTATCGCGGCCCCGGGTTCAGTGGTCTTGATCCCTCGCTGAACGGGCCGTTCGATGTCTTGGCCTACCGCAGTGACGGTTACGAGCAGAGCGATGATCGGCAACAGATGACGCAGGCGCATAGTGTGTAGTTCCTCAGTTGGGTTTCTGTCTCTACAGTACAGATGCCGCCAGGCCCGAATAAGTTGCATCGCGGCGAGCCTGGCCCTACTGCCAGAACATATAACTCGGAACACCGAACGCGATACTGATGATGTTCACGATGCTCCCCACCACGAACTGCCCGATGATGAGGCCGAGGAAGAACGGGATGCACTTGCGAAGCAGCTTGAAGGTGCCGTAGCGCAATAGCGTGATCTTCAGGAGCCAAGCGATCATCAGCGGCATCCAGACCAGGTTCATCTCCCAGCTACCCGAAATCGCATATCCGAGCGGGTGGAAGGGCCAATTAGCGAAACGCAGCCGGAGCGTCTCCAGCACGAGCGTGAAGACCAGCCCCACGCCGATCGCACCTGTCGCCCACCAGTTCGGGCCCTCGGGCGCTGCGATCCGCGAGGCAAGTTGGTTGAATGACTCCGGACCGAAGCTCATGCGCGACTTCGCCCGCGCGCCGTAACTGTACATCAGGTGGATCATCGCCCAGAATCCCGACGCGACGCCAACCACGATGGCGATCACCTGCGCCCAGAACTGCGGCCGGAGCGGCGTCTCGGTACGGTCGGCCAGCTTGTAGTTTTCAAGCTGGACAGGCATCGGGTGGTTGCGATAGGCGCGGTTGAACCAGAAGTAGTACCCCATCACCGAGAGGTCTTTCTCGGTAAACGCCCTCGCCCCGCCGACGAGGGGCATGATCGTATCCGGTCCCGTCCAGTGGAGATCATGCACGGGCGCGCCAAACTGGGCCCGCATCCGGGTGATCGCCACCGACAGCCCGAAGTAGATGATGAAGAAGACCACCGCTACCCAGAGCCGCATACCCGCCAGCGAGCTGAACCAGACGAGCGCGATGAACGCGCCACTCGCCAGCAGCACCGCTGCTCGGTAACTCAGCGGTTCATTCCGATCATCAAGCAACGACTCATCAGCATGCGTCGGAGCCATTCCCTGCGGTCTAGCGCCGCGAATGGTGCTTTCGGCGAGCCCCTTCAGGAATCGGCGGCTCGTCCAGAGCCCGTACAGGCAGAACATCGCGTACGCGCCAAATGTCTGCTCCGCGATGAACGGGAACTTCGGGATCTGCGTCCATCCCAGCGCCAGCGCCGCGATCCGCTCAACCTTCCAGAAGACATAGAAGAACCAGCATGAGAAAAGGAAGTCCGTCGGCATCAGGACGCCCATACCCACCATAAACGGGTAGAGCGATCTGGGCGTCCACCCGATGGCGTTCCACGGGCGCCCGGGGAAGTAGATGCTCATATCCTGATGCTCGATAGGCACCATCGGTATCGCCGGGTAATGGAACGATATGCTGTTCCAGATATCGATGCCCCCAGCGACGGCAATGCCGATCCACAGCATGTGGTTCTTGAACAGCGATGCCTTCGGATTCGTGATCTCAATCGGCAGGGACACCAGCGGACAACTGAGGTGCTCGCGGTCCAGCCACTGCCTGCGGAGCGCCGAGTTCACAGCCAGCATCACGAGCATCAGCAACACGACGAACAGGCCCCACATCAGCAGCGGCTTCAGCCACGGTCCCAGAATCGCCAACGTGTATGGGTTCGTCGACCCCTCGAAATAGCCAACCATCACCGACTCATCCCGCAGCGTGAGCCACTCGGGGAAATGGCCCATGAACAGCTCATCCCACTTGTTCGTGGGGTCGGCGAACCGCCATGGCCACGGGATCATCGGCACGAGGACCTGGAGCCCATCATGCCCGGCGATGCACGTGCCGATGCTGACCATGCCGTAGATCGTCAGCAGCTCAGCCTGGTTCAGGGCCCGCTTTGGCGCCATCTTGGCGAATAGGGCGTTGAGGACGGTGAGGACGATGAGGATGAAAATCGTGTTGAACAACAGCGATACGGTGGTCGGATGCGCCGAGTAGCGCACGACCTCCATCTGGATCAGCCAATAGGCGTTCAGGGGTATGATGAGACACGCGATCAGAATCGAACGCCAGGTAACGCCTCTCAATGCGCGAGCTTCCTTCCCTCTCACCCTATGACAAACGCGGCCCTGTTCGTCAGTGCGGGAGCCATTTCCTTCCCTCGCGAAGGCTTTTGCCCCACGGAGGCGGAAGAGAGGCCCGTTCGGTTGAATCTCTCCCACGGAGCCACGTCCTCGTGAGCAACATGACTCTGTCGGGCGCCCTCGCCAAGTCCGCCGAGGCAACGCCCTCCCGGCCCGCCGTCACTGCGGGCGAGACCACCCTCACTTACGCCGAGGTCAACGGCGCCGCCACAGCCCTCGCCGGCTCGCTGGTCGAGCTGGGCGTGAAACCGGGCGACCGGGTCGCTCTGTGGATGCCGAACGTCCCCCACTTCATCATCGGCTACTTCGCCATCGCCCGCGCCGGCGGCGTGGTGGTGCCTGTGAGCACGTTGCTCGGCGCTGGCGAGGTCGCGCACATCCTCAACGATTCCGGCGCGGCCGTGCTGATCGCGGCGAGCGTCTTCGACGACATGACGCTCGCATTGCCGGAGCTAGCTCCCGATGTGGAGACAACGATCATCTGGGGCGACACGAAGGTCCCCGGAGCCATCGATCTCAGCGCGCTGTGCGCGAGCCCGCCGTCAACCCCGCTGCCCACACGCGAGCCAGACGACCTCGCAGTCCTGATCTACACGTCAGGCACCACGGGCCAGCCCAAGGGCGCGATGCTGAGCAACAGCAACATACTAACCAACGCGGCGGCCTGCGCCGAGGCGATTGAGATCACGCCGGATGACCGTTTCCTGACCGTGCTTCCGCTCTTCCACTCCTTCGGCGCGACGATCTGCATGGTGCTGCCTTTGCTGCTGGGCGCGCATATCGTGCTTCTTCCGCGCTTCCACCCGGCGGAGGTGCTGGCGGCATTCGGCGACCACGCCATTACCGTCTTCGCGGGAGTGCCCGCAATGTACGGCGTGCTGCTGAACGTGCGCGATACCTCAGGCGTCAATGTTGATACGATGCGCTTGTGCGTGACAGGTGGCGCGCCGTGCCCGCCGAAGGTGTTGACGGCCTTCAAGGAACGGTTCGGCGTGCAGTTTGTCGAAGGCTACGGGCCGACGGAGGCCTCGCCCGTGGTTAGCGTGAATCCGCCGAGCGGGCTTCAGAAGCTCGGTTCGGTCGGGCTCCCGGTCAAGGACGTGTCGGTCCGACTCGCCGACGATGACGGCAATCCAGTGCCGGTTGGCGAGATTGGCGAGATCCTCGTCAGCGGTCCGAACGTTATGCAAGGGTACTGGCAGGCGCCCGAGGCCACCGCCGAGACCATCGTCGACGGCTGGTTGCTCACAGGGGACATGGGCATTCTGGACGAAGACGGATACCTTCGCATCGTCGACCGCAAGAAAGACATGGTGATCGTGGGCGGGCTGAACGTCTACCCGCGCGAGGTGGAGGACGTGATCCACCAATTGCCGGCCGTAGCCGACTGCGCCGTCATCGGGGAGCCAAGCGAGCGCCGAGGCGAGGACGTGAAGGCGTTCGTCGTGCTCCGAGAGGGCGAATCCCTCACCGAAGACGCCGTCATCGAACACTGCAGGCAGAACCTGGGGTCGTACAAGGTGCCGCGAACCGTCGTCTTCGCCGAGGATCTTCCGCGCTCAGGCACGGGCAAGGTCCTCAAGCGCGAGCTGAGGTAGCAGCCCCAACCGACAGCCACGAAGACGCACCCGGAGGTAGAGCCACTTGCACCAGACTAGACGAGTCATCACAATCACTGTCGCGCTCGCCCTGCTGTTCCCGCTGGCGGCGTCGGCGGCTCCGATCCTCGACGCGGGCCACGTTCGCGAGCATACGCTCGCCAACGGCATGCACATCGTCGTCAAGGAAGAGCACGGCTGGGGCGTCGTCGCGGTCGGCCTCTACGTCAGAGCCGGTTTGCTCTATGACCCCGTCGACAAGCCGGGCGTCGCGCACTTCATCGAGCACATGCTTTTCCGCACCGGCGAGGAAGCCGGCGAGCCGTCTCCGATCGTCGCAACGGTCGAGGGCAGCGGCGGGCAGATAAGCGCTGCGACCAACCGCGACTTCACGCTGGTACAGGTCGTTACGAGCCCCGGTTCTCTCTCGAAAACGTGGCCGATTCTCGCGGACACGCTCATGGACGCGAAGTTCTCCCCCGAAGACGTCATCCGCGAGCGGCGGATCATCAGCCAAGAGATCGCCGAGCGCGAGGGGATGGCCGCGGAGATGATTGGGCAGGCCGTGTGGGAGCAAGCCTACCCCAACCACCCCTACGGCAACAGCGTCGGTGGCACCACCGAGAGCCTCGACACGATTGATCAGAACGTGCTGACCGCCTATCACTCGAACTTCTACGTCCCCAACAACATGTCGGTAATCATCGTGGGCGATGTTGACGCGGACAAGGTCTTCGCCGACGTTCAGGCATCCTTCGGCGGCTACGAGCAGAGCCCCGTCGAATGGGAGCCGCCCACCGCGGACGTTGAGATCACCAGCGCGCGCACCGACATACAGACCAAGCCCTTGGGCATGACAATCATCGGCATGGGATTCCGGGGGCCGGGGATCCAGCGCAAGCGGGAAGTCTGCGCCATGGATATCATCTACACGATCCTCGGCGAGGGCCGTCGCGCGAGACTCGCGACCGAGGTGCAGGACAAGGAGCTTATCACCGCGTTTGACCTGCAGTACATCACCCACCGCGATGACGGACTTGTGCTGATGACAGCCGTCACCGAGCCCGGCAAGGAGACGGTCGCCCGGCAGGCGATCCTCGACGAGTTCGCCACGATCGCGGCCGACGGCGTGACGGAGGAAGAACTCGCCCTGGCCAAACGTCAGCTACGCAACTCGTACGCCTTCAGCAACGAGGCCTACAGCGACCAGATCGGCTCGCTCGGCTTCTACGAGATGATCGACACGTACCGTTTTGCCATCGACTACATAGACGAAGTCAACGAAGTAACCGTCGACGACATCAAAGCAACGGCCGCCAAATACTTCAATCCGGACACGAGGGTGCAGGTCATATTCCGCCCGCCCGCCCCCCGCCGCCCCGGGGGTCAGGTATAACAATGAACCGACGAAACCAGACGATGCTGACGCTGCTCGCCGCCCTGTGCCTCGCAACCGCTAGCGCAGCCCAGCCCGTTATCACCACGCTCGAGAACGGTCTGCAGGTCTGCGCCCTCCAGGACTACTCGTCCGACGTCGCGGTTGTCCAGATCATCATCCGCGCCGCGGCTGACTGCGAGCCCGCCTCCAAGGCCGGGATCCGCACCGTGCTTCAGCACGCGCTCAAAGCCACGTGGGATGCCCAGGCCGATGAGGACGCCGAACTCGGATTCCTGCTCGACATGACCGATCTGCGAGCCGGGCTGACGATCGACACCGATTGGGAGTACGTGTCTGTGGGCTACTCGGGCACCCCCGCGACGATCCCCGACGCGCTTGCCTTCTTGGCCAACGGCGTCTTCAGCCCAGACATCAGCCAGGAGACCTACGATCGCACGATTAACCTCGTGAAACAGGCCGCCGGCGGGCCCCAGGCAAGCCCGGGTGAATCGACCTACGCCCTGTTCCGCGAGGCCCTGCAGAAGTCCGTCCCGCGGGCCTATGCCCTCGGCACGCCGAAGACTCTTGAGAACATCAGCCTCGCGGATCTGAACGCCTTCCAAAAACGCTTCTATCTGCCGAACCTGGCCACCGTCTGCGTCCTCGCGCCGATGCGCGCGGAGACCATCACTCAGCTCGTAACGGAGCGGTTCGGCGACCTCATCGAGGGCGACACTGACACCCCGCCGCGACCCAAGCTCCTGGCCGTCTCGGATTCGAAGGCCGCGCTCAATGACGCTCTAGCGGTCGGCACCATGCCTCAGCTTGAGATCGCCTCCATGGTCGTCGGCGTCCCCGCGCCTGCGTACGATGATCCCGATCTTCCGGTCATGTACGTCATCCACGCGATCCTCGGCGGAAATGGACAGCGTATCGGGCGTATCGACGAGGACGAGGCGCTGTGGGGCATGCTCGGGCTACCGTTCCCGCTGGAGAAGGCCAAGGAGAGTCAGTTCATCGAATCGCTTGCCCCGCCGCTCGCCTCACCTGGGTATCTGGCGATCCACACGTACGTGGCGCCGCGCCAGGTCGATGCGTTGAGGCTGGGTCTGGTGGCTCAATTCGAGGGGATCGGCGAGCATCCGCCGGGCGCGCAGGAACTCAACGACGCCAAAGAGTACGTGCGCAACAGCTACTCGCGGCTCTTCGATGACCCATCCACGCGCACGCTGATCGTGGCTCGCGGCGTGGCGCTGGGGATCGATGCTCCGACGGCGCCCGAGTTCTTCGACCGCGTGGCGCACGTCTCAGCCGCCGACGTCAAGCGCGTCGCGAAGACTTACTTCACGCATCACGCCGTGGGCGTGGAGTTCCCGTCCGTCATCGAGGATATGGAGGTCCGCTGAACCCGCTTGTATCCGCGTAGCGACGGGCTTCCAGCCCGTCGTGCGCCGCGTAGCACCGGCGCCCTCGCCGGTGCACGACAACTCCCCTATCCCATCTCATCCAGCATCTGCTCGCTCAACTGCTCGTACGCCCTCTCCGCCAGAACCTCGAGGTTCGTGATGTCCGCCGTGTTGTACCGCACCAGCAACTCCAGCGCCTCGTCGCTACCTCGCTGGTACTCCTTCCAAAGCCTCACGGCGTCGAATCCGTCGAGGTGCGCGATGTCGGGCGCGCGCTCGAGACCCATCCGCGTCTCGATGCCCTTCAGCCCACCATCAAACCCCAGCCGCTTCAGTGGATAGCGCAGATCGATGTGCAGGTGGTCCCAGTTCACGCCGCGCAGCCGTCGCTTCAGAAATGGGATGTCGAAACTGGCGCCGTTGTAGGTGATCAGCAGCGAATACTGCGCGAGGTCATCGACCAGCTCATCGAGGTTATCGCCGTGGATGTACGTGTGGACGTTCGCTCCGTCATACACGCCCACCACCGTCACGTCGTCCCACGCACCCAGGCCGGTCGTCTCGATATCGAGGTAACCCACCTTGCCTCGGAACTGGTCGAACGTCCGCCAGTGATCACGCGGCGCGAGGCACTCGCTGAAGAACTGGTGGTCTTTCTGCGCCAGCGCGCGCATCGAGTTCTCGACCGTGTACCGATACTCGCTCCACCGATCCGCCCCCACGCCCTTGACGGGCGCCTCCTCCGCCATGAAGTCCATCCACGTGCGGACGCCCTGGCGCCAGAGCTTCTTCTCCGTGCTATACCCGATCCGAGGGAGATGAATGAATGAGTGAGCGATCATTGGCCGGCCGGTCCCGCCGGCCCTCTCGGACCCGTTGCGCCTGGCGGATGCCCCGTGATCCCGGGCCAAGCCAAGAGAGCCCCCGCCAACAACGCCGCGTGCGCCCGCTTCGCCGGCAAATCCAGATCCCAGACGTATTCGCCAGACTCCACCGCCATGCCCACCTGGACGAGCGCTCTGATGTTTTCAGGCGACGGCTCGTTCAGGACAAGTATCCCTTCGTCGACGAGCGGTTGACCCCACCACTTCCACAACTGCCGCTGCGAGCACGGCTCATCAAGACGCAAATCCGTCAGCTCGCCCGGCTCGACCGCGCCGCGACCGACCAGCGTCTGCAGCTCCCCCGACCACCACTGGCCCGCCAGGCTCTTGGGCAATTCAGGCAACCGGTCGCTCGGCAGAGGGCCAAGAATGACATCGAACCCGCGACCGATGAACGCAATCGCCTGCATCCGTGTAAGCACGACCTCCGGACCAAACTTGCCGTCTCCCACGCCGCTCGTAACGCCCGCTTTGCGCACGGCCTCAACCGCCTCGTAGATCGGGCTGTCGAGCGGGACATCCACGAAAGGCCGGGGCTGGTACCGGTCTTCCTGCCCGTATTGGCTCACGTTTCTGCGCCATAGCCCAACCAGATTGACGCGGCCCGCGCCTTTCTCGCCCAGGTCTGCTCCCTGCTTGATGAGCCTCGTCTGAAGCTCCTTGACGTATGGGCCCATGTCCCACGGGCCGACGCCATGCGCGATGCAAACCGCCGCAGCGGTGCCGGACCCCTCCCCCACGCCGTACATCGTTGGCTGCACGCGGATCGCCGACAGCGCCTCGTGCGTGGTTGAGATGCACCGACCCGTCACGATCAGATTCGTGAGCCCCTTCGGGATCATCGACCGGTATGGCACCTCGTAAGGCGCCTTCATCTTCACCATCCGCGCGCCCGTGCCGGTCGGGTTGTGGATATCGATGCCATACGTGCTCCGCGCCATCACATCCGGGAAGTGGCGGGCGGTGACCAAATCCTCCTCACTGACCACCGTCGCCCCAATGATCCGTCGCGTCTCCCGAACTCCGATCTGCGCCGGCGTCGAAATCAGAAACGCCTCCGACATCCCCGGCATATTGTTGCGTAGAATCTCAACCGCCTCACGCACTTCCTGTCGACCCCGGAGCTCCGCCTGCGTCATGTCCTCGCCAGAGACTCCGCTCAGCCCCGTCAGGCGCGTCATGTTGACCAGCACTTCCCCCTCGTTCGGGAGGTCGTAGACGGTCATGTGGATGTCTTTCATCGCATCGATCGACATCGGGTTGATGCCGGTCCACTCACACCCACCCAGCCGAAACATCATCGTCATCGGCTGCGTCTGCCCATCCTCCTCGCGGCCGATCTTATACTCCGCGCCCGCGTAGTAGGCCAGGTCGCCGTCGCCCGTGGCGTCGATGTACAGCTTCGCCTTCACGAGCTGCGTGCCCGACTTGTTGTTGATGACCACCCCGGTAATCCGCTCCCAGCCGGTCCGCTGCACGGACCCCGCCGGGGCGGGCGCGTCCGTCGTCTCAACTCCAATGCCCTTCGTATGCAGAAGCAGCTTCACGCCCGATTCGAGGACCATCTCATCGAGCACGATCTTCAGCGCCTCCGGCTCAAACTGCGCGCCTCGCCGGCCACCGATCTCGCTCAGCCGCGCCAACACCTCGCGAAACACGCCGCCGATGTGCGTGTACGACATGAAGACATTCACGCCGCCCGCCGTGCCCATTCCGCCCAGGTGGCCATGCTGCTCCACGAGCAGCACGCCCGCGCTATTCCGAGCCGCCGAGACCGCCGCCGCGCATCCCGATGGCCCTCCGCCGAGCACCAGCACGTCGGTCACGTAGGCAATGGGCACGTCATCGGCGCCGGCGGGCGCTACCAGACCGGCGAGCACGCACAGGATCAACGCGAGTCTCATGCTCACTCTCCCGCTCTCAGTCGCTTCATCGCCGACCTGGCTTCCGCGACCTGTTCCGCGTCCTTCGACATCTCGACCACCGCCTCGAAGTGCTCGATGGCCGCCTCCTTCTCGCCGCGCTGGGCCAGAATCCATGCAAGCCCCCAGTGCGCCCCCACATGCGCCGGCTCGCGCAACAACGCGCCGATGTACTTCGTGAAAGCCAGCTCAAGGTCGCCCTCTTTCTTCGCCGCCAGCGCTTCCGCAATCAGCGCGTCCACGTCGACCGCTGGCGTGGTTGAGCCATTGTCTCCGGGAGCCGTCAGCGTCGGCGCAATCGGCCCCACCAGCGGGCCATCCAAGTCCCCACCGGGGAGCGCGGGCCCCGCCTCGACAACGCCTGCCAGCGCGCTCAGCCAGATATCGTCAATGCACAGGCGCGCCTCATCAGAGAACTCATCCTCACCGCCAAGCGCAAAGCTCAGGCCGTCCACCGCGTGCCAGCCTTCCGGCTCGCCACCACGGTGAAACTTGGCCAATGGGAGCGAAACGAGCTGCCACCCGGACCAGTCGACATCCACAGTCGCATCGTACCGATCCGTGGCTTCGCTGTCGGGGCTGTCAGACGCCACGTTGACCGCCAACTCTGTCCCCTCGAGGTGTGTCGCGTGGAGCCACATGTTCAGGTAGGCGCCGCCCGACCAATTGCGCGGCACCGATCGGTTCACCACGCCGCCCGTTCTCTCAGCCACATACCACTCGGCCACATACCGTCCCGTCTGCACCGGGTCGGTGGCGTACGTCAGCGGCCACCAGGCGCACCAGTCCGTATCGGGCTCAAATAGCACGCGTCGCTCGGGAGTGCGGGTCGCGGTGACCAAACGCAGGGCATCGAAGCGCAATACGGTTCCGGGGACGTGCCTGAGGTCGCTCCAGCCGGCGATGCTGAGTCGAAGCGAGTCGGCCTGCCGCCATCCAACGGGTTCTCGGCCAAGGGAAAAGCTGCGGGGTTCAAGGTGCAGGAAGCGCCAGCCCTGCCAATCCACGGGGATCAGGCAGCGGTAATAGTCCTCGCCCGGCGTCTGCTCGTTCTCGGAGTGGATAGAGACCGCGAAGACCGCTCCCGTCGCCTCCGCGGAATGGACCCACATCTCCAGCGCGCCATATACGGCCCAGTCCGTCGGCATCCCCTCGGGGTCGAGATAGATCTGCTGCGCGGCGGCTGAGGGGTTCCAAAGCCCCGACTGCGCCCCCTCCTTAACGATCTCCTCGTCCGGCGTCAGCGCTGCGGCGCCGGCGCCCGTGACATCCCTCCATCTCGCCGCCACGTCGTCTTCCATCTCGTCAAGCGAGACGAACGCGTCCTGCGACAGGCCGCCAGAGGCGACCACGATGCTCAAAGCGAGGTGAACCCAGATCCTGGTGCGCTCCATGCCGTCCCCTTCTCTGTCTACTGTTCACCAACCCCCGCGTTCTTCCTCGGTTCCCTCACGACAACCGCCGCGGCGACCGCCCCACAGAGCTGCAGCGCGAGCGCGACGGCAAACAACGTCGCCATGCCGCGCTCAGCGGCAAGCCAGCCCGCCAGAAGAGGGTACGCAATCCGCATCGGCATGAGCATCGTGTTGTAGATGGCCTGGTAGACGGTCTTATCGCGGTCGGGCGACATCTCAATGACCATGTTCATCGTCGCTGAGAGATCGCACGCCACGGCCAACCCGACCATGGCGAACATGACGTAGAACCAGATCGTCCCGCCGCCCAGCAACGCCAGCGCCGTCGCCGCCGCGCCAAACAGTCCCGCGAACACCAGCACGATTCGGAAGCCCCACCGCTCGCCCACATACCCCGCCAGTAGTGTCATCGGCGCCGTGGCGGCCGTGGTGATGATCGTGAACGTCGCGGCAGTGCGGAGAGGCAAGTGCGCCACGTCCATCGCGTTGACCGCGTAGAAGGCTCCCGCCATGATCCCAGATTCCATCAGGCACCGCGTCACGACGAGTCGCTTGAGCCCGCCCCGCGAGCGCACGATTGACCAGATGTGGCGCGCGAACACGCGGGCCGACTCAAAGCGCGTCGGCTCCATCGCCACCTCGCGCACGAGCATGTACGGCAGCAGTCCCACCATCATGCAGCAAGCGGCCACGAAGAAACAGATCGCGAAGCCCAGCGGGAACTCGAAGTGATCCAAGATGCGCTGGGCCACGATCCCCCCTAGCAGCGCGAAGCAACTCGCCGCCGCGAACATCCACGCGAGGAACCGCCCCCGCTTGCTCGCGGGGGTCTGGCGATTGAGGAAGTCCGCCCACATCGGGATCGCGATGCTCCCCACCACGTAGGCGGCTCCCATCAGCACCAGGAACAGCCAACGGGCGACATCGGGCCGCGTGGCCGCGAGGTCGCGCGCCACAAGGGCGGCGCCCATCCACAGCAGGACGATCGGCACGTGCAGCCAGACAACCGGTCCCATCTTGCGCCGCAACCGGGTCGTGTAATACGCGGAAGGAAGCTGCAGCGACGCCCAGCCAACGAGGGTAATGCCCGGAACAAGCGCGATCATGCGCTCGGATGCGCCCAGTTTCGACAGGAAGACGGGGATGATCGTCGCCGTGGAGATGAGCGCCATCGCGAAACCCCAGAAGGACTCCACGCAAACGTTCACCCGCAGATTCCAGGTGAAGTGGTTTGCTTTCTCAATCTCTTCTTCGTGCAGTTCGTCGCCGTGCAATGGAGGTGTCCGACCCTAACAATGTGGCGCGTGATGGCGCGAGAGCACGAGCAGAATACTCATTCCGCTAGAGCAATGCAAGAGCGACATGGCCAGGGCGCGAGCTAATTCAAGTTCTCCAGACGCCCTGTCTGCTCGGCTTTCACTCGCGACCGATCCGGCGCTCAGTCAGTCGCGTCATCCATCCCTAACGCCCGCGCCCGCGCATCACCTTCCAGCCGCACCGACACGAGTTTGAGCGATTCGCCATCCTCCTCGATCGTCTCGATGAGGCAGGTACCGTCAGCCGTCATTCTGGCCGGCATGGCGTTACCGCCTTCGATAAGCTCAACGATGATGTGGTCACGCTCTTCTCGCCAGGTGATGTTCGGCGAGGCATACTCCCCGTCTGGGGAGCCCAGGTGGCCCATGTGGTCGGCACGCAGCGTCATCGTACCGAGGACCATGCCCCACGTGCCCCCATACCCTTGGGGCTCACCCTCGGTCGATGACCGGTAGCCCTCCATCGCGTGCTCCATTGCCGTCGGGTTCAGCCGGACCAGCATGTAAGGTAACTGGGGGGTCGTACGTCACCCACAGTATGTGGCCTCCGTCAGCGGACCGCTTGCCCGTTGTCTCGTGGCCGCCTACCTCGAATCTTATGGCAACTTCGTCGCCCTCGGGGCGCCAGGTAACGGCAGTGTATTCGGAGCCGTCCGACGGCACATTAAACACCCGTCCCGTGCCATCCGGCCGCAACGTGATCGTACCGATAAGCATGCCCCATGTGGCCACCCAGCGCTGCGGATCGGCCATGGCCCCCCCCGTCTGGCCGACTGGCTGCGCCGCCGGCGCCGGTTCCGAATACTCCGGCG
>CAZKUN010000134.1:6768-24750 GCA_964555935.1 uncultured Armatimonadia bacterium | reverse complement strand
CGATGAAGGGCAGCGGCCTACGAAGCCGCTGCCCTTCGCGATTCTTGGGGTGGGCGGGGAGAGCTGGCCACTCAGCCAGGATCGCTGCTTCCCGCGCCGGTCCGCGGTCCGGGCCTGTCGCCACTTGCGGCTCTGGGTAGTGCTCATCCGGGATTCACTGGTCGCGGCTGAACCCGCTCCTACACGTCGGATTCACGGCCGTGAGGCGGAGCCGCCGTGTAGGAGCTGCTTTAGCTGCGACGCGCCAGACTTGGTGACTGGCGCCCGATGCTGCTCCTGGCGCCTAGCCGACGGCCGTGGCCGGTCGTCATCTGCGGCTCTGGGTAGTGCTCATCCGGGCTGCGTCCGTCGCGATTCTCGGGGGCGTCGCGCTTGATCGACAGGAAAGGTGGGCTGTATCACTCATGCGCCCAACCAAAAAATGTTGCGCTGAGAGCCGAGATGGGGTAAGACATAATTGAGCTAGATTGAGAATCTCATCCGGCGAGGAAGCCAGATGCTGACTGCACGACGTTACCGCACTCGCGCCCGACGCGGGTTCACGCTAATTGAAGTGCTAATCGTGGTGATGTACATCGCCATACTAGCTGCGATGGTCATCCCTAGCGTCTCCGGCGCGGGCCGCCGCGCGAGAGAGACTAACCTAAAGGCGACGGTCCGGGAGTTGCGCACGGCGATCGGCTCCTACCAGGCGGAGACCGGTCTGTACCCGGCGGATCTCGAGGATCTGATGGGGTGGGACGCGCCGCAGGTCGGTCTGACAGAACTGGGAGTCGAGGTCCCCATCCACGCGCAGGACTTCCGAGGCCCGTATCTCATCGCCCCTGGGGAGGACCTACCCATCGACCGGACGACAGGCCGGCGTGACTGGGACTACTCGACCCGCAAGCCCACGGTCGGGGCCGTGCACTCGCTCAATGCCAATACCAGCCTGGACGGGGTACCCTACTCAACCTACTGACGAACGCGGCGCCAGGAGAAAACAGCAACGCCGGCCGATGATATCGGCCGGCGTTTTCGTGTCCAGCTATGCCCGCACGCATCTAGCCGCCCGGTGCGGGGGCTCCCGGGCCGCCAGGCATCCCCCCTGGAGCCATGCCAGCCGGAGGGCCAGTGCTTTCGGCGGGAGCGGCCGCAAGCCGCTCCAGAGCATCCCTGGCCTCGTCCGCGCGGCTACCGCTGTCTTCAACGGCCAAGAAGGCATTGAACGTCTGGGTGGCCTGCCCCTTGTTTCCCTGCTCGGCGAGCATCCACGCCTTGAACAGCAGGGCGTCCGCGTTCTGAGAATCGTCCGCGAGAACTTGCTCGAGCAGCGGAAGGGCTTGGCCGTAGTCTCCGGCGCGTTTCGCGTACTTTCCACGCCAGAGCACCTTGCCCATATCTGGGCCGGCATCGGCGGTCTCGTCAGCCACGGGGGCTCCAGGCATGCCGCCGGGAGGTCCACCAGGGCCAGCGCCAGGCATGCCGCCGGGAGGCCCACCAGGGCCAGCTCCAGGCATCCCGCCCGGAGGTCCACCGGGCCCGGCGCCAGGCATGCCGCCGGGAGGCCCACCGGGGCCAGCGCCAGGCATGCCGCCGGGAGGCCCACCAGGGCCGCCACCGGGCATGCCGCCAGGAGCCGCAGCGTCTCCGGGCGCCGCCGCAGCGTCACCGTCACCATCTTCGCCCTTCTTACCGAACAGGCAACCTCCAAGAACCATGGTCACAAGCAAGCACGCGAGTAGCAGTGTCATCAGGAACGCAGAACGCATGAAACCAATCCCTTTCTGAAGAGAGTGTCAGTCTGAAGAATCGAGCGCAACCATAGGGGTGAATTCGGCGTATCCTCACTGCATTCCTTCGGGGATACGGTAGCGTGTCTATTAACCACCCGAGCCCGAGGGCTTTGCCCTTGTGGGAGTCGGGGCAAATATGCTATGATGCTTGCCTGTGTTCTACAAGAGTCTTCCCGTTATAGGCCCGATCCGTCCAGGCGGGGCCGCCTACCACGGCGGCGACCTGGTCGTGATCCCGCGATGACTGCGGCGTTGGGTTTCGGCGGAGGCGTTGTGGCTGAACGAGCCACGTGCGAAGGAGATAACAGTCGATGAAACGGACATGGCAGCCGAAGAAGCGTAAGCGCCAACGGAAGCACGGTTTCCGCCACCGCATGAGTTCGCCGGGAGGGCGCCGGATCGTGCGCCGTCGCCGCTCGAAGGGGCGGACGCGTCTCGCCGTCTAGGCCTGGACCCGCATGGTGCATGGCAAGCCGGTTTCCCCCAACAGGCCCGTCACTCTGAAACACGCCGGGGACTTCGACCGCGCGTTTCAGCGGGGCAAGCGGCAGCGGTCAGATCTGTTGATGGTAATAACGTTGCAGCGTGAGGAAGGCGTCCGACGCGTCGCCTTCCTCACGGCTAAAGGTATCGGCACCACGGCGCGTCGCAACCGACAGCGTCGGAGACTCCGAGAGGCGTACCGGGCTCTGGCTCCCCGGCTAACGGACGGACCGGTGGACATCCTGCTCATGGCCCTGCCGCCCGCAAGCAAAGCAACCTTCGCCTCGCTTAAGACGTCGCTGGCGAAGCTGCTAGCGCGGGCCGGCGCGCTCGATGAGGACGACATCAACCGGAGAAGCACGCCATGACGCGCATCGCGTTGTGGCTCATTCGTTTCTACCAACGTTGGATCTCTCGATTCCTGCCCGCCATGTGCCGGTTCACACCATCGTGTTCCGCGTACTCGGCCCAGGCGATCGAGATCCACGGTTTCTGGGTAGGTCTGTGGCTCGGCGTCAAGCGGCTGGCACGGTGCCATCCGTTCTGTCCCGGCGGCGAGGACCCCGTCCCCGCGCCACGCGAGCGACCGACCCCGCCGTCTTGTGAAGGTGAGGCGTAGATCGAAATGACTGACTACAATCGGCGGCTCTTTGGCATCGCGTCATTGGCCGCTGTTCTCTTTGTCGGCCTCTGCATGGGCTCTGGCGTTCCCGCGCAAGACCCCGCTCCGGACGTCGATGCTTCGGACGAGGCGCCTGATGCCGAGGGTCCGGACCTTCCGCCTGACTACGAAGGGCAGGACGGGCTGCCGTCGGAGCTGCAGATCGACCTGAATCAGCTCGACGAGGAAACCAAGAGGCTGGAAGCGCTCAACGCTTGGCTCGTCCAGAACGCGCCGGAGAAGGGCTTTCTCAAGGGGATCGGGCGGTGGTTCAAAAGACTGACCTCAGGCAAGAAGAAACCGCGCGACGCCTCAGTGGAGGCGATCGTTGAGGCATCGCTGGTGCAGGATTCCTCCGGATACGACAACGTGCTCGTGGCCGTTGAGGGCATGTGGCATGGGCTTGAGGGCGAGAACTACATCAGGCAAGGTCAGACCATCATCAAGCTCGATCCCGGAGCCAACACCACGATCAGCGGCTTTGACAGCGATGCTCCGGACGGGCAACCGATTATTGTCGTCGGCACGGTGTTCAACAAGACCGACGGCCTAGTCATCAATATGACCAGCGTCACGCCCTCCCCTCTTCTCACGCAGATCCGCCTGGCCCGCTGCTACGAACTTGCTGACTCGATGGGTGGCTACCAGCAGGCCGTGGAGCAGTACACCGAGGCCGCGTCGGCCACGGGCCCGGGTTCATTTACATGGTCAGGCTTCGCCATGACGCAGGGCGGCCTGATCGCCGAGATCCAGCTTCGAGATGCCAAGGGCGCAGTCAAGCTCTACCAGCGGGCATGGGAGCTTGAGGGCCGGGTCATGGCGAAAAAGACGCCGTTGACTCAGGCGCCGAAAACGTGGGTCCAATCCACCCGCGACGACTGGCAGCAGAAGACGTTGCGCGAGGCGATCTCCGACCCGCTTGATGCCCTCAATAAGCAGGGGTTCTGGTACAAATTCGTCGACTTCTTCGTGACGATCTGCGGCAACAACGCCGGGCTAGGCCTCATTCTCATGGCGTGCGTGACCCGCGGACTCCTGTACCCGCTGACGCGCAAGCAGATCCAGTCATCGCGAGCGATGCAGAAGCTCCAGCCGCAGATCAAGGCGCTGCAGGAGAAGCACGGCAGCGACAAGCAGAAGTTCCAGGAAGACTTCTGGAAGCTCTGCCGCGCCAACAAGGTTAACCCGCTCGGCGGGTGCCTGCCGCTGCTGGTGCAGATGCCGCTACTCATCATGGTCTATCGGGGCATCCGAGCCTACGTCGTCCAGTTGGGCCACCACGGCTTCTTGTGGATCCCGAGTCTCTCAGACCCGAATATCCCGCTGCTGATCCTGTACACCATCAGCATGGTGGCTTTCCAGAAGCTGACGATGAAGAGCCAGCCGACGATGGACCCGCAGCAGCAACAGCAGCAGAACATGATGGTGTGGATGATGCCCGTCATGTTCTTCATCTTCTTCCAGACCATGGCGTCGGGTTTCATCCTCTACTGGCTGGGCACGAACCTGATCTACCTGCCGCAGCAGTATTTTGGGACTCGACTGAAGAAGGCGGACGCCGAGGCCGACAAGGAGCAGACGGTGACGCTCGAGGCCAAGGCCGACTCAGGCGGAGGCGACGACGGTCCGGCCTGGGTGCAGAAGCTCAAAGGACTGGCTGGCGGGAAGAAGGAAGAGGATGACGCCGAGAACACGCAGATGAGCTACGAGCAGAAGAAGCAGCATGAGAAGCGCAAACAGCGTCCTCCGAGCAGGCGACGCCGGTAGCGCGCGGAACGCGCTTCGCCGTCGATCCGCTGACTGCCCTGGCCGGATGCTTAGAGTCGCAATATGCCAACGTCGAGAGGTTGAGCGCGCATGAAGCCCATCGAGGTCACAGGCCGTAACATCGACGAGATCAGGACCGAGGCCGCCAAGCAACTAGGCGTGCCGGAAGATCAGGTCAAGCTTGAGGTCGTGGAGGAAAAACGCGCGCTGCTCGGCTTCCTGGGCGGCGGCATGGTCGCTCTCGCGAGCGTCGCGGATGCCGACGCGGACGACGCCCCGGCGGACGAGCCGCCGCCCGAGGCAGATGTCAGTCCCGACGAGCCCGCCGACGAAACGTCGGATGAAGCCGAGCCGCCCGCTGACGAAGACGCGCTCGCGCGCTTGGCCAATCGGGCGGAGACAGTTGCCAACAAGGTGCTTGGGTTGATGGGCGTCGCCGTGGAGGCGCGCGCGTCAGCGATGGGCGATGAGGAAATCACCCTCGACTTGACGGGCGACGACCTCGCGCTGATCATCGGCAAGCACGGCGACACGCTCGACGCCCTGCAGCTTCTCGTCGCCATCATCACGAACCGCGGGTCCGATACCACCGCTCGCATCGTCCTCGACGCGGAGGACTACAGAGACCGTCGCGAGCGCTCGCTGGAGGCGACGGCCCTCAGCCACGCGGCGAAGGCCAAACAGACAGACCGCGAGGTCGTGATCCGGGACCTGAAGGCCTACGAACGGCGCATCATTCACCTGACGCTGCGCGATGACCCGGAGATCGAGACCTACAGCGAGGGCGAGGGACGACAGAGGAATCTCGTCATCTCCCCCACGCCCGCGGCGCGAGAGACATCCGACGACGAGGGCGCCGACGACTCCGACGGCGAGGGCGCTGACGACTCCGGCGGCGCCGACCTCTGAACCGAAGCAATCGTCCCCGGGCGCGTGAAGCCGCGAGCCCGGGGACACGCTCATCGCGCGCGACACCCCGCACCGGAGGCCCCATCCGGTGGACCCCGCATCGATAGCCCGAGAGTTCGCTCGACTCATCTTTCCCCCTCGCTGCCAGCTCTGTCATCAGTTCTGCGAGACGCCCATTTGCCTGACCTGTCGGAGCGCTTTCGAGGAACTCCCCACGCCCATCTGCTTGCTGTGCGGCCGGCCGTTCCACGAAGCTCGACGCTACCGCACGGACGAGTGCGTGGACTGCCGCAACACCCGCCGGCGTCTCGCGGCGATTCGGAGCTTCGGCGAGCACAAGCGCCCAAGCGGCATACTGCGCGGGGCGATCAACGACCTGAAGTTCCGCGGGAACCCTCGATTAGGCGCGCCGCTTGGGTTGCTGCTTGCCCCGATGTTGACGGAGGCTGATCACCCTCTCTATCTGCCGGGGGCCGACTCCATCACCGCCATCGTCCCCGTCCCGTTGCACGAGGCGCGCCTGCGCGAGCGCGGCTACAACCAGGCGGAGTTGATCGCAGACGCTTTGGGGGCAGCCGTGGGCAGGCCGGTGCGGCCGCAACTGATGATCCGGACACGCAACACGCGCCCGCAAGTTAGCCTGACTGGAGCGCAGCGCGCGGAGAACGTGCGCAACGCATTCAGGCTCAGCCTCCCACTTCCCGTGGAGGGCGTGAGAGTGCTGCTCGTGGACGACGTGTACACGACCGGGGCAACGCTCGAGGAGTGCGCGAGGACGTTACTGCGAGCCGGAGCCGAGACCGTTTCAGCAGTCACCGTCACGCGCCCGGTTCCGGAGGAGTAGATGCGAAAAACGGGAGCCCCGAAGGGCCCCCGCTCTGTTCGTCCGTGAACCGCCGGAGTCTTACTCTTTGTCCGAGTCGCCCGCGTCGGCTTCGTCCCCGCCTCCGGTAATGCCCTTGAGCAGTTCGGCGGCAAGAGCCTCGTCGCCACTTCCCAAGCCCAACCCAAGCGCCCCGGGCAGCGGCGCCTGCAGAGCTGCTTCAGCTTCGCGGAACAGGTCAGCCGGCCCGAGCGAGCGCTCGGCTTCCGCGGGAGACATGAGTTCCAACTGCGCGAGGGTCTCTTCGCTGTACGCGATGTCACGATCGCGATGCCGAGTCATCCCGCTGCCGGCCGGGATAAGGCGCCCGATAATGACGTTCTCTTTGAGACCCAGGAGCGGATCCTTCTTGCCAGCCGTCGCAGCCTCCGCCAGCACGCGAGTCGTGCGCTGGAAGGACGCCGCCGACAGGAAGCTCTCGGTTGCGAGCGAGGCCTCAGTGATCCCCAGCAGGACCCAATCAGCCCCAGCCGGTTGCCCGCCGAGTTCCATGATGCGGAGGTTCTCGCCCTCGAACTCAAACCGGTCAACCACTTGGCCCTCGAGGAAGTCCGTGTCACCGTGGTTGTTAATCCGGCGCTTGCGCAGCATCTGGCGAACGATGACTTCGACGTGCTTGTCATTGATGACAACGCCCTGCGAGCGGTAGACTTGCTGGATCTCGCGGATCAGGTACTCTTGCACGCCGCGAACACCCTTCAGCTGTAGGACCTTCTGCGGGTCGAGCGGCCCGGCCGTCAGACGGTCGCCGGCACGGACCTGCTGTCCTTCCCGCACGTAGAGCGCGCCACGGTGGGGCACGAGGTGAGACTTCTCGATTACGATCTCTTGCACGTCGGCGCTACGCAGCTTGCGCAGGCTCTTCTCGGTGAGCTTCTCGCCCTCGGGAAGGATGGCTTTCTTCGTCTTCGCGTTGCCGACGGCTTCCGCCAGGCGCTCGCCACGGATGGCCTTGGTGTCTTCGATCGAGTGCTTGGCGTGGATGATGAGTCGGCGCAGACCCTTGGTCTCGACAGCGAACGCGAAACCGTCTACGGTAGCAGTGATGGCCTGGCCCTTGGGCTTGCGAGCCTCGAACAGCTCGACGACTCGGAGCAAGCCGCTAACGGGGGTCTCCAGAACCTTGAGCATGTCCTGGATCGCCTTGGTCCGCTCACGCTCTCCGCCTGTCGCCTCGAGACTGATGAGACCTCGGTCGATGTCTTCGTGGAGGCTCTGCAGCGCTTCCTGTTTCTTACGCTTAACCTCGGCAACACCAGTCAGATAGACGGCCGCGATGCCACCAGTGTGGAACGTTCGCATCGTGAGCTGCGTGCCCGGCTCTCCGATGGACTGTGCGGCGATGATGCCGACGGCAGTCCCCGTATCGACCGTGCGGTGGTAGCCGAGATCGAAGCCGTAGCACTTGGCGCAGATTCCCTGCTTGAGTTCGCAGGTCATCGCCGAGTAGATGCGCGCGGAGCGCAACTCAACCCCAGTCAGCCGTCGAATGTCCTCGCGATCCACGATCTTCCCAGCCGAGACCTCGACCTCCCCCGTCTCCGGGTTGACGATGTCATCCGCGGTCGTCCGACCGTAGATGCGCTCGTTAATGGTCTCGAGCACGCGACGGTCGATGCCGTCAGGCAGCGGCTCGCCGCACTCCTGGCACTTGTCGCCGCGGTAGTTATCTTCGATCCCACAGTGCGGGCAGTAGAACTCCGTCTCGTAGACATTGGTGACCGTGATGCCCTCGTCAGTCCCGCAGTCTTCCTCGCGCACGATGACGTCCTGCGCGACGTCGACGAGGCGACGGGTCAGGTATCCCGCGTCAGCCGTGCGGAGCGCAACGTCAGCAAGTCCCTTGCGGGCGCCGTGCGTTGAGACGAAGTACTCCAGGACGTTGAGGCCCTCCTGGAAGTTGCTCTTAACCGGGAGGTCCTCGATCAAACGCCCAAACGGATCAATCATCAGACCACGCATTCCGGCGATCTGACAGATGTGGCTCTTCTTCGCGCGCGCGCCGGAGTTGCTCATCATCCAGAGCGGGTTGAAAGTGTCGATATTGTCGAGAATTGAGTCAGCAACCTTATCGCGGGCGTCTCGCCACAACTCAAGCACGAGGCGCTCGCGGTCACCGGCCGTAATCGCGCCCTGACGCCAAGCGCGGTTCTCGGCGACGACTCGCTTCTCCGTATCGGCGAGGATGGCTTCGCGATCGCTACCGATCTGAGTGTCGGCGAGGCAGATGGACAGGCCCGAGCGGGTAGCCATCTTGAAGCCGGCCGATTTGATCTTGTCGAGCAGATCCGCCGTGCGCTGCTGCCCGTAGATGAAGAAGCAGTCGTCGGAGATCTGTCCCAGCTCGTCCTTCGCGATGTCCTCGTTCAGGAACTGCATGTCGAGCGGCAGGAGCTGGTTGAAGAGCACGCGCCCGACGGTGGTGTCGATCATCGTGCGACGAATGCCCACCGAGAAATCCACGCCAAGGACGCTGCGACCCGAGGTAATTGCCTGGGCGACGTACCACTTGGCCTCCATGGCCAGGGCTTCGTCGCTATCGGCATCGCCCTCGAAGTCCGCCCAATAAGCGTGCTCGCCGGCGGCGACGACCTCTTCGGCGTCGTTCTTGCTGAGCTTGACGGTAACCTCGCACGGCAGCACGGGATGCCCGCTGCCTTTGCGATCTGCGATCGCGCGGCGAAGTTCCATCGTCAACTGGTGCTCGATGGGGATCTCTTCATCGGCCTTGGTGGCGGTGGCATATATCTCAGGCAAGCGACACTTGATGCTTGCGTGAAGGTCAATCGCCTCGTGGGCATAGGCTGTCTCGACAGCCTCTGGCCCCTGGAAGGCCTTACCCGACCCAAGCGACTCTGGGTTGGCCTGCGTCATGTAGTAGATGCCCAGAACGATGTCATACACGGGAGCGCCGACAGGCTTGCCGTCCGCGGGCTTGAACAGGTTGCGGGAGGCGAGCATCAGCAGGCGCGCCTCAGCCTGCGCGTGCGCCGAGAGCGGAACGTGCACGGCCATCTGATCGCCGTCGAAGTCCGCGTTGAAGGCATAGCACACCAGCGGATGGAGCTGGATTGCCTTGCCGTCGATCAGGACAGGTTCAAATGCCTGGATGCCCAAGCGGTGCAAGGTCGGCGCGCGGTTGAGCATCACCGGGTGGTCTTCGATGACTTCCTCAAGCGCGTCCCAGACTTCGCTGCGAAGTCGGTCGACCATGCGCTTTGCCGTCTTGATGTTAGTCGTGTAGCCCTTCTCAACCAGCCGCTTCATCACGAATGGCTTGAACAGCTCCAGGGCCATCTCGCGCGGTATCCCCGCCTGGTGGAGGCGTAGCTCAGGACCGACAACAATGACCGAACGTCCCGAGTAATCGACGCGCTTGCCGAGGAGGTTCTTGCGGAAGCGCCCCTCCTTGCCTTTGAGCATGTCCGAGAGACTCTTGAGCGGACGCTTGTTAGAGCCCTGAACCGGACGAGCGCGCCGGCCATTGTCGATCAGCGCGTCAACGGCTTCCTGCAGCAAGCGCTTCTCGTGGTTGATAATGGACTCGGGTGCTTTGATCTCCACGATGCGGCGCAGACGGTTGTTGCGGTTGATGATCCGCCGGTAGAGATCGTTGAGATCCGATGTCGCGAACCGGCCACCGTCGAGCTGAACCATCGGGCGAAGCTCCGGAGGCAGGACGGGGATCGCCTCAAGAACCATCCACTCGGGGCGGTTCTGGGACTTGCGGAAAGCCTCGGTGATCTTCAGACGCTTGATCGCCCGGGCGCGGCGGGCGCCCGTGCGCTCCTCGATCTCCTTGCGCAGTTCGTGCGCCAGTTCGTCGAGGTCGATCGTGTCGAGCAACTCAAGCAGCGCGTTGGCGCCAAGACCAGCCTTGAAGATGCCTTGCATCTCGTGACCGATGTTCTCGCCGCAGACCTCAATAAGAGCGTTGAGCGCGCGGTAATCGGCCTCGGTGATGAGCTGCTTCGGCTGGAGTTCGAAGAGAACCTGAGCGGCGCGATCGAGTTCAGCGCACTGCTCGGTCATCGCCTCGGTCTCGGACTGAATGCGGGTGGCGAGTTCCTCTGCGCTCACTGGCGTGGGAGGCGTGAACCAGTCGGCGTCCCACGGCGTGTCTTCTTCGTCGTCGTCATCGTCGTCGTCTTCCTCAACGACCTCGGGCTCTTCCTCTGGTACGCCCTCGGCGACGCTCTTGAGGTGCTCCTCATAGCGACGCTTCAGGTCATCGATGGCGGCCTGGCTGTCCTCCTCCAGGATCCGCTTCTGCTGCTCGATAGCGCTCACGATCGCCGTACGCTTATCCGCGAGCTTATCGACATCGACGTGCGTGACGATATAGGAGGCGAAATAGACGACCTTCTCGAGGATCCTGGTCGACATGTCCAGGAGCAGGCTGATCGGGCTAGGCACGCCCTTGAGGTACCAAATGTGGCACACGGGGGCGGCCAGTTCGATATGGCCCATGCGGCGACGCCGGACCTTCGCGCGCGTGACTTCCACGCCGCAGCGGTCGCAGACAATGCCCTTGAACTTGACCTTCTTGTACTTCCCGCAGTGGCATTCCCAGTCGCGGGAAGGACCGAAGATCCGCTCGCAGAACAGGCCGTCGCGCTCGGGCTTAAAAGTCCGGTAATTGATGGTCTCCGGCTTCTTCACCTCACCGCGAGACCATGCGCGAATCTCTTTCGGTGAGGCCAGGGCGATACCTACTACGTCGAAGTTGGCTCCATCTGCCAAGTTCACTCGCCTCCTTAGGAACGACATCCGAAGCGGCTTTGCGCCGCAGGAAGTGTATCAGGTTCGTGGGCGTGCGACTCACGGCCCGGCCGCGCTTCTTACTCGAACTCTTCCTCTGTCTCGCTCATCTCCACCACGCGCCCATCACCCATCTCCGTGGTGACCTGCAGACCAAGGCTCTGAAGTTCCTTGATCAGGATCTTGAACGACTCCGGCACACCAGGCTCCTGGATGTTCTCGCCCTTGACGATGGACTCGTAGGTCTTAACGCGGCCCATGACGTCATCGGATTTGATCGTCAGGATCTCCTGCAACGTGTGCGCGGCGCCGTAGGCTTCGAGCGCCCAAACTTCCATCTCACCGAAGCGCTGACCGCCAAACTGGGCTTTCCCACCAAGCGGCTGCTGGGTGACCAGGGAGTACGGACCGGTCGACCGAGCGTGAATCTTGTCTTCGACAAGGTGGAGCAGTTTCATGATGTACATGTAGCCGATGGTGACTTCCTTGTTGAACGGCTCACCAGTGCGGCCATCGTACAAGACCGTCTGCCCCGTGGTCGGGTCGAGCTTGGCCAGGCGGGTTGCGTTCTCTTGCGCCTGCTCAAAGATCGACTTCGCGAGCGAGCGCCGGTTTGACTTCTCCAGCGTCTCATCCGGCAGCCCCAGCCACGCGCCAAGTTCGCCCAACTCTTCGGCGGAGCGTTCCGCCAACTGGCCGACAACGCTGCCTTCCAAGTCGACCTCGCCATTCATCTCAACCCAGTCGCCGAACCGGTTCAGTTCGACGCCCGAATACGAGCGAACAGACTCGTCAAGGAACTTGTCTTGGACGCCCTGCAAGCCATCCCAGAGGACGCTCTGGTCGATCGCCTCGAAGATGGGGCTAACGAACTCGCCGCCGAGGTAGCGGGCGACGAGGCCCAAGTGGACTTCGAGGATCTGCCCCATATTCATGCGGGACGGCACTCCGAGCGGATTGAGGCAGATGTCAACCGGCGTACCATCGGGCAGGTAGGGCATGTCTTCTTCGGCCAGGATCTTCGAGATAACGCCCTTATTACCATGGCGCCCGGTGAGCTTGTCGCCCACCATGACCTTGCGCTGTTGCGCGACGTAGATGCGCACCAACTGGTTGACGCCCGGGAGCAACTCGTCGCCGGGCCGGCGCTTGAGCTTGCCGGCGCAGCGGACGCACTCAAGATTGTCTGGCGGCTTGCCGTAGTTGAACTCGGTGCCGCAGGTATCGCACTCGTACTTGTACCGGCTGAAGACCTTCGTCGCGATGACAATGCCCTTCTCTCCGTGCGGTACGGGGAGGGACACGTCGCGCATCTCTTCAGCTTTCTTACCGAAGATCGCGATGACCAGCTTCTCTTCGGCCGTCAGTTCGGACTGACCCTTCGGCGCGACCTTGCCAACGAGGATGTCCTCGGGCCGAACCTCGGCGCCCACGCGGATGATGCCCGTGTCGTCGAGGTCGCGGAGCGCGTCCTCACCAACATTCGGGATGTCGCGCGTGATCTCTTCGGGGCCCAGTTTCGTATCGCGAGCCTCGGTCTCGAACTTCTCTATATGGATCGACGTAAACTCGTCGTCCTTAACGAGGCGCTCGCTGATGAGCACGGCGTCCTCGAAGTTGTAGCCTTCCCACGGCACGAACGCGATCAGCAGGTTCTTCCCAAGCGCCAGCTCGCCGCGATCCGTGCATGGACCATCGGCCAGAGTATCGCCATTCTTAACCTTCTGCCCCTTCATCACGCGGCGCCTCTGCGTGACGCACGTGCCCATGTTGGTGCGGATGAAGCTGTCGAGGTGGTAAGTCGTCTTCTCATCTTGGCCATCGTACTGAGCGACGATGCGCTGCGAGTCAGACTCCACGATCTTCCCGTTGCCCTCGGCGATCAGGGCAGCGTTGGCATCCTCCGCCGCGCGGCGCTCCATGCCCGTCTTCACCCAAGGCCTGTCGGCAAAGATGAGCGGCACGGCCTGACGCTGCATGTTGGAGCCGGCGAGACCGCGAACGGGCTCGTCGTTCTCAAGGAACGGGATGAGCGACGTCGCGACGCTGAATACCTGTTTGGCCGTGACGTCGCGATAGTCGATCTCCGTCGTCTTGACGATGGGGAATGTCCCCGTCAAACGGACCTGCACCATCTTGTCGATGAACTGGCCCTTCGCGTCGATCTTGGCCGAGGCGGGGGCGATGTGTTTGCCCTCTTCCTCACCGGCCGTGAGGTAGTGAATCTCGTTCGTTACCTTGCCGTTCTTGACCACACGGTACGGCGTCTGGATGAAGCCATACGGATCAAGGCGCGCGTGCAGCGCGAGGTAACCAATCAGACCAATGTTCGGACCTTCAGGAGTCTCGATCGGGCAGATCCGGCCATAGTGCGAGTGGTGAACGTCACGCACCTCAAGCTTGGCGCTCTGCTTGCTGAGACCGCCCGGTCCGAGCGCGCTCAGGCGACGCTTGTGAGCAAGCTCTGCAAGCGGGTTGATCTGGTCCATGAACTGCGAGAGGGAGCCGCTTCCGAAGAAGCTCTTCACCTGCGCGCTAATGGGCTTGATGCTGATGATGCTCTGAGCGACCATCTTCTCGGGTTCGAGGCTGGTCATGCGCTCTTTTGCTACGCGCTCCATGCGAAGGAAGCCCAGGCGCAACTGCGCCTGCATCAGTTCGCCAACCGCGCGCACTCGCTTGTTCTGCAAGTGGTCGATATCGTCGGTCATGCCCTCGCCGTGCGGCAGACGAAGGAGGTAGTGGCACATCGCCAGAAGATCGCGGCGCGTCAGCACCCGGCACTCTGGGTCCACATCGAGGCCAAGTTTCTTGTTGACCTTGTAGCGGCCGACGGGCGCCAGATCGTAGCGCTTCGCATCGAAGAAATACGAGCCTATGAGCGACTCGGCACTCTCAACGGTGGGCGGGTCGCCGGGTCGGATCTTGCGGTAGGTGTCGAGCAAGCCCTCTTCGGGCGTGTGGGCCGGATCCTGCTTCAGCGTCGATGAGATCTGGCAAGGGACGCGGATGACGTCGACCTTCTTGCGGGCCATCTCACCGATCTGCGCGGCGACTGCCTCGTCGATATGCTGGAACGCACCGACGATCAGTTCGCCGGCGGCATCCGTCAGGTCCGATGTCGTGAAGTACTCCTGGTGGATATCGATACCGGGAGCCTGGTGAGCGTGCTCCTTCGCGACCAGCTCAACGAGCGTGGCCACGTCAGTCCGTTCTTTCTCGCCGAAGAGCATCAGGATCTCTTCGTCAGTTCCACTCGCCGGGACGTCGGGATTCGCACCTGCCTCGAACCAATCGAGCGCGCGAAGCAGCGTGGTGACGGGGAATTTGCGCGTCTGCCCCACCTTGATGCTCATCGCGCCGCTACCGTCAACGTCGATCTCAACCCAGGCACCCTCATTCGGGATCACCTGAGCGGCGTAGAGCATCCGGCCCGAGAAGTCAATGCTGTCTCGGAAGTAGCAGCCGAACGATCGCGCCAACTGACTGATGACAACGCGCTCGGCGCCGTTGATGAGGAACGTGCCGCGTTCCGTCATCTTGGGCACCTCGCCCATGTAGACTTCGCTCTCTTTGATCTCGCCGACTTCCTTGTTGACAAGTCGGACTTTCACGTAGAGCGGCGCCTCATACGTGGCGTCGCGCTCGCGACACTCGTCAAGCGAGAGCTTGGGCGCCCCGATCTGGTAGTCCATGAACTCAAGGGCTATATTGCCGGTGTAGTCCTCGATCGGGCTGAAACTGTCAAAAAGCTCGCGCAGCCCGTTTTTCAGGAACCACCCGTATGACTCCAACTGAACCTCGATGAGGTTCGGAAGAGGGAGGATTTCTTCATCCCCCGGAATGGCATCCACAACAGTATTGGCGCTCCCTGCCATGTTCCAGACTCCTCCTGGCGCGGCGATGCACTTCGATTAACCTAACGGTAGGTCAGCGTCTACGTGGGGCAAAACTAAACGCACGCGCGGCCAGTTGCCACGCGCGGGGTTGTAGTGCACAAGTTAAAATGTACTCTCGAGCATGTACCAGCTGCAGTGCCCAATGTACTTCAAAGGTAGCTCGCGAAGGATGAGTATAACCTGGGCCAGAACGGGTGTCAAGCGCGATTATGGGCGAATTCCCCGGCTGCGCGGGCGTCTTGACAACCGACGCTGACGGGACTAACCTCCCCTGCCGAGGCGAACTCCGCGGTGCGGGGCGTCGTTGAGTGAGTTGGATGGACCGACGATCGCGGAAGGAGGCCGGTGATGGCGCGCATTGCATGGGTCGCTGGAGCAATCATGACGGTGACCATCGGATGCCTGGCGCCGACAGCCGGAAGCCAGGAACTCGATCCCAAGGCCATCGCGGAGGCTTTGAGTCAGGCCTTCTCGCAAGCGGCCGACACGGCCAAGCCTGCGGTGGCCAACATCAGCACCACGACCGTCATCCCTGGCCGCAGAGACCCATTCGGCAGTCTGTTCGGCAACTTCTTCGGACGCGGCGCGTTCACGACGCCCGATCGCGAGGTCCAGAGCCTGGGTTCAGGTGTCGTCATCCGGTCGGATGGCTATGTCGTGACGAATCACCATGTCGTGCGAGGCGCGCAGACCATCGTCGTCGCGCTCGGGCGGGGTGACGAGTACGAGGCAACCGTGCGGGGGAGCGATCCCGCGAGCGATCTCGCGGTGCTGAAGATCGATGCCACGGACCTCCCGACTGCATCCTGGGGGGATTCAGACGCGCTGCGGATCGGCGAATGGGTCATCGCGATCGGGTCGCCACATGGCCTCAGGTACTCGGTGACATCTGGCATCGTCAGCGCCAAGGGCCGCCGTGATGTGGGCATCGCGACATTCGAGGACTTCATCCAAACCGACGCGAGTATCAACCCCGGCAACTCCGGTGGGGCTCTTGTGAATCTCCAAGGGGAGGTCGTGGGCATCCCAACGGCGATCATCAGTAAGAGCGGCGGCTACGAGGGCGTTGGATTCGCGATCCCTGCCAAAGAGGCCGAGGAGATCACCAACCAGCTCATCGAAAACGGGCTCTACGAGCGAGGGTGGGTTGGGATCATCCCAGGGCCGCTGAGCCGGCAGAGAGCGGAACTGGCGCGGATTGACGACGGGGCAGGCCTATTCGTCGACCGCCTATACAAGAACTCTCCCGCACATAAGGCGGGCATCAAGCCGGGCGACATCATCGTCTCGTGTAACGACCTCCCGGTCGCGGGGCTGAGCACGGTCGCTCAGGCGCTTGAGGCGCTTGGATCCCGCGGCGAGTTGGCGATCGGATACGTCCGCCTGGAACGCGCGGGTGATTCCATCCGGCGCGCTCAGGGCACAACCACCATCAGTGTCGTCCCTCAGCCGGTTGATAGCGAGGGTCGCGCGCTTCAAGGCATCTGAAAGCAGACCGAATCCAATGCTACAGTCCATGATCATCGACGCGCACGTGCATGTCGGCCGCAACGAGTCTCGCTGGCAGACGACATGGCCGGAACTCGAGGCCCTCGGGATCGACACGGCCGTGCTATCGGCGGACCCGGAGTCGTTCGACCTGAGCGGCGACCGGACGCTTCCCGGCGATCTCAGCCGCCGCGAAGGCCCGTATGGGCTGTGGTACATCGGCGGCACGCCGTTCTCGGGCATCCTGCAGGGAGTCCCCACGCTGCCCCGCGACCCGCGCGACTACCAGGGGATCGACTGGCACTGCTACTTCTCGGACGCGTATGACTACGGGAGCAGCGCCGACGAGGAAACGGCGGCCGAGGCGAGCGAATACCTCGATTCAGCCGAAGCCCAGCCGGCGCTGGCGGTTATTGAGGAACTGGTCGGCGCGGGAATGCCGATTCGGCTCACGGAGACGCTTCCCATTACCGTGGGCATCATCGAGCGGCTCCCTCAGGGCGTTTTCATCATCCCACACATGGGCAACCGGAACGGCGGCGTCGCGCGAGTGCTCAACATGTTTGCCAAGACGAGCCGCGTCCACTTCGACACCAGTTCCATTGAGCCGAACGAGGGAATGGTCGAGACCGTCGGCGCGAAGCGCGTCCTGTTCGCCTCGGGCGCCCCGCACGGGGATGTCGCGCGCGCCCTGCGGGTGGTGAGGGCGATGGACGTGCCCGCCGCCGCGCTTGAGGACATCCTCGGCGAGAACGCGCGACGCATCTTTGCCCCCTAAGGAGCGCCTCCACATGGCCCGTCACTCGCAAGAGATGCGCAAGATCGCCCCTGAGATCGACCCGCTAAGGCTTGGGTGCGGCTGGTCGAAACGGGACCTCGAAAAGCCGCTCGTGGTGATCGAATCCTCTACCGGCGACTCCCACCCCGGAAGCGTCCACCTCGGCGACATCCGTGACGCGGTTCGTGACGGGATCATCGAATCGGGGGCAACGCCCGCCAAATACACGTGTACGGATGCCTGTGACGGCATCAGCCAGGGCACGGACGCGATGGATCTGTCCCTGTGCATCCGCGAGCTGACCGCTCTGGCGACGGAGTTGCACGTGCGCTCGGCGTTCGCCGACGGGGTAGTTATGGTCTCGGGGTGTGACAAGGCGATTCCCGGGCATCTCATCGCGGCGGCGCGGCTGAAGATTCCGACAATCCACTTCCCAGGTGGGGCGATGGGGCGCGGCGCGGCCGACATGTCCCTCGACAAGATGGGCGACCTGATGGCCGACCTGCGGCGCGGGCGCGTGACGCAGGAAGAGCACGACTACTGGCTCGAGGAAGCGTGTCCCGGGCCGGGGGCGTACC
>CAZKUN010000134.1:0-6758 GCA_964555935.1 uncultured Armatimonadia bacterium | reverse complement strand
AATTCCTCGGCACGGCGAACACGATGCAGGTCATGAGCGAGGCCCTGGGCCTGGCGCTGCCGACGACCGCGCTCGCGCCGGCGCTGGGCCACTACCAGCGACGCCAGGCGGTTGACGCCGGGGCGCGGATGGCGAGCCTGATAGAGAATGGGATCACCGCGGACAAGGTGCTGACGCAGAAGGCCCTCGACAACGCGCTGACCGTCCATGCCGCTTGCGCCGGGAGTTCCAACGCGCTCTTGCACCTGCCGGCGATGGCCCAGGCGCTCGGACTCGACTGCACGCTCGACCGATTCCAGGAGGCGAACGACCGCACTCCCTGGATCGTGAACGTGAGGCCCTCGGGCGAGTGGACGGCCAACCTGGTCTGGATGGCGGGTGGCGTCCCGAGGATCATGTGGGAGCTGCGCGACCTCCTCCACCTCGATGCGCTGACTTCGTCAGGCAGAACCGTCGGCGAGAACCTGGACGAGCTGGACGACGCGGGGTTCTTCAAGAGGCAGCCGCTGCACCTTCAGAACTACGGCCTGAAGCTCCGGGACGTCATCTCCTCGGTCGATGAGCCACTGGCGCAGCGCGGCGGCATCGCGATCCTGAGGGGTAACATCGCCCCGGAGGGATCGGTCATCAAGGAGGCGGCGGTTGAGCCGGAAGCGCGGCAGTTCAGCGGCCCGGCGCGCGTCTTCGATCGCCAGGAGGATGCCATCGAGGCGATCTTCGCTGGGCGCGCCAAAGCGGGCGACGCGGTCATCATCCGCTTTGAGGGCCCTCGCGGCAGTGGCATGCCCGAGCAGTTCTACGTGACCAAGACGATCTCGAGCGACCCCGAACTCAGCAAGACAATGGTGCTGATCACGGACGGGCGCTTCTCAGGAGCCTCCGGCGGGCCCGCCGTGTGCCACGTTTGCCCCGAGGCTGCTCAGGGCGGCCCCATCGGCGCGTTGAGGGACGGCGATTGGATCGAGGTGGATGTCGACGCGAAGACCATCGACATGGTCGGCGACGGCGAACGCAGGTTTGCTCCCGAGGAGGGCGCGAAGATCCTGGCCCAACGGCTGATCGACGATCCGCCCGTGCCGCCGGAGAAGAACGACTGGCCGCTGCTCAGGCTATACACGGGACTGGCGACATCGGCGGCCGAGGGCGCAACGATGGCGATGCCGGACTGACGGCGGCGGCACGACTCGCCGCGTTACGCGGCCGGACCCCGTGGCGTGGGTGGGGCTGTCAGAGAGCCAGATGAGTTCAGTCTCGCCCGTCATCGTCGCTCTGATCGGTTATTTGGGGGGCATGGTGGACGAGCGGCCGGTGCGATCGTGCGGGCACGAGGGGCCAAGCCATGGACGCAGGCGCGTCACAGCCCTCCCATCGCCTCCCGTAGCACCTCGGCTGCCTCGGGATTGCCCCACCGCTCAGCCATGTCCAGTGGTGTCTGACCTTGCCCGTCAGTCTCTGTCGGATCGGCGCCCAGCTCCAGCAAGACCTGGACCACCGCAACGTGCCCCGTTGCTGCCGCGGTGTGGAGTGAGGGGCGTTGCTCATTCATCTCATCCCGCCTACGTTGGTACTCGGGCCACAGAATGCGCACGACCTCCGCATGGCCAGCTCGGAGGGCGCGGTCGAACGGCATCCCATGTTCGTCCCAGGCCGCGATGTCGGCGCCATTCTCGAGGAGGAGACGGGCGATCTCAACGTGGCCCCCGACCGCTGCGCTCAGCAGGGGGGTGTCGGCGTTCACGTCCGCCCCATGGGCCAGCAGGAGCCTCACCGTCTGAATGTCTCCCTCGAACGCCGCGGCGGAGAGCAAGCGGCCCCCTCCGACGCTGATGCTCGCTCCCTTTTCCAGGAGCACTCGGACCGTTTCAGGCTCACGGCTGAGGACCGCTCTGTAGAGCGGGGTCCATCGGCTGTCGGTCTCGGCGTCCACCTCGGCCCCTCGCTCGATGAGCAGCGTCGCTACGGATGCCCGGCCTTCCTCGGCGGCACAATGGAGGGGGGTGTAGCCATCCTCCGTCGGCGCATTCACATCCATCCCGTGCTCATCGATGAGGCATGCGGCGATGTCCGGATAGCTGCCGTCGGCGGCCGCGTGCAACAGATTCTCGCCGCGCTCGTTCGTCTTGTTCGGGTCTACCCCACCAGCGATGAACTCCCGCACCTTGTCCGCGTACCCCAGCATTGCCGCCGCATGGGCGTCGAGCGTGGCCCCGCGAGCAAGAAGAAGCTCTGCCGCCTCGGCGCGCCCCCCCCTACGGGCCGCCCAGTACAGGGGCCGGCCCGGGCGCTCGGGGTTGCCATTGGGGTCGGCCCCATGGTCGAGCAGTAACGTCACCGCTCTCTGGCCCCAGCCAGTCTGCAGCAGGTGGGACCCATGCTCGCTAAGGATATTCGGATCGGCGCCATTGGCCAACAGAGCCTCCACGGCGTCAACCTGCCCATACAGCATCGCGTGGGCGAGCGGCGTGCGGTCGATCCCGTCGGCGAGGGATGGATCACCTCCGCGCCCCATCAGCAACTCGACCACTTGGGCCTGGTCATGTCCCGCGGCGAGCAGCAGCGGCGTGGCGTCAATCACATCCCCCTCGTTGACGTCCGCGCCGCCGTCGAGCAGCTCGACGATGCGTTCCACGTCGCCCAATATCGCTGCAACATGCAGCGTGACCTCGGCCCCATTTGCGAGCAGAAGCTCCACGATCTCAGCGTGCCCTTCTTCCGCCGCGCTCTGCAGCGGCAAGCCCGCCATGCCCGGCTTCGGGTTGACCTCGGCCCCAGCCTCAATGAGCGCCCGCACAAGTTCGAGGTGTCCTTTCTCCGCCGCCGCGGCAAGCGGGATCCCATCCTCGCGGCTGCGCACATTTGGGTCCGCCCCGTGTTCGAGCAGCATCAACCCCGCTGCCGGCCTGTCTGAGCCGGCGGCCACCACCAGGGCATGTCCCAGGTCAGGATCGGCGCCGTGCTGCAGCAGAAGCTCGAGAAGCCGCAAGTCACCCGATATCGACAGCAGAGCGACCAGCGAGCCGTAGGGAGAGTCGCCCTCGAAGTTCGGATCCGCCCCATGCTCGAGCAGCAGCTCAACCAACTCGGGGTCGCCCGATCCGAACCACCAATCGTGTGGGCCGAAGTCCGCCATGCCAATTGCATAGAAGAGGGCCGGCACGTCATCCTCGGCTCCGGAATCGGGGTCGACCCCCTCCGCCAGGAGTTCGCGGACCCTTGGGATGTCATTGCCCTCGACGGCGCGCCTCAGCTCATCGTCGCACAAGGCCACGCCCGAAAGAAGGGCGACCCCCGTTACCAGCATGAGACCCCAGCCAATGCGCCTCATCACTCGATCACCTCGCATCCGCGCCCGATGTCACTGTCGTATTGCGTCCCACACCATCATACACGTACGTAGTCGTACCCGTGTTGTCCTGCACGACTTCGCGGCGGCCGAGAGCGTCCTCGCCGTCAATGAACTCGCTCAGAGGCCCAATGCCCTGGTCACGCAACATTGGCGGTTCTCGCCCGTTTGGTTTGTCGTCACGTGACGACAAACGACGCCACGCCCAGAATGGGCGTGGCGTCTTCTATTTCCGCTGGGCAGAGCTATATGTGGTTTCAGTACCCCTACAACTGGGCTGGTCGTGGAAACTCAGACGGCGAGTTTCCCTGGAGCTTCGACCTACGGGGGCCTTGAAACCACTTCTAGCCGTCGAGGTCGGCGCGGGCTTTCTGCACTTCGGCGACGAACTGGCTGGCGAGGTCAGTGAGGACGTCCCACCTGCCCTCGGCCATGGCGTCTTTGGGTGTCATCGCGCTGCCGACGCAGAGCGCGGCGGCGCCGGCCTTGATGAAGTCGGCGGCTGTGCTGACGTCGACTCCGCCGGTGGGCACGAGCTTCACCTGCGGCAATGGCGCGAGGACATCCTTGAAGTAGTTTGGCCCCAGGCCTCCGGCGGGGAAGACCTTGACCAAGTCAGCACCCGCGCGCCAGGCGGTGAGGATCTCCGTCGGTGTCATCGCCCCGGGAATGCAGGGCTTGCTGTAGGTTCGGCACATTTCGATGACGCCGAGGTCGAGGCACGGGCCGACGACGAACTCCGCGCCGGAGAGGATGGCCGCCCGGCACGTCTCGGCATCGAGTACCGAGCCCACGCCGATCAGGACCTCGTCGCCGAACTCGTTGGCTGCCTGCTCGATGACTTTGAGCGCGTTGGGCGTGGTCATCGTGACCTCGATGCACTCAACGCCGCCGTCCCTGATCGCCTTTGCTACATCGATGAGATGCTCGGAACTCTTCGCGCGGATGACCGCGGTTACGCCCGAGTCGAGAATACGTGAGAGATGCGATTTCTGAGCCATATCAACTACCGCCCTTTTGCAGAAGTCGACGTCACGACCGGCTGTTCGTGGCTGCGAGCGTGGTGCCCTTGTTACCTAGTATCCGTGAGAGTCAGTTCGCGTCCTTAGCCGTCCCGTACCGGCGGGTCTCCTGACCCGCCGGTTGTCGGCTGGCGTAGATCCGGCGGGTCAGGAGACCCGCCGGCACGGGAACGTCGAGGCGGAATACGAACGCGGATTACCCCGTGCTATAAGTGGTTTCCAAACCCCAACAACCGGGCTGGTCGTGGAAACTCAGACGACGAGTTTCCCTGGAGCTTCGACCTACGGGGGTTTTGAAACCACTTCTAGTACTAGCCCGCGTCTTCGGTGAGACAGTGCGGCAGGATCTCAGCGAGCGTCAGCAGGTCAATGATGTTGTGGCGGATGACGGTGGCCATCGTCCGCGCGTCCTGAGTCCGGACGAAATCCTGGTAGGCGCGAGGGATCTCCGAGCCGGGAATGTCGTCTCCCCTATCTCTCCCGCAGAGCATGCGCTCCAGCGTCTGCAGCTTGCAATTGGGGAATGTCTTGCGGAAACGCCGCCGAGCGGGCTTGATGAGATCAACGTGCTCCGGATCGATGTCAAAACCCACGGCATGGTACGTCGCTCGGTTCCGCAGGTAAGGCATGTCAAACGTCGCGCCATTGTAGGTGAGGACGTAGCGACTCCCCGCCAGCGCCTCAACCGTGCGATGCAACACGGCCGCTTCCTCCGGGTAATCACGCGCGAACATCTGCGTGATGACGAGACCCGAATCAGTGAACCGCAGCACGCCCACCAGGAAGGCCGGCATCCCCGATAGCCCGGCCGTCTCGATGTCCAGGAACGCCAGATCCCCCGTTGCCGACAGCTCCGACGGCGGGTCGGCCGACACGGCGCGAAGGGTGCTCAGCACCGCGTCCGACCAATCGCAGACAGACGCGGCGTCAGGCTGCATGAGCCAGCACGTGCCATGCTCGCCCGTCTCCGCGACGCCCGGCAGCAGTTCCTCGACGGTAGCGGGTTGCCCAGCGTCCTCCACTGGTGGCGGCGAATCGGCCCCCTCGGATTCGAGCGGGTGGAGCGGCTGGATCGCCCCCTTGCGTTTGACTTTTACTCGCTGCTTGAGACGGTCGCGCGTCAGCCCAGCCATGAGCGGCTTTCGCTCGGGCTCGGGAGGCTTGGCCGATGCGGGCTTGCGTTCAGGAGCGGGCTGGGGCGCCTCCGGCTCGGGAGACGGTTCGGATGGGGGTGGTTGCTCGGCGCCCTTGGGGCGGCGACGGATGGCCTGCAGCTTCTTGCGTGTCTCGCGGGAGAATAGCATGGCGTTATTCGGCGACCACCAGCGCCAGATGCCCCGCAGCCTGCGCGTCGAGCGCTTGCGCGTCGCGCGCGAGTGCGACGGCTTCCAGAGCCGCCGCCGCATACTCGGGGCTGGGGGTGTTTGGATCCGCACCGGTCGGCGGCACCGGGAAGTTTGCCTGGAGCGATGCGAGCACGGAATCGAGCGCCCGGTAAGTGCTCGCCGCTGCGATAGCCGACGCCGCAGCGGCCTCAGGCAGACTGCCCGCGTTTGCGTCCAGGAACGAGGCCGCGGAGCGCCGGGCGTTGCGGAGCGTCACCAACGGGCTTCCCGCCCATTGGGCAAGATCGCGCGCGTCTTCGGGGATGCTCTCGGTTGCGTGGGCCTCAAGATCGGCGATGAGAGCCTCGTATGCCGCGGGCCCGGCCGGCGCTCCAAGCACGGAGCGTCGCGCCATCAGTGACACGGCTCGCTTGGCTCCCTCGCGCACGAGATCGTCCGTCGCGGGCTGGCGCTGGCGCAGCCCCAGCGAGAGTTGATAGTAGGGCAACAGCGCGCCCCCCCACTGGTCCGCCGCCTGCTGCCAGTGCAGTGAGAACTCGTCGAACTCCGCCGCCCGCGTATCGGCGGTGCCAGGTCGCAGGTAAGTGAGTTGTTTGCTGCCCTGATCGTAACTAGTGACTATGACCCACACCTGATCCGCATACGGCACGAGAACCGGCTCGTCGAGATCAAGTGCCTGGCACAGTTTCAGGATGGCCCGGTCGGCGGTCTCGCTGGCATTCTCACGCGCGACGAAGCCAAAGCCCGCGCAGGTGGTCTCGAACGGCTGCGCCGCGAAAACCTGCACGCCCAACATCCTGTCGCTGGGGCTATAGACGAACTGAAACGCGATCCCGGACACCGCCATGAGGGTGTCCATGTCCGCCTCGACGCCCTTGTGGCTCAGCAACGAGCGAAGCGCCTCAAGCGTCAGTCTTTGGATGCCCGTCTCGGGGCCCAGAGCGAATGGCGGCACACCCTCAATGACCTTAGTCGCCGGGGGAGGCGCGGCCTCGGTTGGCTTCTCTGGCTCGTCTTGGCTCTGACCGTAGAAGAGCAGCCCGATCC
>CAZKUN010000133.1:15373-24770 GCA_964555935.1 uncultured Armatimonadia bacterium | reverse complement strand
GAAGGCAACGAATCCATGAGACTGTGAGTGGTACCGTTAATGGGGGGAGGTCAGATCTGTTCCGGGGCAAGTGCAAGATCAAGACGATGTTGGTGCAGAACGGGCGCTTGGGCAATGACCAAGACCCGGGCGAGATGTTCTCGCCACTGTTCTCGAACCCCGCGTGCGTGACGTTCGACCACCGGATGTTCCTGGATGAGATGGCGGCGAAGTACGAGACTGAGATCGTGGATCTAGACACCTACTTGGAGTGTCTCGGCAGATACCTGGAGTTCACGCGAGAGCAAGGCGCCATCGGGTTCAAGACCCGGGCGATGGAAGTGCCTGAGCCGAACATAGCCGCGGGGCGCGCGGACTTCGCGAGTTGGCTTGAGGGCGCGCCGCCGACGCCGGAGCTGATGTCGGTTGCGCTGGATTACGTGCTCCGCCGCGCCGAAGAATGGGACTGGCCCGTGGCGGTGCACTGCGGCGTGTGGGGCGACTTTCGCACTGTCGATCCGAAGAACATCATCACCACCGTAATGCGCTACCCGAAGGTGCGGTTTGACTTGTACCATCTCGGCATGCCCTTCGCGAGGGACTGCATCTTCGTGGCGAAGAGCTTCCCGAACGCCTATCTGAACCTCTGCTGGTGCTATGCCGTGAGTCAGGAGATGACTCGCCGCTCGATCGGCGAGATGCTCGATGCGGTGCCGGTCAACAAGGTCTTCGGCTTCGGCGCCGATTACATCTGGGCACCGGAGAACGTCTACGGACACCTCATCATGGCGCGTGAGACGATAGCCGAGGCGCTGACGGATCGGATCGAGAGCGGGAAGTTGGACGTCGAGGGCGCGAAGGAGATCTGCAACCTGTGGCTGCATGATAATCCGGCGCAGTTCTACGGGGTGGGTTAGGCCGCGTGGACCTCTGGCGAATCTAGTTGACATGCTCAGCCCGTTCCGGTAAACTGTGTCGTTGGGAAGCTGCCCTTAGCAGCCCCACCGATTGAGTCCGTTAGGCTCAAGCGAAGACCCCCTCCGCTTGGGCCATTTTTGTGTCTGGTGAAAGGGGATGTAGCCGTGAGCAACGCTGTGGTCGTAGGTCTACAATGGGGCGACGAAGGCAAGGGTAAAGTCACTGATATCCTTGCACCCAAGAGCGACATCGTGGTCCGCTATCAGGGGGGCAACAACGCGGGTCACACGGTCGTCTCTGGGGACATCACTCTCAAGCTCCACCTAATTCCGTCTGGCATCATGCACGAGAATGTCACGTGCCTCATGGGCGACGGCACTGTCATCGACCCGATCGTGCTTGCTGGGGAGGTCGAGAACCTCCAGTCGAACGGCTGGTCATGCGAGAACCTTCGCGTCAGCGGCAACGCGCACGTCATCCTGCCGTACCACATCCGCATGGATGAGGCTCAGGAGCAGGCGCGCGGCGCCGCGAAGATCGGCACTACCATGCGAGGCATTGGCCCGGCGTACTGCGACAAGGCGCAGCGCATGCCCGAGCCTGTCCGCGTGTGGGATCTGCTGAACAGGGACCGCCTCGCGCAACGCGTGAAAACGCAGCTTGCCGAAAAGAACGCCATGTTCGAGCATGTCTATGGCGTCGAGACGATGACGCTCGAGGAGGTCATCGACCCGATCCTGCCCGCGCTGGCCGAGTTCAAAGACCGCGTGGTCGACGGACGCGCGCTGGTGTATGACTACATGGACCGGGGCTGCAATGTCCTGTTTGAGGGCGCGCAGGGGACGTTCCTGGATCTCGATCACGGCACGTTCCCGTACGTCACGAGTAGCCACCCGATCGCGGGCGGCGCCTGCGTGGGCATCGGCGTTGGCCCGAAAGACATCCACCAGGTGGTCGGCGTCGCGAAGGCCTACACGACTCGCGTTGGCGCCGGGATATTCATCACCGAGCAGGACAACGAAGCCGGTGACACGATTCGCGAGCGTGGACGCGAGTATGGCACCACCACGGGTCGCCCGCGTCGCTGCGGCTGGCTGGACGCGGTCGTGCTGCGGACTTCAACGCGCATCAACGGCGTGACGGCCATTGCGCTGACGCTGGTTGATGTTCTGGATGCGTTTGAGACGCTGCCGGTGTGCGTGGCGTACGAGGTCGACGGCAAGCGGCTGGAGCACGTGCCGAGCGACCAGGATGCGCTGGCCCGAGCGAAGCCGATCTACGAGGAGCTTCCGGGTTGGAAGGCCTCTACCGCTGAGGCGACGTGCTGGGACGATCTGCCCGAGAACGCCAAGAGTTACATCAACGCGATCTCGGACTTGACCAACACTCCGATCGGGCTCGTCGGCGTTGGCCCGGACCGGGCGCAGACGATCTGCCTGCCGGCGCTGGACTGGTGAGTTGCAGGGCCTCAGCCCATCCACACGGAACTGATGCGGGCCCGGGATTTCTCCCGGGCCCGTTGCGTAACTCCCTGGAGGTTGCCGATACATGTCCTCAATCGAAATCCGCGGCGCCACGGTCCTCACAATGGTCGAGGGCGACCAACCGATCACTGACGGCGTCATCGCCGCCACCGACGGCGTGCTCACATATGTCGGTCCGCGCGACGGCTTCTCTCCGTCCGTAAGCGCCGATGAAGTAGTCGAAGCATCCGGCTGCGGGGCCATGCCCGGCTTCGTGAACGCCCACACCCACTGCGCGATGACGCTCATGCGCGGGTGGGCCGATGACATGGATCTGATGCCCTGGCTCGAGGAGATGATCTGGCCCGCCGAAGCCAACATCACGGCCGCCGATGTGTATTGGGGGACGATGCTGGGATGCGTCGAGATGCTCAGGGCCGGCGTGACGTGCTTCAACGACATGTACCACTACTACGAATCCGCCTGCCGTGGTGCGATGGACTCTGGCATCCGCGCGTGCCCGTCGGGCGTGTTGCTGGGGATCCTGCCAAACGCCGAACAGATGCTCGCGGATTCGTTGGCTTACACGGCTGATATCAAAGCTCTGAACCATCCGCGCCTCCACCCGATGTTGGCGCCACACGCGTCTTACACGTGTCCGGATCATCTCCTGCGCAAGGTCATCGAGGGCGCGCTCGACCTGGACGTGCCGGTCCACACGCATGTCTCCGAGACGAAGTCAGAGGTGAGCGACTCGCGCGAGCAACACGGGCAGACGCCCGTTGAGCACTTGGCGGCTATCGGGCTGTTCGAACCCCGCGTTAGCGCGGCGCATTGCGTTTGGTTGACCGACCGTGACATCGAGATCCTGGCCGAGCACGCCGTGGGAGTGGTGCACTGTCCGGGGTCTAACCTGAAGCTCGCATCCGGGATCGCGCCCGTGCCGAAGCTGCTGGCGGCCGGCGTTCATGTGGGGCTAGGCACGGACGGAACGGCATCGAACAACAACCTCGACATGCTGGAGGAAGCCCGCCTTGCGGCGCTCATCCACAAGGTTGACAAGCTCGATCCGAAGGTCATCAACGCCGAGCAGGCGCTGACGATGGCGACGCGCGGCTCCGCCGAGGCGATTGGGCTGGGTGAGGTGGTTGGCTCGCTTGAGGTAGGGAAACGCGCGGATATCGCGGTTGTTGATCTGTCGGCGCCCCATCTCGCGCCCGGGCACAACTTGGTTTCTGACCTGGTCTATGCCGCGCGGGCATCGGACGTGCGCGACACGATTGTGGACGGGGTGGTGGTCATGAAAGGCCGCAGCCTGACTCTGATAGACGAGGCCGAGGTCATCGCGGAGGCCTCCCGACGAGGCAAGAGCCTTGTCAGTCGGGTCGCCGGATCGTAGTGGCCCTGCATGTTGCAGACCGTTGTCTTTATCGCGCCAAACTAGCTGGTCCAATCTGCCTCGGGAGTGTGGTAGGTAAGCAGTAGAGACGGCCTTTACCACACTACACAAGCCAACTTTCTGCTTCGTTGGGGCAGCGCCTGGGGAAGGTCTCCAGGTGCGGGCGGCGTCGGCGCGGGGGACGCGCTGACGAGTTGGATGGAGGCGGTACGCGGCAATGGCTAATGCCCCCGCTGAGATGGGATTTGTCCACGATCAGATTCCCAGCCGCGAGGACGAACGGCCCGTCGGCGACAGGTTCACCGGCGCCTCGCCGGCACAGACGATTCCCGCGAAGGCCACGTGTGCGCTGAGCGTCATCTACCTGTTGCTGTTGCTGGTTGCGCATAGGCTCCCGGCGCCCGATCAGGCATGGGCCACGGTTGGGGCGCTGCTGTTGTTCGTGTTCCTGCCGCTCGCCATCGTCTACCACGGGGTCAGAATCCCCCTCGACGCGAAGACGCAGGTCTTCTCGGGAGCCGTTGCTCTCGCCATATGGCTCGCGTTGGCAGGCCTCGATCGCGCGGCGGATGCAGCCCTCCTCGCGCCCGCGCGCAGCTTGGCCCTGGTGATGGCGTGTCTGTTCTTTGGGATGTTCGCGTCTCGGGTCATTCGCGATCGGAACCTACTCGTTCCCGCATGCATTGTGGCGGCGGTCGCCGACATTCTCTCAGTGGGTTGGGGGTTCACCGGCCGGGCTCTGGAGCACGCGCCGGACCTCGTTACAAAACTCTCGGTTGCGGTCCCGACGATGGCCTTGGCGCCGGTGGCAGCCGGACACCCGCAGTATCCGCTGGTCGCGACGATGGGCGCTGGGGATATCTTCTTCATCGGTCTGTTCTTTGCCGCGGCGGCTCGCTTCGGCCTGCCAATGAAGAAGACCTTTGTCTTCGTTTACCCGTTGGTTGTCCTGGCTCTGGCGATGGCCGTGTTTGATGTCATTCCGTGGATTGGGATCCCGGGACTGCCATTCATCTGCGCCGGGTTCCTCGCGGCCAACACGCGAGCTTTCTCGCTCTCACGCGACGAGTGGCGGGCTCTGGGAGCCGTGGCTGTGTTGGTTGTTATTGCGATGGTGGCGCTGTTCGTCATTAGAGGGCTGTCCTCCTAAACTTGCTCCCCCGCGGAAACGCAGGGGAGCCACGACCCCCTTTCTTGGCGTTTGGCCTTTAACAGCCCCTTTTCCGCGGGGCGGAGGCCAATCACCATGGATCCCACGCTAGTTCCTGACCTCAATCCACTCCCAGCCATTCTTGGCTCCCTCGCTGTTACGCTCGGCGTGAGCCTCGCGATGTACGTCTACTTCGGCATCACGCTGATGATCATCGCGAAGAAGAGCAACACCCAAGGCGCGTGGCTGGCATGGGTCCCCATCGGCAACATCGTCCTGATGTTCATGATAGGACGCCGACCCGGGTGGTGGATCGTGTTGCTCTTCGTGCCGCTCGTCAATGTCGTGATCGGCGTCCTGATGTGGATGTCAATGGCCGCCAGCCGAGGGAAGCCTGCCTGGACGGGCGCGCTGGCGCTGCTGCCTGGGATTGGCGTATTCATACCGATCTATTTGGCGCTCGGGCCGAACTACAACCCCGACGTCGGCGCCGTTACTCGCGTATGCCCGAGCTGCGGCGCCGTGTCCGCTGCGTCTGACACGTTCTGCGGACGCTGTGGCGGAGCGTTGCCGGCTGTCGCGCCTCGAGCGCCCGTTATGTGGCCCGTTGCGGTTGGCGTGGCGGCCCTGATGTTCGTGGGAACACTCGGCGCCGGCGCTGTTGGGTGGGGCGCGATGGGGGCGCTGGGACGCTACACGGCGCCACAGCGGCAGGCCCCCGATTTACCCGAGCGCATCGCGGGGACGATTACCGAGTTTCCGGTTGATACCGACCCCGATTCGCCTCTGCGTCCTGCGTCGGTCATCAGCAAGGTCTACGCGGACGGCAAGATCGGTACCGACACGGACGGCGATGGCGATGTCGACGGCGACGACTCCGCGACTGACGACTCCTCCCAGATCGCCTCAGTGCCCGAAGATTGGCTCCCACCGGGCGTGGAAGAGAGTTCCTTGCCCGGGCGAGCGACCTCAATGACGGCCGCGACCTACACGCCCGCTACGCCAACCGCGTCGCCTGGATCCGGCGGAGATCGAGTCGTGGTCATCGTGCTCGAGACGCCCGCTGATCCGAGCGAAACGGCAGGCCAGTTGGCCGGCGAGGTCGCGGCGGCAACGGGCGGGGAGACGACGGGCGTGGAGGTAGTCAATCCCTCTGGCGAGACTTATGTCGGCGTGAAGGTCAGTACGGGCGATTCGGTCGTCATCATCCTCGAGAAGCAGACAGCCCCGGTTGTAATATGCATCTACGCGCCGACCGAGCCGATGATTCCGGCCGCGAACGTCTGGCTGGCAACGTAGGCAACGGGGGCGGGCTGTATGATTACCTGGAGATCCAAAGCACGCTCTGGACGCTTCCGCCGCAGCCGCCCGCGGGTCTCACGCTGGGCGAGCTCGTGTCGCTGACGCCAGCCGACCTCGGTATCTCGGCGGCGGGTCTCGAGACTGAGATGGGCGCCCCGCAAGACCCGCAGGCGGCGGCCGTGCTCTCGCAGCTCACCCGCCTGCTGCCGCGGCGGTTCATCGTGGCGAGCTATCGCGATGAGGAGGGGGAGGAGTGGGGGACGGTGGCCTGCGAGTATCCATCGGGCAACCAGGCGTGGCTGAACTGGGGATTCGTCCGAGTCATCCTCCAGGGCAGCGGCGCGAAGACGACCGAGACCGCAAGCGGCGACGGCATCTTCCTCATGGAGGAAGATGTCTCGATGGTGATTTCGCGAGAGGGTCCGTACCTGGTCATATCAGGTGGGCCCGCGCAGGACGATGCCAGCCGACTGGTGGAGCTGACCGACGCGCTGCAGCTGTAGCGGCTCTCAGTTCCCCAGCCGCTGGATCGTGACTGACCAGTTCACGATGTCGACCGCGTTGACCTCAGCGTCGGTGGCGGGTCCCCGAAGCGTGGGGTCGCCCCTGCCCTCCGGAGTGAAGAGATCCCCGTTGATGATCGTCCGCGTCTGCGTGGTAGCGAAGGTCACGTAGTCGTTCCCCTGCACGCCGAGAGCGTCGTAGACGTTCACGGCCGGGTCCGTGATGATCGGATCGAAGATCAGCTCCGTGGTGGCAATGATGTTGACGCTGAGGTCATCCAGCCCGGCGCCGATCTGGGCCAAGTCGAGGGTCACGTCGAGGCTCGTGGAGTTGAAGGGTTGGTTGGAGTCGTAGGGCGGCCCGATTTGGGTGGCGGTGGGGGAGATCTGCGAGCGGATGCTTGCCGTTGCTCCCGGCAGAATCGTCCCGGCGGCGATGCTGACGCCTGGGATCGGAGGCGTGGCCGTGGGAGTCGATGTGTTAGCCGTGAGCGTGCCCGTGCTCACCCGTTGCGTCGCCCCGGAGTTGGCCTGGAACCTTACGCCGATATCGGCGACGGTTGGATCGACGGTGATCGCTTGCGTGCCCGTGGCGGGCGGGCCGACAGTCAGCGTTAGCCCGAATGCCGCCAACGAGTCCGCAGCGAGCGTGACGCCGCCCGCGTTGAGGGCATCAAGTCCCGCCTGTTCGGGAGCCGTGAGAGTGCGTCCGCCGACGACGGCCGGAGTGAACGAGACCGTTCCGGCGACGGTCGCGCCCGCGGCATCAGTGTCCATGCTGAACACGCCGGCGTTCTGGTCCGTGACGTTGGCAACCGCGGTGACTGGCCCCGTGCCTGTCGGCGTTGCTGCGCCGAGGTTGACGGTGGTGGTTGTGAGGTCGTAATCACCCGTGTCCGTTTCGACCGGCGAGCCCACCGCGGCGGTGATACCGCCCGTGGCGGCTTCGAGTTCTACCTCGCGGTTCGCCTCGAACACGTCGTAGCGCCCTTGATGGTAGGCGATGAAGTGGGTCATTGACCCCGTGCCCCAGCCGTTGCCCCAGAATGGCCCGGCAGCAACAGGCAGCGGCCCATCACCGCCAAAGTCGTCGTCCGTGTCGATGGCGATGAAGTAGTAGGACGTGTCGTCAATAGGCCCCGCGAATGTCACGAAGAATCGCGCCAGTAGGTCGGGGATGGTTACGCCACCGGTGGCGCCGCCACGGGCACAACCGCATAGCGGGACGACGATCAATACAATCAGCACAGCAGCCCAATAGCGCACCGGCTACCTCCCCTGTCTGGCCCTGATGCGGGCAATCAGCTTCTCCGGGTTGACGCGCAGCACGGCATCCAGTTCGTCTTCGCCAACGCCGGCGCCTAGCGCCACCGTCCTCGCGCGCTCCTCCGTGAGGAGGTGCCCCGGCTGGTGAGTATCGCTGTCCAGGACGCATTCGGCGCCCGCCTGCTTGGCCAGGTGGTAGACGCGCCCGTTCCCCAGCGAGTGCCCATCCTTCGCGGTGATCTCGATGAACACGCCTGTGTCGGCGGCGATTCGGGCCTCTTCTGCTGTGAGCAAGCCGGGATGGGCCAGGATATCCACATCCGGACAACTCACCGCCGCGAGGTTTGTGCCGGGCTCGACGGGCTCGACGGGCGATTCGCCGTGGACCACAACGTGCGAAGCGCCCAGCCGCCGGGCCTCAGCGGCCAGCTCGGCGACTGACGATGCTGGAACGTGCGTGAGTTCGACTCCGGGAAAGACCTCGAAGTTCCAATGCTCGGCGACCAGATCGGCGTCGCGCCGGACCTCTTCGATGACGCGCTTCACGGTGCCGAGAGCCGCGTGGTCGGCGATTCCCAGCGCGCTGTAACCGGAGACGATGGCCAGGCGCATCAACTCGACCGGCGACAGAACGCCGTCGCTCAGGAACGTGTGCGTGTGGAAATCGTAGAGCATGGATTGCGGTCCTTTCATCTATCCCGCGGCGGCCCTGACAAACGCATCGAACAGCGCCTGATGAGCCTCAGCGATGGGGGCCATCTCCTCCGGATGCCATTGGACGCCCACGCACCAAGCGCCGCCATTAGCCTCGATGCCCTCAATGACCCCGTCCGGAGCAGCTGCAGTCACCCGGAAGCCGGGCGGGATGTCTTTGATGGATTGGTGGTGGAACGTATTGACGCTGAGCGTGCCCGGTCCGGTGATCTCGGCTAGCAGCGTGTCCGGCGCAACCTGCACGTCGTGCGTCGACTCGCTGCGGGGGGACTTCTGCCGATGGGGGAGAGGCCCCTCCAACTGCGAGGGGATATCCTGGTACAGGGACCCGCCCCGATACACGGCGAGGGACTGGATGCCTCGGCAGATCCCGAACGTTGGGAGCGACAGGTCGAGCGCAGCCTGGATCGCCGCCCGGTCGACCGCGTCGCGGAGTTCATCGATCGTGCCGCACTCAGGCAGCGTGTCCTCGCTGTAGTCTCTCGGGTGGATGTCGACGCCTCCCGTGATGAGCAACCCCTGGCTTAGTCCAACAACCGCGCGGGTGGCCCCATCATCGGCACACAGCGGGACGAGAACTGGGATGCCGCCGGCCTTGCGGATGGCGGCGCTATACGGGCGGTTCACGCAGTCACGCGGCTGGCTGTTGTCCGCCTCGGCGCTGCTGCAGATAACGGCGATGATCGGCCTCAATACGCATTCT
>CAZKUN010000133.1:0-15363 GCA_964555935.1 uncultured Armatimonadia bacterium | reverse complement strand
CGGGATCGCCCGAGAACAGGTCTGCCAGGCCCGCAATCAGCAACAAGCAGATGATCAGCGTCATGGGCCACAGTCCCACTGTCTGGAACAGCGTTCGGCGGATATCGGCTCCCACGTGCGCGCGGACGGAGGCTTGCTCCAGAATGGGAGCCTCCGCGATGATCTGGCCGACCGGATCGGTAATCCGCGTGACGCCCGTTCCCGCGGCGCGAACGAGCCACCGCCCGGTCTCAACGGCCCGTAGCGTGGAGCACTGTGAGTGCTGACCCAACTCGCTAGGGTTGTTGCCGACCCAGTCGTCGCTGGTGATGATGACGAGGATCTCCGCGCCCTTCTGCACGAGCCGTCGCGAGATCTGGGGGAACGTGCCCTCGAAGCAGATCATCGGCGAGACCCGTATGCCGTTAATGGGCAGCACGAGATCGGCCCTGCCCGGCAGGAAGTCGAAGGAGCGGATTGGAAACTTCGCGAGCCACGGGAGCTGCTCGCGGAACGGCACGTACTCGCCGAATATCACGAGATATCGCTTCCGATAGGTGGCGATCTTGTCCCCGTTTGGATCGATCACCCACATGCTGTTGTAGCGCGAGCCGCCGGGCGCTGTCTCGGCGACCCCGACGAAGATGTGCGAGTTGATGCGTTTCGCGGTCGACGCGATCCACTCGCGCGTATCGGGGAAGCTCTCGAGTGGGATGGGGATGGCCGTCTCGGGCCAGACGATCAGGTCTGAGCCCGCGCCGTCGTTTTGGGATCGCACGATGTAACGGGCTGCCGACAGATCGACCAGCTGATCGTAGCCGTCTTCAGCGCTGTAGTCGATATTCCCCTGAACCGCAGTTACGTCGAGCGAGCCTTTGAGGACCAGGTCCCGCTGGCGGCTCACGCGCGCCCCGCCCCAGATGCAGGCGGCCACGAGCAGGCTGGTGAGAATCACAAGCGGCCCGCCTGTAGCCGGCCGGCCCCGGTAGTCGAAGCGGGGGATGGCCTCGACGAGCGCGGCCTGGAACGTGGCGATGGCGAAGCCGAGGCCATAGTGGCCACCGAGGCTCGCCAACTGAAGAACCCAGAGTAATCGGTGTTGGCTGTAGCCGAGGTGCCCGAAGGTGAAGCCTAATGGGCCGAAGTTGCCTCGGATGATTTCATGCGCGGTCCATGCCGCCCCGAGCGCGGGAATGCGGATCCACGGCGAAGGGCAGCGCCACATGACGGCGGCCAGGAATCCGAAGATGGAGAGAAACAGCGACTGGAACAGGATCAGGGCGATCCATGGGATTGTGGTCGAGACACCGTGGATGTAGTGGAGGAGAATGCCAAAGTAGACGAAGCCGCAGAGGAGCCCAAGCGTGAAGCCTTGCGCCGGACGCAGGCCGCGAATGGCGATGAGTAGCGGCGCGATCGCGAGCCACGCGAGCCAGCCGAGATCAAGCGGGGGGAAGCTGAACGCGAGCAGCAGGCCAGACGCTAGGGCGAGGACGATTCGCCAAGGCGAGAGGTCAGCGACGGCAAGGCTCTCACGTTGCTGCATCGACCATCTCCGTTGCGGGTCCTCCCACGGCGCCCTCAGCTCAGCGTCCCCAAGAAGCGTTCCGTTCGGGTTAGGGCTTCCTTGAGGTTGTCCATGCTCGTCGCGTAGGTTGCGCGGACGTGTCCCTCGGCTGACGGGCCGAACACGGGGCCGGGCACGACCGCGACGCGTTCGGCCTGGACAAGCTGCCGGGCAAAGGCGTCGGATGTCAGTCCGGTGGAGGTGATATTCGGGAAAACATAAAACGCGCCGAGCGGCTCGAAGCAGCCCAGGCCGATGTCACGGAGGCCCTGGAGCAGATACCGGCGGCGCTGATCGTACTCGGCCTTCATGCGGGCGACGTCCGGGTCGCCCTTCTTCAGGGCCTCGAGGCCAGCCACCTGGGCGGGCGTAGGCGCCGACATCATCGTGTAGGAGTGGATCGTCACCATCGCGTTGATGATGTCTTTCGGGCCGCAAGCATACCCGATCCGCCAGCCCGTCATGGCGTAACTCTTGCTGAAGCCGTTCAGCAGGATCGTGCGCTCGGCCATCCCCGGGAGCGTCGGGAAGCAGCAGTGCTCGCCCTCGTAGGTCAGCTTGTCGTAGATCTCATCCGATAGCACGATGAGATCGTTCTCCTCGGCGATTTGGGCGATCTCGGCCAGCTCGCCACGCGTCATCACCGAGCCAGTGGGGTTGTTCGGGAAGCCCATCAGAATGGCGCGCGTGCGCTCCGTAAGCAAGCCGCGGACAACGTTGGGATTCAGCTTGAACGCATCGGCCTCGGTCATCGGGGCGAGCACGGGCACACCACCGGCGAGCTTGACCGTCGGCGCGTATGACACGAAGCACGGGTCCGGCACTATGACCTCGTCGCCAGGGTTGAGGATCGCGCGGAGGCCAACGTCGATTGCCTCGCTCACGCCGACGGTGACAATGATCTCATCGTCTGGGTTGTAGTCCGCCCCGTAGCTCTGCGACAGCGACTTGCTGATCTCCTGGCGCAGTTCGATCATGCCCAGGTTCGAGGTATACGATGTGAAGCCGCGGCGGAACGAGTCGTAGACCTCGTCGCAGATGTGCCAGGGCGTGGGGAAGTCCGGCTCGCCGACGCCGAGGCTGACCACATCCTCAAGCGTGGTGACGAGGTCGAAGAACTCGCGAATGCCCGACGGCGGGAGGTCGGCGATGTGGTCGGCGACCGCAGGTCTCTTGGTCTGAGTCATGGCGCGACGGCTAGCCTCCGGTCCTCTTGTCCATCATCGATCATGCGGCCCTCAAGCTTGTAGCTCTTGAGCACGAACGACGTCGACGTGCTGCGGACGCCCTCCAGCAGCGCCAGCTTCTCCGCCACGAAGAGCGCCACGTCGCGGAAGTCCTGTCCCTCGACGACCACGTTCAGGTCGTGCGTGCCAGACACCAGATGGATCGAATGCACCTCATCGAAGGCTGCGATGTGACCGGCCAGACGGTCAAAGCCGTGTCCGCGTTCGGGCGTCGCGCAGACCTCGATGAAGGCGAAGCAGTGCTGCGCGCCGGCCTTGGTCCAGTCTACGACGGCGTGGTAGCCAAGGATTACATGGTCTGTCTCATATTGCTTGATCTTCTCATCAGCATCCGCTTCCTCGATACCGAGGCGGATGGCGACTTCCTTGGTCGTGCACTTGCCGTCTTCGGCCAGGATCTGCAGGATCGAACTCATGCTTCGTCACCTCACCTGATAGTGCCAGTGCCCGGTCGCCCGGATGCGCGCATGCGAAAGCCGGACCGGGTAAAGGTCCGGCTCGGCGCCATCCGGGTGCGGGGCGGAGCTTGTTTGGCTCTACGGCTCGAAGTTTCCAACGATATTGTCATACGGCATATGGGAGCCCTTGTCAACCTTGTACTCGAGCCGCTCGCAGATGACGTCGCTAGGCGCGAAGTCATCGTCGAGTCGCTTGAGCCAGTCCTGAAGGTCGGCCTTCAGTTCGCCTTGCACGTCGGCGTGGTCGGCGTGGCCCTGGAGGTCCGTCTGCTGGAAGGGGTCCGCGACGTTATCGTACAGCAGCCAGGGCTCGTCGACCGTCTCGACATACGTGTGCGTCTTCGTGCGCACGCCGCGCCACTCGGGGAAGGGTTCGCCGAACGGGCAGGGATTGCAGATGAAGGCGCTGCCGGGCTCATCCCACTCCTCGCCGCGAGTCGCGGGAGCGAAGTCGATCCCATCAACAGTGGTTGGGGTCGGCAGCCCCGATAGGCTCAGGAGCGTCGGCATGAGATCAGGCGTGTTGATGAGCGCGTCAGTGCTCTGCCCCGCCGGGACCGTGCCGGGGTACCGGATGACGAACGGAACCATGATCGACTCATCCCACGGCTTCTGCTTGTGGATGAGGCCTTGGCTGCCGAGCATGTCGCCGTGGTCGGAGGTAAACACGAGGATCGTGTCCTCGGCGACGCCCTTCTGGTCGAGGGCGTCCATGATCCGGCCGAAGCAGCGGTCGAGCGCGGTGATGTGCGAGTAGTAGCCCGCCAGATGCTCGCGATTGGCCTTGGTGGCGTTGTCGCGCAGCTGGATCTCGTCCGGATCGTAGATGATGTAATCCTCGGGCATCAGCCGGTAGGGATCGTGGGGCGGCCCCCATGACAGGAAGAGGCAGAAGGGATCCTCGGAATCATCGTTGACGAAGTCGATGGACAGATCGGTGAAGTGGTCGGCGTCGTATCCGTCGATGTGGATCGGCTCGGGATCGTCCTCGAAGTAGAACGACTTCATGTAGTTGTGCGTGCAGTTGGCCACGGCCCAGTAGTCATCGAATCCCTGTCGGCGTGGCCCCGGCGGAGTGAACCCGCCGCGCCGGCTGCCGTCGAGGTGCCACTTGCCGACATATCCCGTCCGGTAGCCCGCGTCGTTGAGGCAATGCGCCACCGATCTCTCGGTGACGGGCAGTCGGACATCGTTGAGCACCATGCCATTGGTTAGCGGGTAGCGGCCGGTCAGCAGGCTCGCCCGATACGGCGTGCAGACGGGGCAACTCGAGACGGCATGGGTGAACGTCGTCCCCTGCGTGGCCAGGCGGTCGAGGTTTGGCGTCCGGACTTGCGAATCGCCCGTGAAGTTCGCCACGTCCTGCGCGCGCATCTGATCGGCGAAGACAAACACGATATTCGGTCGGCGCGTCCCGCTCATGGGCGTTCCTTGGCTCGCGGCCGCGCCGGCAACCGTCGCCAACGCGGCTCGGGATGTGGTCTGTAGGAAGCGGCGTCGATCGATCAATGCTTCAGCCCTCGTTGGCTTGAGTTATTTACTCCAGCCACACCGGCGAGGACCATGCAATCTCCTCGTCGGTCTGGATCACTCGGGCGTAGTAGTAACTCGGCCCATCGATCGGGTCGGTGTCCTGGAATGTGAACTTGGTCGTATCGGTTCCAGGCTCCGTGGTATAGATGAACTCGTTGCTCCGGCAGATGTCGATGCGCTGGATGTCCATGGGGCAGGCGACGTCGACCTCGACGATGACGGGGCCCGTCTCCTCGCGGGCGAACTTCTCACCCATGAGGCGCCCGTCGACGCGGATGTCCATGAAGATCTTTGCACCGGTCGTCCCATACGTCCGCCGCTTGCGGATCGCGTCAAGGATCGGGCTGCGCTCCAGATCCGGCGCGAAGACGGCTGCTTTGCCGTATCCGCCGCCGTGATCGGGCGCCGCGATGATGCCGATCACCACGCCTTTGGCCCACGCGTCATGGATGAAGCTGCCTGTCACCGTTCGACCTGCCATCCGAGGCGTGTCTTCGTACTCATACGATCCGCGCGTCTGGAAGATCTCCGCCACAGGCTGCGCGAGTTCGTCGACCTGCTCCCAGTCACACGGCACGTTCCCCGTGTCGGCAAGCTGGTGAGGAATGGTGACCGCGTCGACGCCCTCCTCGCTGAACTGACGCCAGAGGTCGATGGGCGTTTGCCTGCTGCGCGAGTTGTACCATCGCGACTGGTAGCTGTCGGCGAAGATCACGTTGCGGTGGCCGTAGTAGCCCTGCGGGTGCTTCTCCGTGTAGTCCTCAATGCTGGAGGTCCACTCCTCGGCGAGGAACGTCAGGAAGCGGCCCGGATCGTCGTTTGAGCGGGCCATCTTGGCCGTGTAGCCCCAGAGGTAGGCATTGATGTTGTAGCCATGGTCGGTCGCGCACGCGAAATCGTACTGCGCAAGGTCGCGCATCGACGCGTAGCTCTCGTTGACGGACTGATCGCCCGTCCGATTGCAGACGGAGACATCTGTATGCTCGTGCAGGTCGCCGTAGAGGAGCTTTAGCGTCTCCCCCTGGTACGTGATGGACCGCGTCGGCAAGTCCTCGCCCCGGTCCGCGCGAAGAGTCGCCGGCTCGTAGATGTCATCGGGCTCGACGTACGGCTCGAGCACGATGGGCGCCGGGCCGGGCGCGTCGGACATATCGAGAACCGCCACGTTCGCGTCGCTGCCGGTGGCATGCGCGACGGCGGCATCGTAGTCGGCCCAGCCATTGGGGATGTTGTCCCCCTGGAACCCGAGCAGCACGTTTTCGCCGGCGGTTGTCAGCGATAGCGGCCGGTCCATGCCCTTTTTCGACGAGGTGCGATAGGCGGGGGAGACCTGATCGCCCGTGATGACGTGCAGGAACGGCTCCCATCCCGAGTTGCGGTTGCGTGGTTTGAGATACGCGACCCACAGACGACCCACGTCATCGACCGTGATCGCCGCGCTCTCGGCGCGCTGCCAAAGAGCGCTTGTTTTCAGCGCGACGGGCGACATCAGCCCCTCGGCCGTCAGTTTGGCGATCGCAATGCGGCGGGAGGTGTTGTTGCCGACGTTGTAGCGCTTGGAGTTCGCATTCTCCCAGGCCAGCCACAGGTCTTGTCCCGCTACGTGCAGCACCGCATGGCGGTCGAGGGTCGGCGCCGTCGTCAGCAACGCGGGTTTGCTCCACTTCTTCCCCGTCAGGCGGCTGATGGTGAGGTCCATGTTGCCATCGATGCAACTCGTCCAGACGGCCGTGACCGGGCCACCCTCCGCCGCCGAGACGCATGGGTCGTAGCTCTGAACACCGGCCTTTGAGATGCGTTTGGAGCCCGCCGTTTCGCCCCCATCAACCACGGCGGCGCGGATCTCGCGCCGGCCCTTGCGGGATGCCTCCCAGACAACATGCAACGCGCCGTCGTCGAGCGCCGCTTTGGGATTCGTGTCGACGCCCGGTTCCTCGGTCAGGCGGATCACGTCACCGGGGCCGCTGGCGGTGATGGGCGCCGCTGCGATCTCCCAGTCGCCGTCGAACTCCTGCGCCCACGCGAGCGCCGCCTCGTCGCCGGCCGACACGAGATAGGGGCTGAGAATGTAGGTGCCCTCGCCGCCCGCGATCTCCCACGTCTCCCGGACTTCACCGTCGATCGTCGCGGTCGCGACCTGGAGCGTGTCGTTGCCATCACGGAAGCTAATCCACGAGAAGCACAGGCCATCGCCCATCGGGACCATGCTCGTGAAATCGTTGAAGCCGACGCCGTCAGACACCGCAATCGGCGTCGGAACCTCGACGCCGGTGAGTTGGACATCGTCGACCCAAATGCGCCCGGCGGGAGTGCCATGAGACGATGGCGCGATCAGGTCTACGGTCCACTTGCCGTCCGTCTCGACGGTGAAGCTGGCCGTGTTCAGGCGCCACTGGGGCTTCTGGTTTTGCCACTGGGCGACGTTCACCCGGGTCCCGTCCTCACGCTGGCGCCACACGGCGATCTTCGTGTTGTTCGTGCCCTTGGCCCACACGGTGAGCGTGTAGATCGCGCCGGCCTTCAGGTCGAACGTGCGCGCGAGCGTGAGGTTCGTGTTGGGCTTCGTCACCTCGCCCGTCACGCAGGTCGTGCCGGTGTGGGACACGTTCGCGTCCTCGATGAGTTCGTACTCGGGGGACCCAACCCAGCCCTCAAGCCCATCCTCAAAGCCGCCGTTGGTGGTGATGAGAGCCGTTTCTCGACCTGTCTGAGCGGCGACAGGAAGGGCGACGACGAGCAGCATGAGCGTGGCAGCGATGATCCGTTGGGCCATGGCGCGACCTCCGCGTGGGGCGAGTCTGTTGAATCCAATTCCCCGCCCGGCGACTACGTCCTTCCGCCGCCCCATGGCGGGGCCGCCATCAAGGCGCCCGATTAATTAGTGTCAGACAGTAGTTTATTCAAGGGCATATCCGGTGGTATGACACCTGTATCAACCTGTAAACTAGTGTCTGACACTAATTAATTTGCTCCCCGCCGGGTGACTGCGTCCTTACTGTGGGCCGATGGCAGGACTGATGCAGGGCGCGGGGAAGTGGGGAAGCGAGACCGAGTCCAGGAGGCCGGGATTGACCTGCAAAGAGCGCGTGTTGATGGCGATGGCGCATCATGAGGCCGATATCGTCCCATACATGATTCCGATCGACCCCGATCCGGCGGCGCGCCTGGATGAGCACTACGGCAGCACTGAGTGGCGAAGCAGAATCGAGACCCACATTGCCCGTTTCAGCGTCGATTGGGCTGGCCCTAACAGGAAGAATGGCGAGATCTTCTACGATCTGTTCGGGACGTCGTGGGAGCAGGGGAACATCTTCCACACGGTCGATGTCCCCCTGAATGAACCCTCGCTTGCCGGGTACGAGTGGCCAAGACTGCTCCCGGACGACGAGCTTGAGCGTCACCGGACGTGGGCCGAAGCGAACCCCGATGTGTTCAAGGTCGCCAACATGGGGTTGATGTTCTTTGAGAGGGCATGGGCGATGCGCGGGATGGAGAACATCCTCCTCGACTTCGCCGCGCACCCGGAGTTCGTCGACGAGCTGTTCGACCGGCTGATGGAGTTGCACTTCCCGATGATCGAGAAGCTCGCGACGCTCCCAGTGGAGGCGATTGGTTTCGGCGACGATACGGCGGGCCAGCGGGGGATGATAATGGGGGTAACCCACTGGCGACGCGTGCTGAAGCCCCGCCTGAAGCTCATGTACGAGCATGCCCACAAGCACGGGAAATACGTGCACATCCATGCCTGTGGCGATATGTCGGAGGTCATTGAGGACCTCATCGAGATTGGCGTGGACATCTACAACCCGCTGCAGCCCGAGCCGCAGGATGTTTACGCCATGAAGCGCGAGTATGGACGCTACATCACCTTCGAGGGCGGGGTCGGCACGCAAGTACTGCTGCCACACGGCACGCCCGAGGCGGTTCGCGCGGAGGTGCGGAAGCTGAAGACTGAACTGGGCCGGGATGGCGGGTTCATCGTCTCGCCCACGAAGCCGATCATGCCGGATGTTCCTACGGAGAACGCAGCAGCATGCGTGGAAGCGATTCTGGAGAACTAGCATACGGCCCGGGCGCGCCGGCAACTCGCGAGCAGGCGCCCGAGCGCGTCTTCAAGGCGCCACTCCTTCACCAACTGACGGAGGGCGTCTGGGGATTCGTCCTCGCGGCCGTGCTGCCCGGTATTGCCATGCTCGGCGGGCTCATCTACGAACTCATGAAGGGCGATAGCCGCGCGGTCGAGGTGCTGGTGAAAGTTGCGCCCATGGTATTGGCGGCCGGAGCGCCCCTGCTCGCCTCGCTGTTCAAGGGCATGCGCCCGACGGTGGGTGGCACGTCCAAGTGCGCGTGGATCGCGCTCGGCGACGGGTACATCCGGGTCGGGATGTCGTTCCTGCGGTCGAAGGTGCTGTTTGACCAGATCGTGGATGTCGAGCGAGGGTGGATCGACGCCAAGCGTCAGTGGCGCCCGGCTGACGAGACGCACTCGATCGAGGCGGCGCCGGCGTCGGCCTCGGGCCCGAATAAGCCCGCGCAAGCGGGCAAACTGACCATGGCGCCCGAGCGGAACGCCGAACGGATCCGCATTCGTTTCGTGATGCGGCGGAGCTGGGATGTCGTGGCCCTGGCGTACCCGGAGTTCATCGACCCCGCCGGCGAGCTGACCTCCCAACTCGAGCTGGCGGCCCGTCACACTCGGGCGAAGCTCGGGGTGGAGGAGAACGCGCCCGACGATGAGGTGTCGCTGGTGTTCTCCGCCATCAGCGCGAGGTATCAGGCCGAGAAAGCCGCCGATGAGCCGGATCCATATGCGCTTGATATCGACGAGAGGATTCTGCCGCCTGGGCGGAGCTGGAGCGTGCCGGATGTGACCCCTCCGACGGCGCTTCCGCCCGCGAGCACGCCGGACACGGTCGAGTGGGTCGAGGACTACCGGCACGGTTTTGATGCCGGGACAGAGGCCAACTACGACACGTTGCCTGAGCCGGGATTTGATCGGGAATATGAGCAGGACTACGACCCGGACGGCTTCAGCTTCAAGGACGGCCCTCCACGCGCTTAGGCATACGCGCGCAGGTACGCCAGGTTGTGCGTCGCCGCCGCTCTTGGATCGTCCGTCGCCGGTGTTTCCAGGATCAGGTCGCCATCGTACCCGATGCCCTTCAGCGCCTCGATGCACTCGGGGATCCTCACGACGCCATCGCCAAGCAGATCGCCGTCACGGTCCTTGATGTGCACCACCGCGATACGTGATCCGAGTTGCCTGATCTCCTCGACGGGGTCGTTCCCAAACGCAGTTGCGTTGCCGACGTCGTAGTAGACCTTGACCCCCGGCGCGTTGACTCCATCGACGAGGTGTATCAACTCATCTGCCGACTTCCCGCATCCCCGACCGACGTTCTCCAGCGCAAGCGTCACGCCAGTCTCCTCGGCGACGGGGGCGAGCTTGGTCATTTCCTCGATCCAGCGACGCTGCTCGTCCTCATAGGCCACGCCTTCACCGCCCGGCGTTACCGGGACGAGAATGGCCTCCGCGCCAAGTTCGGCTGCGTGTCCGCACAAGTCTGTCAGCATCGTCCGGATCTCGGCCTGCGCGTTCGGGTCGCCTGATGCCGGGCTGATCTGCCAGCATGCCCCCGCGCAGAATGCGAGAACCCCGCAGCCCGCGCTCTCGGCCATCTGCCTAACGGCGTCGACGCCGTCGGTCCACAGCGGCGTGTCTCTATAGTCCGCACCGATGTCCAGCTCAATCCCATCGTACCCGACATCCGCCGCGATCTGCATCGCCTCCGCCCACGACCCTCTCAAGCAGCCATCCCTGATTCCGAAACGCATCTGTCCGCACTCCCTTCCCATGACGCTTGGCTGTCGGTCGTCCCGCACGTCCTTACTCTCCCCTCAGCACCTCACCAATCGCCTCCAGGCTTCGCGTGCCGATGTCGAGGGGAATGTTCTCGGTGATGCTGACCAGGAAGCCCGGCTCATCGCCCGCCTGGGCGACGAGTTCGCGGGTGACCTCCTTGACGCGCTCGGGCGGGTTGAGATGCACCGATGACGGGAAGTTGATCCAGATGGCTTTGCCTTGCCAAGCCGCGCGGGCCTCGTCCAGCGGGAGGTCCGCATCCGGCGGCGGGGTGAAGGCCTCGATGATGTCGATGTCCGTCTCCGCGACGGTGTCGACCAGCCGCTTCATCATCCCGTCCATGTGACAGACCAGTCGCTTGCCCTTGGCGTGGAGGATCTCGCACATCTCCGCGTAATACGGCGCCAGAATCTCCCCAAAGAGCGCGGGTCCGGCGACCTCACCGGTCATGTTGTCGGGCAGCCAGACGAATTCCGCGGGAGACTCGGCGTTGATCTCGGCCGCCTCGCGGTTGATCCGCCCCATCGCCTCAAGGACGCTCAACACTTTGTCGCGGCAGTCGAAGAGGTCCAGGCTCATCCGCTCGATCCCCGCGTATTCGATCCAGAGCTTCTGCAGCGGCGCTCTCGGCAAGCTGCCCATTATGACCCCGCGGTCGCCGACGTCATCAGCCTGCGACTTCTGGATGTCCGGGTTCGGCGTGAGCACGTGATCGTTCATCCAGTACTCGAGCACCCCGTAATCCTCGGGTGTCTTCACGTAGTACTCGGTTATCCACCAGCTTCCGTAGCCAGACTCCTTGACGCTGCGCTGCGTCAGCTTTCCGATGGGCGTTTCGATGGTCTGGACCATCGTCTCGTCGTCGATCTGCTCCGAAGACCATTGCACGTTCGGCGTCGACGTGCCATATGGACCACACGGCCGGACGATGCCGAGATCAGGGATGATATCCAGGGCGCCGGCGGGCACGACCCCCTCGTAGCAGGTGAACGGGATGCGGTCAACGGGCTGCAGGCGCAGCGCGGCTTCGATTCGGTCGCAGATGGTCATGGTGGCTCTGGTCTCCTCGAATCTCAGATCGGTCGTGGGTAGTTCGCTCCGCCTCGCGCCTGACCTCCTGCGGAGGTCGGGCTGAAACCGCCGCCGAAGTGTTCGAAACTGCTGAGGGCGGAGGAATTGCCATGCGAATCGCATCGATTGTCGCGCTATGCCTGATGGTCGTCGCCGCACCCGCACAGGACGTACCTAACCCGGGCTTCGAGGACGGTGCGGCCGGGGATCCGGACGGGTGGTCGCTGAACCAAGGCACGGGCGCGTGGGAGATGGATGGCCGTGACGGTGGCCGATGCATCAGCGTCACTGGTGGCGGTGACAATGAAGCCAGCAACTTCTGGCTTACGGATGACCTCGTCTTTAAGCCCGGCGAGACATACCGCATTTCGCTGTGGATGAAGGTAGCTCTCGGCACAAGCGGCGGCACGATCATGACGGGGCCGAGTTTCGCGAACCGCGATTACGGTTGCGGCGAAACGTGGGAGGAGAAGAGCTTCGTCTTCGCCGTGCCCGAGGAGCCCGGCAACTCCGGCTACCTTCGATTCGGCCAGTGGGAGAAGGGCGGCACGGTCTACTTCGACGACATCGGCCTCACGAAGGTCCAGCCGATTCACGCAACCACAGGCGACATCGAGCTTGGCGCCGGAGAGACCATCGAGGGCGGCCGATACGAGTTTCAGAGCCGGCTCAACGGGCAGGGCTCCAACTACTCGCGCTGCCTCTTCCGCAACGGGACAGGCTTCAACTCCAACCGTTGGCTCCTCGCGAACGGCTCGTCGGTGATCTGCCGCCACGACGTGGGCGGGATGCTCCAGGACGCCGCCGAGTGGAGCGTGAACGTCGGCCATTACACGAGCGGCGTGCTGCACGTCGAGGCCAGCACTGACGCGGAGAACTGGACCGAGGTCGGCCAACTCGATCAAGTCGGTAGCGTCACCGGATCCGTCCCCGAGGATCTGCTGCCTGCCTCGGAGATCTACATCCGCCTCAGTTGCAGCGGACGCGACGAGGCCACCGAGTCTCCTGCACCTGGCAGCCTTCAGGTCTACGGCTACACCTACTCCGCGACGCTCGACGGCGATGTGGATGACTGCCGGGGCAACACGCAGTTCATAGAGCTGATCCAGCCGAACGATGGGTACGTCATCAGCAGCCTGTCGGAGGCCCGTCCGGGCGAGAATGCGATGGGCATTCGGATCGCCGGGGCGGAGCCGGACCGACTGGCTTGGCGAGTGGTGGTCGAGCCCGCAAACGGGCCGCCTGCGGAGTCGACGGGTGCTCTCAGGGATCTGGTCGACGGGCAGGACATGCGGATCCCGTACACGGTCGAGCGCGTGGGCGCGCATGTTCTCACCGTCTCGATCTCGGATCCAGCGAAGCCAGAGCCCGTGTTCGTGGCTCGGACGCAGTTCACCGTGCCCGATCTATACGCCGCCGACTTCGGATACTCGATCGGCGATGGCCTCTGGTGGTGCGAATCCCCCTACAAGATCAGTCGCGAGCGGCCGGCGCCCCGCGATCGCAGGCCCGCCGTCGAACTCTCCGCCGCCCGCAACGAGTATGAGCCCGTGCAACTTGTCGTGCGGCCGGCATCTGACCTGACAGACCTCATGGCCACCGTCACCGACCTCGAGGGCCCGCGTGGCGGCACCATACCGGCTGACGCCATCACCATCGACCGCGTCGCCTATGTCAACGTGCAGGTGCCGACCGATCCTACGGGCTGCGAAGGCCTCTGGCCCGACCCGCTGCCGCCGCTCACCGAGCCGTTCGACGCGGAAGCGGGCGTCAATCACCCGCTGTGGATTACGGTGAAGGTACCCAAAGGCGTCCCCGCCGGGCGATACGAGGGCGACGTCAGACTCACTGCCGATGGCTACGAGGAGACCGTCCCGCTCCGGCTGCGCGTGTACGACTTCGACCTCCCGGATGAGACGCACGTGGAGTCCGGGTTCGGTCTCTCGTCCGGGCCGCTGAGACAGTACCACAACCTCGACACCAACGAGGAGGTCCGCGAGGTCTACGACCTCTACCTCCGCAACTTCGCCGATCACCGCATCAGCCCGTACAATCCCACGCCCTTCGATCCGATCCGCGTGACATTCTCCGGGATCGACTGGACGGGCGGAGATATCGTCTCTGACGAAGCCGCCGAGGGCGTGTCGAGCATGAAGATCGTCGACGAGAACGACTCCGGCGTCGTCCAGGTTGGCACGCGCGAGCAGATGGCCATCGAGCCGGGCAGCCCATACACCGTCCGGTGGTCCTGCAGGACCGACGAGCCCGGCCAGCCGTACCTGGTGACGGTGCAGACGTATGATGTGGTTGGGCAGTGGATCTCCGGCAACAACAAGGACTTCTCCGCGACCGGATCGGGGGAGTGGAAACGCGAGGAGCGCGCGGTTGCCACCTTCGGCGACGAGGTCCGCTCCGTCGTCGTGATTCTGCGCCCCGCCTCGTGGTCGGAACCGGGCGAGGCCCTGGGCACTGCCTGGTTTGATGACATCGAGTTGGTCGCGCCTGGCGGAGACAACTTGATCCCGAGCCCTGGTTTCGAGGCCGCGGATTCCGACGTCAAGGTTGACGTCGATTTTGCCGACTTCGACCGAGCGGCCGCATACGCTTTCGACGAACTGAAGCTCAACAGCTTCCGGCTCAGCATCGAGGGCATGGGTGGCGGGACGTTCCACTCGCGCCACTACGGCAGCATCGGCCCGTACAAGCAGGGATCGCCCGGCTACGAGAGCCTGATGAGCGACTATCTCGGCCAAGTCGAGGCGCATCTCCGCGAGAAGGGCTGGCTCGAGAAGGCTTACTTCTACTGGTTCGACGAGCCGACGGCGAAGGACTATGACTTCGTCATCGAGGGCATGGATTTGCTCAAACGCCACATCCCCGGCGTCCGCCGGATGCTCACCGAGGAGCCCGTTCCGCCTCTGCACGGCGTCGTCGATCTCTGGTGCCCAGTGCTCAGCAGCATGGACGCGAAATCCTGCGCGGATCGGATAGCGGAGGGTGAGCGGATCTGGTGGTACGTCTGCACCGGCCCGAAGGCGCCCTACCCGACGCTCTTCATCGACCATAGCGCGATCGAAATGCGCCTCTGGCTCTGGATGACATGGAAGTGGGACATCGACGGGGTTCTCATATGGGCCAGCAACTACTGGAGCAGCCCGCTGGTCTACTCCGAGGGCGTCCCGCAGGATCCGTGGGATGACCCGATGAGCTACCAATCGGGCTATGGACTGCCGGTGGGGCACGTGGGGTACTGGGGCAATGGTGACGGCCGAATGGTCTATCCGCCCAACCAGGATGGGACGGATGGCGGCGCGAAGCGCATCGAGGGCCCGGTGAACTGCATCCGCTGGGAATTGCTGCGGGAGGGCATCGAGGACTACGAGTATTTCTATCTTCTGCGCGAACTGTCAGCGGGCAAACCGGCCGCCAAGCTGCTCGAGGTCCCCGAGACCATCGTGGTCGATAAGACCAATTTCACGCGCGATCCACAACCTCTGCTGAAGCACCGCGTGCAGATCGCCGAGGCCATTGAGAAACTGAGCCGCGGGAGGTAGGATGGTGCTGCCGGGGCCGGTCGAACGACCCGCCCCCGCGGAGTGTCAGCGTCTGTTACTCGGTGCTCTCGTCAGCGGGCGCATCGCCCAT
>CAZKUN010000132.1:1052-24941 GCA_964555935.1 uncultured Armatimonadia bacterium | reverse complement strand
TCGTGTCCGCGCGGGCGAAGTTCGTAAAGCTCACGATCCGCAGGAACCATGGCTATGCCGACTGGGCCGAGCTGGCGGAGATCGAGATTTATGCCGCCGGTAGCGCGCCCACGAGCCACACCGGGACGCCGTCGGTCTTGATCCACTCCACAGCAGCGACTCCTGGCCAGAGCGCCTTCGGCGTGTTGGCTGAGGCCCTGGGCGACGTGGGGGCGACGCTGTCAGTGTATCCGGGCGCTGACGGTCGCCGGCCGCTCTCAAACGGGGCGTTGATGGGTGTGAGAGTTGTTGTCACCGGCGGATCCCCTGGCGCGCCGGTGGTGAAGGAAGCACTCCAGGCCTTGGGGCGGTTTGTGCGTCGTGGCGGCGGGTTGGTTTGCGCGTATCCCGACCCCGACGATGCGCTGCAGCCGCTGCTCAACGCGCTCGACGTGACGGTCTCGGACGCCGGAGACGGCCCCTTCTCGCTCGCGCCGCACTGGATCACCGAGGGGCTGAGCATCGCACTCGACGATGTCCCGCCGGTTGAGATCGACATGCTCGGCGGCGATGCGTTGATGGAGCTGGACGACGGCGGCGTTCTCGCCGTGGCCGGAACTGTCGGCGGCGGACGGCTGGTCGTGCTGCCGCCTCAGATCGTCGCCGAGGCAAGCCGGGGCGGCGCGGACGCGCGCGAGTTGTTGCGCCGGGCGACGCTCTGGGCGGCGGCGATGGAGGACATCGGCATGCCCGAGCCCGCGGAGCCCGTGGCGCTCAGTGGGGAGGGCGTGTTCCTCGACGGCGGGCGGGGGCAGGAATGGGAGCGCAGCTTCGAGCAACTCGGCGACGCGCTTGATGACGCCGGGCTCCGGGTCCGGATGGCACCCGAGGAGATGAGCGAGTTCCATCGCCGAGACCTCGACGAGGCCGATATCCTCATCGCGTTCATGCCTGCATTCGAGCCCCGCACGTCCCTCGAACTCGCGGATTGGGTCAACTCCGGCGGCGCGCTGCTCGTGCTTGGCGAGGCCGGGGCTACCGTGTTCGAGCTTATCGCGGTAAACGAGTTTCTGCGTGAGTTCGGCGGCGCGATCTCCGCGTCACCCACCACGAACGTAACGGTTGCCGTGCGCCGCCACGAAGCCACGCGTGGCGTGAGTTCCGTTGCCAGGCCCGGACCGGCGCTGGGGGCCTGGTGCTTGCAGGGCGCGTCGCTCGCGCAAATGGACTCGACGCCGGTAGCCGTCGCCCGGAGCTACGGCGCCGGTCGCGTGGTCGTCATGGATGCCGGGCTGGCGGTCGATCGCACCGAGGCGCAAGCAGGCAAGAAGGCAGGCCCTGTGGTCTACGGAATAGAGCTGCAGCAGAACCAGGATTTCGTGCTGCGGTGCGTTGAGTGGTTGCTGAATTCGGAGTGAGGAGAGGCTCTCATGTCAGAAAGAATCGATTGGGGAATCATCGGGACCGGAATGATCGCGAAGACGCTGGCGGATGCCATCAATGCATCGGAGACGGCGGAGTTGGTCGGCGTGGGCAGTCGCGCTCAGGCGACGGCTGATGCCTTCGCCGCCGACAAGGGCAGCGCCAAGGCGTATGGTTCGTACGAGGCCTTGCTCGCGGATCCGGACGTCCGGATTGTCTACAACTCGCTCCCGAACTCGATGCACTGCGAGTGGACGATCAAGACGGCCGAGGCGGGCAAGCACATCCTGTGCGAGAAGCCGCTGAGCGTCACGGTCGAGGAAGCCGAGCGGATGTATGCCTCGGCCGATGCGTGCGGCGTCTGTCTCATGGAAGCCTTCATGTATCGCTGCCACCCGCAGACGACCAGGCTGAAAGAGATCATCGACTCTGGGCGTATCGGTGATCTGCGAATCATCCACTCGACCTTCTCATTCACCATCGCCGACCCGGCGAACATCCGGCTCTCAGAACCCCTCGCCGGCGGCGCGCTGATGGATGTGGGGTGTTACTGCATCAACTTCTCGCGCACGATGGTTGGCGCCGAGCCGGTCGCCGCCTTCGGAGCCGCGAAGTTCGGCGCCCAGAGCAAGGTCGACGAGAACATGGCCGGGACGCTTATCTTCGAAGACGGCGTTTTCGGGCAGTTCGATGTCGGCGTGAAGAGCACCGGTCGCAGTGGCGCCGAGATCGTCGGCAGCACGGGCCGGATCGACGTGCCCAGTCCGTGGAAACCGGGCGATACCTCGACGATCATCGTGCACGACTCCAGCGGCACTGAGGAGATCGAGATCGTCGGCGCCAGCCCTTACGTGCTGCAGGTCGATGCCTTCGGGCGAACGGTCACGGCTAGCGAGGCGCCCGTCCTCTCCAGGGAAGACAGCATCGGTAACATGGCGGCCATCTGCGCCGTGCTCAAATCGACGAAGACAGGCGAGGTGGTGAAGCTGTAGTGGGGAGGGGGACACGCATGGTGTCGAGACGCGGAGCGGCACTAGCCATCATCGGTGTAGTCGTGCTATGCGATTGGACGAACGCCATAACGTGTGACTCGCTGATGGCGGTGCCGGTGGGCACGTTCAGTTCTGCGTCCCCTGGCGGCAAGTACCGCCTGGCGTCTGAACCCGAGCCCGGGAAGATCACCATGGTGGAGTATCGACGCGGCCAGACACTCAGCCTCTGGACGCGCTCGCTGCCCATCACGCCAATGCACGTGACGGCTGCGGTGTCCGACGACGGGCCGTATGCCGTTCTCATGAACCGTCAGGCTGGGGCGTCCGCCGACGACTTTCTCGTATTCCTGGGCCCAACGGGCGAAGTCGTGCGCCGCTACGCCCTCGGCGAGGTGTGGCCCGGCGAGTTGCCTCATGGCGCCGACTACGCCATCCAAGCCTATGTCCGGTGCCGGCGCGAGTACGTGTTGGCCACGCCTGACATGACACTGCGCGCCTTCGAAATGCCGTCTGGCCGGCCGATGACGGTCTCACAGGCCGCCCAACAGGATATCCGAACGGAGCTCGTATCGCGCGTGAGCGGGCGCATCGGCGCGAGCCAGTGGACGGAGACGCTGCGGTCAGACACGCCCTTCAGCACCCTCTCCGACCCCAATCTGCCCCTCGCCGCAGCACCCGCCCGTCCGCAGGTTTCGCTGCCTGGCATGGACCTCGTGATCCTAATCGGCGGCGTGGTGGGGTTGCTGGCGGTGGCTGTCTACTGCGCGACGAGGAAGCACTGGCGCGTGTCGCCCGACCGGCCCATGCGCTGGTAGTGGCAACTCCCTTGCGATGCCCTCTGCGTCAGAGCACAACCCAAATAATGAGGTGGGCAGGCGATGGTTGACCGGGACAACCGAGACAAGGCAGTCCGATTCATCGAGCACTACTTGGCGCGCGGCACCAACGGGCACAAGTTGGGCGCCGCACTTCTCGGGATGCGGCACGAAGTCGAAGCCCTTCCCGACCACGATTCCGCGATCCCCGCAGTTGGCGCTCGGCTGTGGCAGTACGTGCCTCGGTCCAGCCGTGCCCGCCACGATTTGCGTGGTGAAGGCACCGTGCAGGACGCCGCCGACCTCCGCGACCACCAGCGCGAAGAGTTCGAGCGCTGCGTCCTCTTCCTGAAGTCTGACCGCGAGATCGAGTGGCCCCTGGACATGTGGGACACCGGCGAGACGATGCGTTCCGCGCCTGACCCGGGCACGATTCTCGTAATGCTCGGGGCTGGCGTCGCCGGGATGACCTCGATTATTCTGCTGGCCTGTCGGCTTTGGGGAGGCGGCATCGCCTTGGCGGCTCTGTGCGCTGGGCTTGCCGGGCTGTTTTGGTTGCTCGCGAAGGGGGAACGGCAGCGTCGCCGGACGGAAATGGACGGAATCGGCGACCCATCCGCCTTCCCGTTCCTGGCCTGGCCTGACTACGAGGAGGAGCGCGCTCGCCAGGGGCTGACGCACGTGCGAGCGCCGTCTCGTGGTGACGGATCAGGGCAGGGGGCCGGCCCGGGGCGTTAGCTGATGCACGTACCAGCCATTCTCATCGCGCAGGAGCTTATACCACGCCTCCGTGCCGCTCGGCGTGTCGACGCAGATCGTGACGCCGCCTTGAATGGCGTCAAGATCGTACTTCATCGGCGCGTCGCTCACGGATCCGGTCGGGATGATCGAGGCGAGGGCCTCGGGCTCCGTATGAGCTGAGCGCGAGTCCTTCACCATCGTGATCGCCCCGCCAGCGACCGTGATGGCGTAAGAGTCCTCTCGGAGATACAGGCGCGTGGCGGTGAGGTCGCCCGACTCGAGGGCTTTCTGCACCTCGGCAACGGCTGTTCTGGGGCCGCTCTTGGACCACATCTGAAGCTGACAGGCAGTCTGGATCTGCTCAAAGAAAGCCGCTGCGCACAGAGCCGAGACCGCCAGCACCACGACGATGATGATATCGCCCACGCGCGACCGCTTCTTGGGCTTGGCTTGCCCTTTGGGCGGCCCGGTGGATGGGCGTCCGCCCGCCTGAGTGGTGTCGTTCATCTCTTCCGATGGATCGCGACCGTCCTCAGCCATGTCTGTCCGCCTCTTCTTGGGTGCCACTGTTGTTGGTAGTGAAGGGCCCGCCGCTTGCCGATGGTCGGCAGCGTTAACATAAGTTCGCCGAGGGGCGAGCGCGGCCCTTCCGAACGTCGCGGTCGACGAGGCCGACCTCGGGGGAGGACTAGCGGGGTGTTGCCCGGAATAGACTGACCCTTGTGGGAATGAACGAAGCTACTGACTTGACAACAACAGACACGACTACTGCCGAAACGCAACCGGGCACTGTGACAACACGCGGACTTGTCGTGGGGGCTGTTGCCGCCACCGCGCTCGGTCTCGGTTGCTCGTACTCGACGATGGTGTTGCGGGGCTCGTACATGGCCCTCGACTTCACCACGCCGGGCGCCCTCTTCATCCTCTTCGTGCTGGTCGTGCTGAGCGGAGGCATCCTCCGCCGCTTCGCCCCGAAACTCGCTCTGACCCCCGCGGAGCTGACCACCGCATACATCATGTTGCTTGTGGCCTCGGCGATTCCTACCATGGGCTTCACCGCCCAGCTCATCCCGCTGATCAGCGCTCCCCACTACTTCGCGACCCCCGAGAACAAGTGGGCGGAGATCCTGCTCCCGCACTTGCCGTCTTGGACGGGGCCTTCGGATCCGCTGGTTATCACGGGGCTGTACGAGGGCTGGGCCGCGGGCTCGCCGCCGTGGAAGGAGTGGCTGGGGCCGCTCCTGGCTTGGCTGCCCTTCATCGGCTCGCTGAACTTCGCGATGATCTGCGTGATGGTGGTTTTCCGGAAGCAGTGGGTCGACAACGAGCGCCTGCCCTTCCCGGTCACTCAGCTCCCGCTGGCGATGGCAACGGGCTACGACGCCGGCTCCGAGCGCCCATTCTTCAGGCAACCGATGATGTGGATCGGCTTCGCGATTCCCTTTATCTTCGCGTCGCTGATCGGCCTGCACCACTACTTCCCGACCGTCCCGCTGATGAAGGTCGCGTGGACCTTCCCCATGTTCCGCCGCCACGCGACGATGATCTTCCGCGTCAGCTTCCCGATGCTCGGGTTCTTCTACATGGTCCCGCTCGACACGCTCCTGTCGCTTTGGGTGCTCAACCTCGTCGGCTTCTGCGTGAAGGGCGTGCTGGGGATTCTGGGGCTGGAACTCCGCGAGACGCTCATCTTCGGCACCAACTCATCGCTCTTCGCCCACATCGGCTTTGGCGCGATGATCGCCCTCGTCGTGACGGGGCTTCGCGTCGGACGGTTTCACCTGGCGGATGTCTGGGGCAAGGCGTGGGGGAGGCGGCCCGGGGTAGATGACTCGGGCGAGATCATGTCATACCGCACCGCCGTGTTCGGCCTGCTCGTCTGCGGCGTGATCATGTGCGGGTGGTTGAACCTGTGCGGCATGCCGTTTTGGCTGACCGCACCGTTCATGCTGATCGCCCTGACGCTCCTGTTTGGCCTGACGCGCGTCGTCGCCGAAAGCGGCGTCGCCGAGGCCGTCGCGGCGGCCATCGCCCCTGGCATGAGCACGTGCATCTTCGGATCGCGCGCCTTCGGTAGCAGCGGGTTGATGACGCTCGGGCTGACGCACGTGTGGAACTCGGACGTCCGCACTTTCGTGATGGCCTCGTCGGCTCACGGGCTGAAGCTGGCGAGTTCGCAGCGACTCGGCGGGCGCAAGCTGCTCTTGGGGATGGTGCTGGCGATAGCTCTGGCGGCGGTGGCGTCGATTGCGGTCACGCTCCGCCAGGCCTACACTGAGGGCGGGCTTGTCCTCAACAGTTGGTTCTTCAACAGCGGCCCCAACACGATCTATCGCTGGACCGCCGACCGGATCACGAACCCCACCGGTCCTCACGTGGGAGGCATGGCGGTGGCCGCGGGCGGCGCTGGGTTGTTCCTGCTATTCACGCTTCTGCGCCAGCGATTCGCGTGGTGGCCCTTCCACCAGATCGCCTTGGCGATTGCCCCGGTCTGGATCATGGACCAGCTCTGGTTCATGGCCTTCGCCGCGTGGGTCTTCAAGATGATCATCCTGCGCTACGGCGGGCTGAAGACCTACGGGACGATGCGCTCGGCCTTCCTCGGCCTCATCCTCGGCCAGTACACCGCCAACGGAATCTGGCTCTTCATCGACCACTTCGCCGGAACGCGAGGGAATCAGATCTTCTGGATTTGAGAGGCGTGAGCCCTTGTCGTGCGTACGTGGGACCAATTGGGCACGTTTGGCCTGTGACTGTGCAGGACACGTGCCCGGTTAGTGCGAAGATATGGGAAAGCACTCGCTGCCGCCAGACGTGCCCACGCACCAATCACTGCTAGCGCGAGGACCCGCCATGGTGCATATAGAAGAAGCGTTAGGCGTGGAGACCACGCAGCTGATGCTCAGGACGCTCGAGGGTCTGTCGGGGCCACCGGTCGCTTTGGTTGCCTTCGATCCTGGAGACCCAGACAGTTCACGCGTCATCCGGGTCAACGGCGATCAAGACGTGAGCAACGGACACACCAGCTTCTGCACTTACATGCGCGAGCGCCTCCCGGGCGGCGCGGCGCAGTGTACTGCCTGCGAGCTGCGCCATTGCCGGAGAGCGTACGAGGAACGGTGGACGGATGCACGTGCCTACACGTGCGACATGGGCCTCACGCGGTTCGCCACCGTCCTGCGAGTTGCTGACGACTACTCGGACCCAATCATCGCCGGTCAGGCGCTTCCGATGGAGGGGGGACGCAACAGGGCCCTCAACATGATCGATGGCCTCCCGGAGCGCATCAATGAGTTGGGCGCAGCGGCGCCCGATGCCGACTGGGCCATGCACCGCGAACGCCTATCCATGCTCATCGAGGATGTCCCCGTGCTGTCGGACGACCAGATCAAGGCCAAGTGCACCAATCTCACCGAGGCCCTACGCGGCTGGGGCCAGCTCGTCCAGCTGAAGCACGACGTTGGGCTGGTGTTCCACAGCCTCAAGGGGCCGCTCCATCAGGCGTTAGGCGGCGCGGAACGCCTGCGCCGCCACATGGATGCCCATGGGGGCGCAGGGGACCCCACCCCTGACATTCTCGACCGCATCGCGCAGGGCCTGGATGCCGTCCGCGCCCGGATTCGCGCGCACGAGGCGGGACAGTACCTCCTCGGCAGGCAGACCATGCCGCTTCCGCGAGCGATGCACCCAATCAACGCTCTACTCCGTAAGGGCGCCCAGGAGTTCACCACCGCAGCGCGAGTTCGTGGGATAGAGATCACCGTGTCTGGGGCGCCGACCAACTTGCTCGTCTCCATGAACTGGGACTTTGCGACAGACGCGTTCCGCGCGATCATCGAGAATGCCGTGCAGAGTTCGTGGGCGAAGCGTCGTGTCGAGATCCGGTTCGCTCTGGAGACGAGCGCGGCCGAGGATGTCCCTAACCTTGGATCTCGCCATCTTCGCGTGTCGATTGCCGACTATGGTCTTCAGATTCTCCCGGAGGACAAGGCCCGAATCTTCATGGCGGGCTCGCGCGGCCAGCTCCACGATCGAGAGCATATGACTCAAGGGGCAGGAATCGGGCTCTATTTGGCCAAACGCGTCGTGGACTACCATGGCTGGAGACTAGACGTGTGGTGCTCCCTGTTCGACAACGCGGAGTTAGAGGCGCGGGCGCGAGAGTACATGGGTGGCAAGGCCGGGCAGTGTCCGGCAGGCCAGACGGTGTTCACCGTGGCGATCCCCGAACGCGATGTCGAATCGGAGGGAAAACAGCAATGAGAGTCCTATGGGTGGAGGATGAAGAGCAGTCTGTGGTAGACACGACGGAGATGCTCGTCGAGTGCATGGATTGCCGCGTCGACATCGTGGCGGCGGCGGAGCCGGCTCTTGCGGCGCTTACGTCGGCCGTCCCGCCATATGATGTGGTACTCCTGGATATCGTGCTGCCCATCGGCGCGACGGACACTCCTCTCATGAGCCCAGACACGGCGCCCGATGTCGCTGGCTACGAGGCTCTTCGAGTGATCCGCCAGGACCTACGGATGGATGTCCCCGTTATCGTCGTCTCCGCATTGGGCCTTGCGCTTGCGGCCGCTGTGGACGATCTCGGGGCCACGGCGGTGCTCTGGAAGCCCCTGCGGTTCGAGGTGCTTCGCGACGCAATCGACAGTGCCGTCGCTGGACGGCACTGAGGCAGATGGCCCGTTCGGTCACGAACGTCGAGCCCCGGTGGTACGCCACTTGGCGGGCCGGGCACACGGCCCAAGTGCGCCAAGCCCGCGCCGCGTTGCAGCTCACAGCCAGTCCTGATACGCATGAGGATGGCGCTCCGCCACCTGTAACCGTGTGACCTGCGTGTCGTCAACGTATTCGGCCACATCTGCCGCTATGGAGGGCATGCCATCCTGCACCACGTCCTCGACGCCTGGTGCGCGGGCTGACGGCTCGGGAACGATGGCGTCGCCCGAACAGCCGACGAAGGCCATCGTCGCGGCTCCCGCGAGGAGCACAGCCACCGCGCCAGCCCACATCACGTGGTGTGCAGTGATGCGCGGGAACTGCATGGACGCCGCCAGCTTGTGGACGGGGCGCCAAAGGCCAGTGCTGCTTTGTGTCGCGTGAAGTGATCTCTCGTCTATGGAGATGCGCCCGTCACCTGTGACCGGTGACTCGCATTGGGGATCAGCGCCCCTGTGAGCCGACGTGTGGCCAGTCAGCCCAAGAGAGGCAGAACGGCGGAACGGACCCATGGGATTCTACCCCCTGTACCGTTGACTACTTGCTTGTCGGTACGCCTGGACATCGAATGAAGGCAAACGCCACTCAACGACCCGTCTCGGTTGGTACGCCTCAGGCTCCCCAATGACGTCCGGGGTAGATCCGCTCTGGCTGGCATCACCTCTGGAGTGGCATGAGATTCGGTCCTATACCACTGAATGACGGACAGACACACATTCGGTCTTGGTGTTCTCTTCGGTTACTTCGCCGCCGAGCACCCGCTACCTGCCTGCCACGTCCACCTCCGCCTCGCGCCTCACCTCAAACTCCTTGCCCGCGACGGTGATGTGCGGGTCGCCGAAGCCATGGAAGATGCGTGTCTTCTCTGACAGGCTGATCGGTCGATCGTCGAGTGATTCCACCACGAATAGCGCCGACGGATCGTACTCGTTTACCCCGAAGCGCGTAGCGTGGAAAGCCCAGAAGTGGCGCGACTGGGCCACGAAGCCCCACTGGGGGATCCCAAAGTCATCTGTTGCATACGCGCCTGGTCCGTAGTTCACGACGACCTCGAACTCGTCGCCGAAAACCGTCCGCTCGACGCGGGGCGTCGAACTCACGAACTGGTGGTCCGTGAGCGGCATGTGCGCGGTCAGCCGGTTGAGCGCGGAGCACACCTCGTACGTGTTCTTGATCATCCGGTCCGTCTCGATCAGCTCCTCGGCCCAGCCGTTGTCGGCGCGCTCCAGCACGCTGATGTCCATCGGCGCGCTGGGGCTGTGCTGCGTGAGCGTGATCTTGCCATTTCTTAGCGTCACCGCCCCGATCGGGTAGCGCGAGCCGACGCCCTGCAGACCTCTGAGTGCCAGCCGTTCCCGGTCCTTGCCGAGCGCGCCGAGCATGATCGCGAACGTCCCCTCCCGTCCCTCTGGGATCTCGACACTCAACGGGCCAAGCTCAACCGAATCGCCGGCTTGCCACTCGTTCGCGGGCGGGTCCGGTTGGTGGTCATTCTGGAAGACGATTTTCTCCGCGTGATCGCTGTCTGGGTGGGTGAAGTGAACGAAGACATACTCGAGGTCTGCTGCGGGGCCGCTCACCTGCCAGCGATACGTGATGTCGAATGTCCGCTCGCCCGTCTGCTCGATCCCTGCAACTTCCGGCCTCGCCGGCAACCCGCCCGAGCCGCCCTCTTTCTCGAAGTACAAGTGCGGTCCGAAGTGATACAGCGGCGTCTCCGCGTACAGAATGTGGTCCAGGATGTACTTCGGCTTGCCGGGCGTCGCGCGGTCGCCCTGGTGGGTCAGCAGGTTGATGCAGTCGCCATACACCGCCTCGAACAGCGGCACGATGGTCTCTGAACTGCTGTGCGTGCGCTGAGACATGATGCCCTCGAAATAGTCCGCGTCCGGCACCGCCCATTCCTGCCCCTCCTCGCTGCCGAACAGGCCGAAGGTCTTCCGCGCGTATTTGCTCAACTCGCGTTTCCAGTGGATGTCATCGCTCAGCGTCATCGGGTGCTCTGGGTCATGGCACTCGTACGGGGGCGCGGCAAACGTGGTGTCGATGAAGTAGATGCCCGGATGGAACAGGCGCCTCACCTCGTTCAGATTCTGCGGCCGCCTCGCGAGTTCCAGCGCCTTCTTCGAGCACGTCAGATATGCCCACCCGCCGGCCCACTCGCCACCTCGGTGCAGCGATCCATCCGCGCGCTTCTGGATGAACGTCTCATCCCAACTCGGCGCATCCCTGTACATGTCCTGGTAGTTGTCATGCAGCCCGAAGATATACCCGCAGTCGCGGACCCTATCCCCGCAGTCCGTCAGCCCCTCGTCGCCCCCGCACTCCGGAGCGGCGGGGAGAATGTCGGGATGCTTGTTGTCATAGCCCCGGTTCAGCCATCCCGCCAGCACGTACATCGCCCGTTCGATGCCCACCTCATTGCGCAGGTGCTCCGCGCACTGGGCGGCCTCATCGAAGGTATAGCTGAGGCTTAGACGTTCCTCGTCGGTGTCATTCCAGCGCGTATTGGCGGCGGTGCGCATGAAGACAAAGGGCTTGAAATCAACCGCGCCCCACATCTTCTCGACGTTCGGATTGCTCTTCTGCTTGTCGGCCCATGTCCTCAGGAATCCGCGCCGTTTGGCGATCTCGCGATAGCTCTTGGCGACCTGCAAGTAGTTGCCTTTGCCCAGCGGGTGGATGGTGAAGCTGCGCGCCGCTCCGCGCAGGTGCATCGACATCGTGAGCGTGTGCGTGCCCGGCACGAGTTCGTGATCGACCCAGTCCCCGCGCGTCTCGAGATTCGTGTAGACGTTGTCCCACGCGAGCATAATCGCCGAACCGTTCTTCACCGCCCCGGCGAACGCCATCGAGTACGCGCTGTTATTCGAGTACGCTCGCCAGACGCGCGTGTCAGGCAAGCCTCCGTCCGCATCCATGATGAGTCCGAGACGGTGCGCGATCACCTGCCGGCCGGCGTCGTTGTTGGTGACCATAAGCCCGTTGTCGAGCAGCCTCGTCGCGACCACTTCCCAAGTCTCGTGCTCATCGGCCTCCCACGTCAGCTTCGCCCCATCCGGGCCGCCGACGCGCTCGATCTTGACGCGCAGCTTCACCTCGACGCCGTCATCGGGCGCGAGAACGTAGTGCGCCACGATCAGCCTCTCCGCCAAGTCCATGTGATGCGGCGAATCGAGTGGCAGCGTCAACGTGCGATCGCCGCCCTTCAGCGTCGCCTGCCCGAGACCGGCGCTGAGCGCGTTGGATGACCACACTTCCTGGGAGCGCTTGTCGAGGATCTCCCATGTCCCCGTCGCCTTCTCGACCCGGAACTCGCTTGAGCCGAGGTCCATCCTCAGCGGATCGGCCAGCCGCCCGAGCAACGCCTCGCGCCGGGTCTTCGCGTCGGCCTCAGCGAGGGGCTCTTGCCGCGGGGCGTGGACGGGCGCATCCGGGTTGACGGTGATCGTGCCCACATAGTCCTCGCAGAGCCGCTCGCCCGTGGTGCCCTCGTCGTAGATGCCCACATGGATGTGATGCGCGCCCGGCGCGGCGTCCTCGGGGATGTGGATCGCATACGGCCCTACGCGCTGCGTGTCGCCCGGCTGCCACGCCGCCGTTCCCACCACCGGCTTGTAGTGTCCGGAGATCTTGATCTGCTCGCACGTGGCGTTCGGGTGCTCGAAATGCAGGAAGACCGTGTAGTCGCGCTTCGCGGCCTTCGTGCCATCGTTTTGGTACTCGAAGCTGATGGCAAACCGCCCGCCGGGCTGGATCTCTTCCGTGCTGATATCCGTCTTCGCAAGCACCGGCGCAAAGTCCGGATCAGTCCCCTGACCACACGCGCCCGTTGCAAGACAGGCAATAAGTCCGAGCATCTGTCTACACTCCCATGCGTGCGTCGTTCGCCGTTGCCCGCGTAGCGACGCGGAAACTCAACGAGTTTCCACTCCCGCCCCGTCGGCCGTTGCCGTCCTACGTCGGATCCACGACATACCCCGCGAACAGCACGCTCCCGGTATCCTGATCGACGATCGCGCAGAAGAACGGTCGGTTGACGACCATCTCAAACGGTGGCTCGGGCTCCCCCATCATCTCTACGGACGTCGCCGCCGCTGCCTCCGTGCCCTCCTCATTCACCTCGACGAACGTCTTGTGCTTCACGTCCTGGATGAACGCTGGCATCTCCGTCATGCCAGCGAACTGCGCGTCTCCGGAGAACGCCTGCTCCATCCCAAGCGCGGAGAGCGTCTCCTTCAGGCTCTTCTCGTATTCGAGCGTGAAGCGGGGCAGTTTGACGTGCCCCTCGCGGTCGCTGAACTGCTCCATCCACGCATCCCAGGATTCGGGCGTCAGCTCGGCCGCGAGTTCCGCGAGGTTGCTGTTCTCCCCGGGCAGGAATACATACATTCCCACGCGGTGGTCCTTGTACGCCAGCCGCACCACCTGAAACGCCTCCGTCTCCAGGTACGGGTACTCGCCCCACCGGGACATCAGCGGAACGGTGACCTCGGTCCCATCAATCAGCGTGAACGAACGGTCCCTCGTGTCGTGCTCCTCGAACGGCTCGTCCCACTCGCCCTTGAAGTAGATGGCGTTGATCAGGAACAGGATCGCTGTCGGGTCGATCGGATCGTCGACGATTCTATCGATCTTATCGCGAGTTCTTGCAGCCACCCACTCGTTGATCGTCTTGGCCGCCTCGCGCGCGCCGAAGTCCAGCGTCGAGACCCGGGCGCCGTAGTACGTCCTGTTGATGTCGATGAACTCGGGCACGAAGCTGATGCCATCGCGCGCCCAGAGCGAGTTGGCAATCGACAGAGCGATCGCCGGTTCGGCCTCTGCGAGCGAGGCCATCAGTTGCGCGCCCGCCGCGTTGATCTCATCAGCCGTCAGGCCTTCAAACTGCAGCGCCGCCAGCATCGCATCCCGGGTCGTTCCTGATGCGCCGTTCAGCGTCATCGACAGCGCCAGCGCGATACTGGTTGGCGAGATGAAGACGTTCTCCTCCGGCGCTTGCCCCGTGATCTCTTCGAGCATCGCCCACCCGAACGCCGCGTGGCCGTCCACAAGCGCACCGACCTTCGCCTGATCGACCGGATCCGGTGGCGGCTGCAGCTTGGGGAGCGGCGGGGGAGAGGCCGTCTTCGGCTTGCACCCACACGACAGCACTGCTACAGCGCATGCAACAGCAATCGCCACCAACGTTCTCAGCGCGTTCGCGCGCCCCATATCCTGCCTCCTCAAACATCCAGGATCATCCCCGCTGAAGCTTCGCTCTCACCGCCGTGCCCTACGTCGGATCCACAACATACCCCGCGAACAGCACGCTCCCCGTATCCTGATCGACAATCGCGCAGAAGAACGGCCGGTTGACGATCATCTCAAACGGCTCGTCCACAGGGGCATCCTCCGATGCTGCCATCTGCAACAACGTTGCTGCGGCGGCCTCCGTACCGTTCTCATCAACGAGGAGGGTGGTCTTGTGTTCGGCCTTCGTGATCTGCGCAGTCATGGGCGTCAGGTTGGCGAAGTCCGCGGCGCTACTGAAGGCGACTCCCATCCCCAACCTCGCGAGCGCCTTCGCCAGACCCGTCCCATACTCGATCTCAAACCGCGGCAACCGCAGGTGTCCTTCGTGCTCGCCGAACTGCTCCAGCCACCCCTGCCACGTGCTGGGAGTCAAGGCTTCCGCGAACGCCTCCAAGTCGCTGTCGGCCGATGGCAGGAAGATGTACATCCCAGCTCTCTTCCCGGCGTATGGCAGCCGGACGGCCTGGAATCCCTCCATCTCAAGATACGCGTAGTTGCCCCACTGCAACATCAATGGGACAGATTCGGTCCTCCCGTCGGGCAGCGTGAACGGCCCATCCTCCGTGTCGCGTTCCTCGAATGGCTCGTACCACTCGCCCTTGAAGTAGAGCGCGTTGATGAGGATCAGGATCGCCTGAGGGGCAATCGGGGCCTCGACAATGTCAGCAATCCTGTCGTGGGTCTGCCTGGCCACCCACGCGTTGATGGTCTTGGGAGCCATGGGGGAGCTGAGGTCCAGCGCTGACACCTCGGCTTGGTAAAACGCGTCATTCGTAGCCATGAAGCCGGCCTCGAACGGGATGCCCTCCTGCGCCCATAGCGAGTTCGCGAGAGAGAGCGTCACGTGGGGTTCGGCTTCTGCGAGCGAGACCATCAGTTGCGCGCTCGCCGCGTTGATGTCGTCGATGCTCATGTCACTCAGTTGCAGCGCCGTCAGCATCGCCTCGCGCGTTTCGCCCGCAGCCCCATTCACCGCCATTGATAGTGCCAGCGCGATGCTGGTTGGCGAAATGAACACGTTCTCTTCTGGCGCGCCGCCTGTGATCTCCCCGAGCATCGCAAGCCCAAACGCCGCGTGGGCGCCCACAAGGGCGTCGACTGTCGCCTGATCGACCGGATCGGGCGGCGCCTCCGGCTTCGGCCGCGGCGCGGGAAGATCCACCGGTTCGTCGACGACGCGCGGCGACAGCGGTGGAAGCGGAGGCGGATCTCCCGCCGGCTTCTTGGTGCAGCTAGCAGCCGATAGCAGAGCGCACGCAACAGCAATCGCCAGCAACGTTCTCAGCGCCTTCGCGCGTCCCATATCCTGCCTCCTCAAACATCCAGGATCATCCCCGCTGAAGCTTCGCCTTCAGCACCGCGTCTAACCTCGGATTCTCAAGCAACCCAAATAGCAGGTCCCGCGTCCGATCCGCGAGTTGCTCCGTCGTTGGTGCTGGTCGGGCCGACGCCGCGAGCGCTGTCGCCTGCGCGAGGATCTGGTCGTCGGCGGCATCGAGCTGCTCGTTCGTCATGTTCCGCGTCGAGCCGAGCAACGCGGCGACCTTCGTCACGAGGGCCGCATCAGGCTCGCCCTCGTCTCCGGCAAGTTCGGCCGCGATATCCCGAGATACATCGCCCAGCCACTCCTCATACTCGGCCGGCGGGATGTGGCGAGACTCGTGGCATAGTTCGACGAGCCACATGGTCGGATCGCCCATCCGCGCCTTAAGCAAAGCCTCGAGCGTCGCCTCGGGCAGCACTCCGAGCAGTCCGGTGACGGCTTCCTGCATCGCCTCGTGCATCGCCTCCTCGGCTCGCCAAATCGTCTCGTTGAGCGGCTCAACCTGCTCGTGCAGCGGGCCCAGCTGCTCGTCAGGCAGCGATTGTAGCAGCCCCTCACGCAGTTGCTCCAGCGCCGCTATCCGTGCCGGATCCTCGCGCGCCGTCAGCAGGGCCTCGCGTTTGGCGCCGACCTTGCTCGCCGCGTCTGCCAGCGACCTAAGCTCATCGTCAGTGAACTGGGCGCGCGCGAGGACCTCCAGCAACAGGATGTCGCGCTGCAGTTCCTCGGCCGTGAGCTGCTTCGGCTCCTGCGCCAGCGCCGGCGGTCGCGCAATCACCCACGCGCCGCTCGCCGCCACAGCCACAGTGATCAGCACGCTCAGAGTCCGTATCCGCATGGTCGTGCCTTCCCTTCGTTGTCGTGCCCCAGCTTCGCCGTTCTTTGCGTCTTCCAGTCTTCCCGCTTTCGTTGCCGTCCTCACGTCCCGAAGTGAAGCCCGCAGTAAGCGTTCATCACATCCACCACGTTCGTCCGCCGGAAGATCACCGTCCGAGCGTCGACCATCTCGACATCCGGCCGGTTCCAGTAACCCTCGCACATCTCGCTGCGCAGATACTCCACCCGCAGCACGCACTCGCCGTCCGGCGGCTCTAGGGGCGCCATGCTCGACGCCGCCCTCACGGCCTCCGCAGCCTTCTCGCGGATGAGCGCGCGAGCATCAGCCGGCGCGAGACACAGCGCCGCCGTTCGCCGCGAGGTGTATTTCACCACAGCCGTCACGACCTGACTCCCCAGCAGTTCCTCGGCCTCGATGGCCGTCTTGTCATCGCCCGTCACGAGCGTGACCGGCACGCCGTGGTGTCCCGCGACGTGCGCGAGCATCCCCAGCTCGCCGATTCTCTGATCGTTGAGCCAGATGTTGACGACCGCCCGCGATGACTGGGTGTGGTCCATGATCGCGGCCTTTGTCCCCGCCATGCCGTGGTAAGCCACGATGAACGCCGCGGTGTAGGTCTCGTCGAGGCCCTCGGCGTAGCTCGCGCGAGGCGCGCCAAGTTGGTGCAGCGCGCCGGGAGCCAGCTCCTCGTAGATGAAGTTGTAGCCCGCATTGTGGCCATGTCCGTCCGAGACGACGATGTGGTCGGCTCCCGAATCCTGCGCGCCAACCACTGCGGCGTTGACGTCATACGTGAGCTGCAGCCGGGCGCTCTCATATCGCGAGCCGAAGGACTGGCTCTCCTGCGTGACGCCCGACGCGCCTTCAATGTCTGTCGCCATGTAGATCCTACTGCCCATGATCGTCTGCCTCCGAGTCTCCGCGATATGGAACGCCGCATCCGAGCCAGCGTACCATCCCAGCATCTTCGTGCAACGTCTCAAGCCGGGGCCGCGCGCCCGGAATGCGCTGGTCTTGCTTGAGATCCCACTCGTATTCCCAGGTTGGCAACGTGTTACCCATTAGGACCGCTCCCAGAATCACCAACACTGCCGCCCATCTGATCGCGCGCCCTATGGTCATCGCTGGCCTCCCTCTCGCGGGTCGCTCTGCCTTTACAGCCTGCGCCCTTCTTACGTATAATCTACACTCACGTTGGAGACCTGCTTCAAGCGAGGTCCGCCATGCCTGAGGTCACCGAGATCACCACGATCCGCACCCCCGCCGGGACGCTCACCGTGCTGGTTGATGAGTCGGGCCACATCATTCTCAGACCGAAGCGCTAATCCAGCCGTTCTTCGCCGTCTTCAGGTCTTCCCGCTTTCGTTGCCGTATTCCCGCAGGAACCCCGCGATGTTCTCGACCATGCTCTCGAAGATCAATCTGCCCGTCTCCGCCGTCGCGCACGTCGCGTCACCATACGCGCCGCTCTCGGTCGGCTGGATCGACCATGTCGACCAGAACGCGCGCTTGGAGCCCGAGAACCCATCCGCCGGGATGTTCTCGCTCGCATAGGTGAAGCGCTCGTCGGGCGCCTTGGCCATATCCACTCGCTCACCGAAGTGCAGCATCAGCGAGGTCTCAAACTCGCCTCCATGGATGCACCCGCCCGGCTCGCTCTTGCGGTGCTCCTTGACCGCGTCCGCCGCCATTGTCGCCACGTTCACGACCGCCACGGCCGTCCCCGTCTCATCTCCGACCTCTCGCGCCACCATCTCGAGCAGCGCCGGATGGTGTCCGTGCGCGTTGAGCATGACAAGCTTCTGAAATCCCATCGCCAGGCATGAGACCACCACATCATGCACCATGTCAGCGAAGACCCGCGTCCGAACGCGGATCGTGCCGGGCCACTGTTGCATGATGCTCGCCGAGTAGCCGCTCCACACGCCGGGCAGCACGATGACCGGCGGTTCGGGGTGGACCGCCGCCGCCGCCGCATCGGCGGAGCGCTCCGCGATGACGAGGTCGGCGTTCACGGGCAGATGCGGGCCGTGCTCCTCCACCTGGCCGATCGGCAGCAGCGCCAACGCGCCCCGCTCGACCCACTCGCCGATTTCCGGACTGGTCAGCTCCGCGAAGCGGATGATCTCAGCCATGGTGCGCTCCTCGTCTCCACGCGTCGCGTGTAGGAGAGGTTTCAACCCCGACGCCGTGGCGTTCAGATGCGGACGGGCTCGATACCCAGATAGCGGCAAACATCCTCCAGCTCAGCCGTGACATCCCCGTAGCACATCGCGAAGTGCTGGCTGGCCATCGTGTCCCAGAGCTTCTCCGGATCGCCGTCGATCTTGATCTCAAGCGCAGGGAAGCGGCCTTGGCGAAGCTCCGTCTCAACGCCCGTGCCCGTGCCGTAGTTCAGCCGGTAATCGCCGCGCGAGCCCTCGACGAGACGCGCGAAGGTCAGCGGTCCGCGCTTCAGCGTGAAGCTCGCGATGATCCCGTCAAAACCCGGGTGCCCGAGTTCGCGGATGCAGGCGTGCTCCGCCGGATTACACAGGCTAAACGCCGCCGCGCCGCACGATGAGAGCATCATCTGGTCGCCTTGCAGATCGAGGATGTCGCCGTAGTAGACCGTCGTGCCCGCCAGGTACTTCAGCAGGCACATCGTGACGGTGACGACCACATCTCCCTCGCATCCGGCGACCACATCCTCATCCGAGATCAGTGATGTCGGCACGCAGGCGGTCATGCCATACTGCTGGCTCAACTCGTATTGGCACTTCACGTTCACCGCATCAAAACCCCCGCCCTGCACCAGTTCGCGCAGTCCGCCCGACAGCCGCGCGGCCTCAATCAGCCGCTCGTCGCTGACGTTGATCTCCGCCTTGCCTCTCAGCACCTCCGCCACGCCCGCGACCTTTTCCTCTGGCAGCGCCTCGGCCGCCTGAATCAGCGTGTAGGTGTCCATCTGCTGCACGTCTGGGCCGATGTGTCGACGCATCAATACATGGTCGAACGTGCCGGGGAACATGCCCATCGCCGCGTATCCGATCAGCGCCAATCGCGTCCGCTTGAGGCGCTTCACCGCGTGAGCCGCGCGGGCGAAGACAGCCGCCCGATCGAGCGTCTCGGGCTCTGACGGCAGCCCGACAACATACGCGCAGCGATACTCCATCCGATCCAGCGCGCCCTTCAACACGCTGACCGCGACGAACGAGCCCGTCGACTCCCGCTTGCCCTCCCAGGGGAACATGTTGAAGCCCCACACGGCGAATGGGAGATGCTCGATTTCGCGGATGGCCTGACACGCCGTGTGGCACTCAATCCAAGTGCCTAAGAAGACGATGACGCCATCGAGGTCTTGCCCAACGAGTTCGATGGCCGCGTCGCGAGCAGCGACAGGCTCCGTATGCGCGGCGCCGTTGTAGGCGACCTCGACGCCTCGTTCGGTGAGCGCATCCACGGCGTCTTGGGCGAACTTCAGGCCAATGTCGTTTTGGTAGTCGGGGTGGCCGATGACGATCAGGCCGATCTTCGGTCTGGGGGGCATGACGAGCCTCCGGTCAAGTGATTACCGGACGATTCGCCGTAGGCGGAAGCCTTACCTCGCGGTCGCCGTTCATAGAACTGTAGGAGCTGCTTTAGCTGCGACAGAAGACGCGCCTCACCATCCACATGGCCTACCCATCGTACACGTCGATCACGAGCTGCGGCTCGGTGCCCTCGTCCGGCGTGAAGCGCACGGTCCAGCCGTCATCGACGGCGCGATTCGGGACGATGCGGATGCCGAAGCCCGCGCCCTCGCCCGTCCGCAACATTCGGCGCAGGCCGCGCGTGATGTCAATCTCGTACGGGATCGCCGGATCAAACGCCTCAGCCGTCGTCGACCGTTTCACAGTCGTGCTACCGATGGGCAGGCCAATCTGCGCGAAGTCGTAGACCTCGCCCGGCACGGCCGGCGCCGCGAGGATTGTCGCGGCGACCTCCATGTCCGCCTTGTCGTGGCATTCCCAGACCGCGAACGTCAGCCGCGCCGACGCGACATCCTCGGCCTTCGGCAGGCCGTCGGGCAGCCCGAGCAACCACACCCACGCGTCGGAGCTGTCCTTTAGCCACTTCACGAAGTGATGCTCATGCACCTCACCGCCCATGCTCGCCACGTAGCGCGTCGAGATGGGCAGCGTGACCGTTTTCGTCGGGCGCGCCGGTCGCGGGATGGGGGGATTCGAGCCGACGGTCCACGGTGACGGCAGCGTCTGGAGCGCCGACTTCTTGTGCTTCGGCACGGTCGGCTCGGTTGGCACGGGCATCGGCTCTTGCCCCGGCCCCAGAATCTCCCGACGCAGGTACAGCATCCGGGGGTAGACGGGCTGCTTGCCGCGCGCCGTCGGTATATCGATGGTCAGTTCCGCGGGCAGCTCATCCAGCACCGTCTGCACCACCGCCGGCTCATCCTGCCACGAGGCATGGTGCCCGCGCGCGATCTCGCAGTCGCGGTCGAACATCTCGCCGAAGTCGCGGTCGCGCGAGCCGGGCTGGTACGCGTATGTAACCGCCAGGCGCGAGCCCGCCGGCAGCGCGCCATCGGTTGAGATCGTGATCTCATTGCGCCCCGGCGCGAGGTAGGGGAGGGCCCGCTCGTTGTGCATCACCACGCTCGTAAGTTCGAGCGCCGTGAGCGGCGCCGCGTGCGTGATTCTGACCTGGTAGCTGTAGCCACCCGCGATCGAGTCCCAGTCCTCGCCCGGCGTGACCTCGTGCCAGTTCTCGCCGTCGGCGCTGACCTCCACGGTCGCAGGCTCGGCCGACTCGATCCGTCCCGTGGCCTTCACGCATCGGTACGGGATGGACATGGCGACGATCTTCGTGCCAGGAGTGGTCGCATCGACCGAATCGGTCCACGCGTCATCCGACAGATCCGGCGCGAAGCGCAACTCGCCGTTGGACCAGCTCCGGAACGCGCGCGGCTCGCGGTATGGCTCCAGCAGCGGGCCGATGGCCGCGCAGTTTCGGTAGTCCTTGTCGCCGCAGCTATGCTTCGGCTCGGGATCGACGTCACGCGGGAACTTGCCACCCTCAACGCGGTCCCAGTTCAGCGTTAGCGAATAGCCAACGCCGAGGTCGACATTCGTCGAGTACTCCGGCTCGTCAAACCTGAGCGCATTCCACCCGCGCGGGCTGCCCGCGAGCCGGCTGGAGTTGACGCCGGTGATGACGCCTGAGGGCGGGTCGCCACACACGAGGAACGCCGGCACGCGCCAGTTGATCGTGTTCGCGTCGAGCCAATCGTACTCCGCGTCCCGGTGGTAGTAGACCCGCCGCGCCGGGTCGAGCACCAGACCCTCCGTCACCAGCGTCGGGTCGGCGATGATGTCATCTTGCCCGGCGATCGCCCACGTGTCCGTCTCTTCGTCATGCATCCACGCGTAGAACTTCAGGAACGTATCGAGGTAGTGCCAGCGCCCACCGTATTTGAGTTCCACGGTCGTGTGTCCGGGATTGCTCCACCCGCGGAATCGCCATTCCCATCCAAGCTGCTCGGCCAGCGCCGCCAGCACCGTGTGTTCGCCGCCGCACAGGCTCCAGCCGTACACGTTGATATGCTTCAGCGCGCCGATGCCGCCGGGCTCGTTCGGGTAGGCATGGTGATAGTAGGAGTACTTGCAGTAGTTGTAGAGCGCGATTCCCCGCTCGTCGTCGGTCACGCAGTCTCGCGTGACGCTCTCAACAATGCTCGCCAGCGTCGAGCAGTCGGGCGCCTGATCGTTGATGATCCTGATGTTAAACGCAGCATCCGCATGCCCAACCACCGGCAGCGATATGAGGAGCGTAAGCAGCATGAAGCAGAACCTCCGGTAGTGATCCAGCCAGCATTCGGCTCCCGTCCCCTCGAATCCTCGCTCTCCTCCTAACCTCGCGTGGCGACGCAGAAACTCCGCGCGTTTCCCGCCCCGTCGGTCGTCGTAGGACAGGCGCAGGGAAACTCCCCGGGAAACTCGGGGTCTGAGTTTCCAAGTTTCCACGCCTGTCGCCGTCTCCGCCGCCGTGCGTTGTTCACCGGAGCGCGGACGCCCTCGTCCGCACGTCGTCTGTCGTCTCTGTCCGCGAAGACTTCGCGACCCCGCCCGGCAGGACTCCCGCTTCTTCTCGCGAAGCACTACCACGAGCACGGATACGCGAGAGGAGTCGGTTGAGGTGGTCAGTGCAGTTCTGACAGCCCTATGTGGGTTCCATGTCCAGCTTGGGCTCAGTCCGTTCGGCCCCAGGTGGGTGCAGGTCTTCCCCGATCCTACGATTTGGCGGATCTACGCGCGATATACCTGGCCCGTCGCATTCGTCTTGGTCGCGCTCATCATCTGCGCCATCGGCAGGCGTGGCTCTGCGAAGTTTGCGCGCTCCGTGCAACTCGGGGCGGCCGGTGCGATCGTCGGTGGCGGAATTGGCGGAGTGGCGGGAGTCCATCTAACCATAGCTGCTGTCCTGTTGATGGGTAAGGCGACTGGCGTCGTGCCATATTCACCTAGCGTCGCTGGGTACGCCGCCACGATCGGTTGGTTCGTCGGCGCTTTGCTCGGAGCAAGTGTGCTGGCCTCCCGTCACAAGGATGCGAGGATCTGGGCGAGAGGATTGGCGGCGTTCGCGGGGGCGGCGGGCTTCATGTTCGGGATCTACTATGTCAACCGCGTGTATCCGGCCCTAGGAGACGAGCTGGAGCTGTTGCTCCAGAGAGTGCCCTTGCTCGTCCAGACAGTTCCACCCGAACTCGTCACGTACCCCCTCTTCGGCGCCGTGTCGGCAGCCCTCCTCATCGTCACCGCGCCCGTCCTGGTCCATGCCACCGTGGTCGTCACCTCTCTAGCCAAGCGCCTCATCCTCGCCATCGACCGTTGGTGCCCCGAGTTGCCTCGTCTGGCCGAGCCCAGCCAACGACGGCACTGGACGAAGACGCTGCGCGTGACCATCCTCGGCGCGATGATTGGCAGCACGGCCTTGCTGCTATATGGGCGAGAGGCGGCCGGAGCGATGCCGGTGATCGTGTACGGAGGCCTGGTCGGAGCCGTCTTCGGGTGGTGGGTCCGTCGAGCGCTGTTTAGACGCAGGGGCTTGGTCGGCGGTCTGCTCGGGCTTGGCATCGGCCTGCTGTCGCTCAACGTCGGCGGGCGGATATGGGCCTTCGCCGAGACATGCGGGAACCCGAATCTGTGGTTGGCGACGACGATACTTGCCAACCCGATGCTCGCGCCGATTCCCGCCTACGTATTCGGGCCGTGGCTGATCGCGCTGGCGCTCGCGGGCGTGTCGTTGGCGCTGATCCCGCTGCCGCTGGCGGCGATTGGGCTCGCGTGGCGGTGGGGCGTCGATCGCGCGGCCCAAGAACCCGAACGAGCCCCCGAACTCCCGCCCTCACCAATGTCGCGCGCCGCCATCGTCGAGTAGTCTCTACCCCTCACACAGCGCCGCATGCGTGTCCCGCAGGATCGAGATCTGCCCGCCGTGCCAGGCATCGTGCTGCGCCATGCACGCCACCACTTGCCAGCCGGTGAGTTTCTGGCCGTGGTGCATCGGGTTCACGCGGTCCAGGTCCTCGTCCGTGGCGTCTGACACAAGGTCGCGCAAGTAGTCCTGGCTCAGTAGCAGAACACGCCTCAGGCCCTTCGGCCCGACCTTGTCCCAGTCCATCTGCCCCATCAGCGGGGCGACATCGGGCCAGTCGAGTTGCCGGTCGCCGAAGCCGTGATTCGCGTACATCACCTTGCAGGCCGCCACGTGCATCATCAGGTC
>CAZKUN010000132.1:0-1042 GCA_964555935.1 uncultured Armatimonadia bacterium | reverse complement strand
ACTCGTACGGCCGCCAGTTCACCTCGCGCCGGGTGAGGGACTTCGTGGCCAGCGCCATCGAGTGCCACGGACTCTCTCCAAAGCTCATGTCCAGTAGCCGAAGACACGCCTCGATCCGCGATGAAGCGTGGCAGTCACTCCGGTCCCGCTCGCCGGGGTACTTGGGGGCGAGTGGCGCGTGGCCCTCGGGCTTGGCGATCTTCGCCTTCTTGCGGGCATGGCTCATTCCGACCAGCATCGCGACCTGCCCGAGATGCCATGCCTGGTGGAGGACGCCGCCGTCCATCATCACGAGCATCTTCGGCGCCCCGTGCCACATCGCGCATGTCTCGGCGAGGCCCGCGTCGGTTACCTTGCTCGCCCGCGCGTGAAGCCTTCGGAAGCAGACATCCAGCGCTCCCGTCAGCCCGTCCGGCGTCTTGCTGGCCTCCTTCGCCGTCACCGCGTCCCACTCGCCCTCTACCTTCATCCGCGTGCGAGGCGCGAGCGCGTCGGCGTATTCCTCGGCGCAGAGCAGATGCCCAAGCGCTCGCCGGATGATCTGCAGATTCCGGTGCGGCTGTCCCCATCCCACCGGCACGCGCGCCGGCTTGAACGTGAGGTCCTTCGCTGTCAGGTCGGACGTCGCTTCCGCGAGCGTGTGCCACGGACTGCCGTGCGTCGAATCACGGATCATGTCCGCAAGCATCGAGGCGATTGGGTCTGTCCGCGGCATGGCGGCCTCCGTCCAGGGGATATCCGGAGATTCGCCATGGGCCCGAGGCCCACCTGTGCCCCGCTCAACATGAGCCCGTACCGAAGTCTCAGGATTGGCGTCTGATCGGCGAGCTGAGGGAGCACGCTGTTGTCCTGTGTGGGAGGGGTTCCGCTCACATTTCAGGGATTGCGCGATGTTCGCGGCGAGGCGCCGGAGAGACACTCCTCGCATCCATCGCCGCTCGCTCTCATCGCCCCAATCTCTGTAAGAGGGGCTTTAGCCCCGACGCCGTTGCTTCTGCCGGTAGCGGCGTCTACGGCGTCGGGGCTAAAGCCCCTCTTACAG
>CAZKUN010000131.1:0-25175 GCA_964555935.1 uncultured Armatimonadia bacterium | reverse complement strand
GTTTCTTGGCACCTCTACCGAAAACCTCCCTGCTCATATGGGCAATGCGGGATGAGAACGAACAAGGGACGGGCCCCGTGGCTCGTCGTGGCTGCAGTATGGATCATTGGGATCGCGGCCATGGCCACGGCTCAAGACACCGCGCCGGCATCCGGCGACGACGTAGTTGTCGTTCAGCCGCCGCTTTACAGCCGCTGGTTCGCGAAGAACCGTTGGGACGAGGCCTACGCGATTGAGCGCGTCGCGAGCTACGACAAGATCAAGATTGCCGAGGCGACCGACGCCTGGCAGATGTACCTGAGCCTGTACCCCAACGCCGGCGATGCGAACGAGGTCGCGTGGAAGATTACCTCGCTGACGACACGCTACCGTGAGGTCGACAAGACCATTGCGGCGTATGAGAAGTATATCGAGACCTACCCCGACGGCGACTACGCCTGCGACGCGCTCTACAGCCTGATCTCGCAGTACATGCGCATTCCCGACTGGCCGACCGTGTATGAGAAGTACGACGAGTTCCTGCAGCGATTTGGCCGGAGCCCTGACGGCGATGAGGCCATCTACGGCCTCGCGGGCCGCATGAAGACGGAGCGCAACTACGAAGGCGCGGCTGACCTGTACCTGCAGTTGCTCGACAGATACCCCACCAGCGACTACTGCGACGATGCCCTCAGCGCGCTCGGATACATGTACTCGCGGGCGATGGAAGTCGACCTGGCGACCGAAGCGTATTTCACGCTCGCTAACGACTATCCGTACTCAAACCTCGTCGAGCCCGGCCTCCAGCAGATGGTCTACATGTACTACCGCACCGGCGACGTGATGCAGGCCCTTGAGCTTGGCCAGAAATTCCTCGACGCCTTCCCGCAGAGCCGGTACAGCCGCACGGTGCGCATGTACATGTACTATGCGGCGCGGAAAGCTCGCGTGATGGTGCCTGGGATGGACATCGCGATGCCGGGCCGAGGGGCAGACGCGGAAGAGGACGAGTTCAGCGTGGCCCGCCAGGAGCATGACGACCTCTACACGCAGGCGGCCGGCGCCGCCAAGGTCCAGGACTACGCGACTGCCGTGGCGCTGTATCAGGACTTCATCATGCTGTATCCGTCGTCAGATAAGATCGATGACGCGCTGTATGGCATTGGAGCGGCGTTCGACGCTCTTGAGGCGTACGCGGTGGACGCCGAGAAGGCGTAGACCCCCGAGCAGTTTGCCCAGGTCGAGCAGAACTGGATGCGCGTGGCGCAGGGGTTTGAGGCCGGGATCGACGCCGGCGCCGGAAAGCCTGTCGCCAGTGCCATCGAATCGTACATCATCCTGTCGCAGGCGCTGCCGGGCAGCGACTACCGTGACGACGCGCTCTACAGGGTCGCGGCCGACTACGAGAAGCTCGAGGCTTGGGTTGCGGCCGGCAACGCGTACCTCATGCTCATCGGCACCTACCCCGTCAGCACCTGGGCGAACACGGCGGTGAAGCGGCTCAATGCTCTATACCCGAAGCTGCCGACGCACGCGGACCGTGCGACTGTGATGATGGCGGTAATCAACACCTACCCGCACCACAGCTTGTCGGATGATTTCGTCTACAAGATTGCGGTTCAGAACTTGCTGAACGGCGACATCCGCGCCGCGCAGGCCGGGTTCGTCAACTACTGTGAGAACTACCCGCACCGGTCGCTGGCTCCCGAGGCGCTCTTCTGGAAGGCGCGTTGCGAGCAGTTGCTCGGTAACGGCCCCGGAGCGGCGATTCTCTATGGGAAGCTCGCCGCTAACTTCATTCAGACCGGCCTCGCCGACGATGGCTTCATCGAATACCAGTACATCCGAGCCGGCGCGAATGACGAGATCATCCAGGCTGGACTCGGCGCGCTGGATCGCGCGGCCCAATCGGCTGAGAAGCCGCTCATCGGGTATGACGCGATCTGCCGGAACCACATCCTGCTCATGGTGCCCTCCGACAAGGCCATGGATGTGCGCTCGTACAACATTCCCGACCGGCTGGAGCAGGCATATCTGCAGATGGCCGAGTTCTGCGGCGGGATGCCTAGCGGAGGCGCGCGGATCGAGATCCTCGTCGATCCGAATGTGAAGGCCTTCACCGCGGGCTCGCCGATGCGCGTCCCCGACTCGATGGTCGGTCCGCCGCCGAAGTGGCGTCACTGGTTCGAGGCCGTCGCCTCGGCCTTTGTCAATGATCCTGCAATCGCTCATGTCACCGCGGCAGTCCCGGGGTTTGCTGATGGCGCCGCGCGCTTCGCGTCAGCTCAGCTTGAGGACATGCTCTACGTGGAACTGGGCGAATTGAACGTTGGAGCGACCGCGGTCCGGACACATCTGCGCGACCTGAACACGACGAAAGCAGCGGCGGCGAAAGCGCTGGCGGCGCACGTGAAGGCGAAGGGCACGGCCGACAAGATCACGGCGGATGTCGGCATGGGGATCATGTGGTCCCTGTCGGAGCGTCTGGCGGCCGTCTCGGGTGAACTGGTCGATTGGACCCCCCCTGATGCCCCTGTTCCCGGCTGCCCGCGACATCCCCGTCGAGGCGACGTCGGGAGTGGAGACGCTGGAGCAGAAGGCCGCCCTGGCAGCGATATGGGTGAACGCGGGACTCGGTAAGAACTACACGTCGATGCTGCAGGCGTGGGGCTTGCCGATAACCACGGAGGAGATGGCAGCCATGCAAGCCGCCATCGATGCCGTGACGAAGCCCGCTGAGCCGGCAGCTGAGGAGACCGCCGCCGCCGGATAGTGGCGTCGCCGAGGGAAGAACGAGAATGGCCCGCCGACTCCTTGGTCGGCGGGCCATTCTCATTCGTAGTAGCTGAGGTGTCTAGGTGAAGACGCGGAGGACGAACAGGGCATCGCGGAACATGTCCCAGAAGGTGCTCTTGTTCGGGTCGCGCGACGGGACGAACACGTAGTCGCCGGCCTGCAGCGCGTAGTTGGTGTTGTCGAGGCCCTTCTGCACCTTGTTGAAGTTGATCACCTGAGACTGCGTGCCGCCGGTTCCCGGCCGCACGAGACGCATCTGCTTGATCCGTGCGTCCTCACGGAGCCCCGCGAGCGCGACGATTTCGATGACGGTGGTTGTGGCGGTCAGGGGGAAAGCGCCGGAGTTGCTGAAAGCGCCGATCGCGTAGACCTTGTCGAGTTCCGGCACGAAAATCGTGTCGCCGCCCTGGGCCTGGTAGTTGCCGGCGAAATTCCCCTGCTCGGCAATGGACTTGACGTCAACGAGGAAGGGCGGGGCCCCCACGCGGTGGACGGTGACCTTGCGCAGGTCGGCCTCCGGAAGCGGGACCGCGGCTTGGACGAGCCCGAACACGCCGCGGTTAGCCTTCTTGTAGATGTCGGTGGGGCCTGGATTCTCGACTTTGCCGACAACGAGGACTTCCTCGGGCAGGCGCTCCGGCACGATCACCGAGTCGCCCGGGCCGACTCTGACGTTGTTCGTGATGTCGCCGCGGTCCCAGAGACCGGATATGTCGACGACTTCGGTGCCGGTGGAGCGGATAACGCGGACGGCTCGCAGGTCTGCAAGCGCCGTCAGGCCGCCGCCGAGAGCAATCGCGTCGAGGATGCCGATCTCCTCGCCGATCGGGACGCTGCGGGGATCGCTGACTTGCCCGGCGATGGTCAGTTTCTTCGCCGCACGGAGCACGAGCGTGTCGCCGCCTCGCATCGGCAGATCCTGGGCCATGTCACCGTCGTACAGCAGGGCTTGGAGGTTGACGGTCTCCGACCCTCCGCCACGATGCAGGAGCAAGGCAGACACAAGATCCGCCCCTCCGTCGCGCCGCCCGCCATGTTCAGCGCGCGCAGGACGGTCATCTCCTGGAGATCCTCGGGGTCGAGTGGCAGAGGCCCGGGGGTGCCGACGAGTCCGTGTACGGAGATGGCGCCGGCGACAAGCTTCGGAACGTAGATCAAGTCACCGGCTTGGGCCGGCAATGGCGGTCCGAGCGATGTCCCGCCCCGGAGCATGCTCAGGTCAATCGGCAGGACTTGCGCGCCGCGAGTCAGCTTAGCCCGAGCGAGGTCGGAGGTGGGGAGGATGCCGGCCGCCATCACGGCTTCCGCGACCGATCCGCCGAACCGCACGATCTGCACGCCCGGGGTCGCGACCGTGCCGCCCACATGAACGGTGCGAAGTGACTGCGCCGCGTTCAGCGAGACGCCCACCAGCGGGCGCCGAATGAACTCGCGCAGAGCGGTGACGATCTCATCTCGCAACTGGTCGAGCGTCAGGCCGGCAGCCTGGACGCGCCCAGTGAGCGGCCCGCCGCCGAGCGTGCCCGTCGGACTGACCATGAACGAGCCGGACTCCTCGGGCTCGCCCTGAACGGTGATCATGACGACGTCGCCCGGGCCGAGCCTTTGGCCCATGTCGACCCCAACGCCGCCGATGCTCATCCCGCCGCCGGCGGGAGTGCCCAGTTGGGCGCCGAGTGTGGAGCATGTGAGTGCGATGACTGCTGTGAGTGGGATGCCCAGCCTGGAGAGAGACCGTCCGGTCCAATCCCGCATGGTCTGCTGCCCTCCCGTGCCGCGATGAGTACTAAGGTCTCTGGCGCACGGCTGCGCGCCCGCGTCGCATGACGACGGGCTACCAAATGCGCGGATTCGCGCAGCCTATGGGCGATTGTAGGCCGTGAGGTGGGGCGTGTCAAGCGCTTGGCCCCACGCCCAGGCCTTCATCGGGCTAGTGACACGACCGCATGTAGTTGGTATAATCTCCGCGCTTGCGCAATGGTGTCGTCGCGATGCGCTTCGCGCGCACTTAGCCCGCTACATTGAACCCCGGATTCTAGCATGTCGCTCCTCGACCGCTTGGAGAAGGCGTTAGGGCAGCTTGCGGAGGGTGGCGCCGAGGTCGTCTTCGGCGGCCGGCTCGACTTGGTTGCCGTCGGTCAGGAGCTATTCAACGTTGCCGCTCGGGAGAGCCGGCTTCGGGATAGCGGCGCGGAAGCGCCCAACGAATACACGATTCTGCTCTCGCTCGATGACTACGGCGAACTCGCTGGTGAGGTCGAACGTCTTCAGGCACAGTACCGTAGTTCACTGTGGGCGAGGCTCCGCGAGGCAGGCTATCTGCTCGAAAGCGTCCCTGGCGTCCTCGTGACGTCCTCGGAGACCATCGCAGCCGGCGGATTTCGCGTTGAGCACGCCTTTGCCGACAAGCGCGCGGCGTTTCGTCTGACGGAGCTTGCTGAAGGCGGCAAGGCGTACCGCGTGGCCGCTCCGGCCGTCATCGGCCGAGACGCCGACTGCGACGTGCCGTTGGACAGTCGCTCGGCATCAAGGCGACACGCCCAGGTGCTTTGGAGTAGGAATCACTTCCAGCTGATCGACCTAGACAGCAAGAACGGGACCCGTCTGAACGGGATCCCCGCGGCGAACTCCCATATGGAGCCGGGCGACCTGGTCGAGTTCGGCGAGCTGCAGATGCAGTTTGATCTCGACACGGATCCGCAATAGCCCGGCCAAGGCGTCTCGCCCGCCGTTCCCGCCGGACCAATCGCGTGACGGGTTGACCCCAGTGAGGCATCAGTGAACACGGAGATCATCTGGATTGCTGGGCGGTACGCATTCCTCGGGTTGCTCTATCTCTTTGTGCTGCTAGTTCTCAGGGCGCTGATCCAGGAGATGAGGGCCGATTCCCACGCTGCGCAGCCGGCCCATCATCCCGCCATTCAGATCGAACAAGATCCCGAACTCACGGGCGCGCAGGCCCCCGTGCCCGAACCCGCTCCACGCCCGACCCAATCAGCGTTGCCGGTTGAGCCACCGAGCCGGCCCGCACCCGTGGACATGCCGCCCGCTGCCGCGACGGTTCGCTCCTTGCCGGATCGCCTCATCGTGGTTGAGACGAGCGATCCAGTGGTTCTACCGGTTGGTAGCACGTTCGCCCTCACAGCCGTCACGACGATCGGTCGCGGAGCGCACAACACGATCTGCCTGCCGGCCGACAAGTTCACTTCGAGCAATCACGCGCTCATCTTCACGCGCGACGGGACGCTTTATGTCCGAGATCGCGGGTCGACGAACGGGACGCTGTTGAACGGCGCGCGCTTGGAGGAGGAGACGCCGATCCGCGAGAGCGACCGGGTCTCGATAGGCACAACGGTCATGCGGTTCTGTGCGGGAGATGCGACGGAGGGTCGTCCGCCGGCGATGCCGGAGCCGTAACAACGCAGCCTGCCACGCGCCGGTCCGGACGAGCACTATAGGTGGTTTCAATAACCCCCGTAGGTCGGATCTCCAGATCCGACGGGGCCGGTTGGATTCCAGGAGACGGCTCATTAGCCTACCGCGCCGCACCGAGCTGGTCTTGCTCTGCGCGATCGCCATCATCGCTGGATGTGGCGGCCTGTTGCTCTGCCACACGCTTGATATCCAACTCCACCACGCAAGTCGGCTGATTCTGGTGCCTGGCGCCGTCATCATCGCGACGTTCCTGCTCGACCGCATCGGGCCGAAGCGCGACCACGTGCTGATTGCGTGCGCGCTTGGGTTGTCGGCCATCGGCCTGCTAACGCTCTGGCGGCTCGAGCTGGGGGCGCCCGCCTCCGACACCACGGGTCTGCGGACGGCCGGCACGCGGCAGATGGTTTGGATGCTGGTCGGGACGGTGGCGCTGGTCGCCACATACGGCCTGATCCGCGACATCCGCCGGCTGGCCAACTACAAGTACCTTTGCGGAGCGGCTGCGATCGGACTGATTGTCGCCACGATGCTGCGGGGTCACGAGGTCAATGGCGCGAAGCTGTGGATTGGGATCGAGAACCTCATCCGGTTCCAGCCCACGGAACTCGCCAAAGTGCTGTTTTGCATATTCCTCGCGGGCTACATAGCGGCCAAGGGCGATATGCTCACCGCCACCGGGCCCCGTTTCCTGGGCATATCGGTGCCGGAGATGCGCTATTTGGCGCCGCTTCTGCTCGTGGCGATCTTCTCCTTGGCGGTGTTCGTGCTGCAGCGCGACCTCGGTGCTGCCGTCTTGATCTACGGCGTGTTCCTGGCACTGCTGTACCTCGCGACGGGCCGGCGAACCTATGGCGCGCTGGGGGCGGGCATCTTCATCGCCGGTGGCGTGGCGGCCGACCGGATGTTTCCGCATGTCCATCGCCGTATTGAGGCGTGGCTGAATCCATGGGCGACCGTCAACGATAGCGGCTGGCAGATCGCTCAGTCACTGTTCTGCTTCGCCGAAGGCGGCGTTTTTGGCCGAGGCCTTGGGAACGGACTCCCCGTGCCGGGACAACTCCCGGCCGCGCATACCGACCTGATTCTGGCGGTGATTGGCGAAGAACTGGGGATGGCGGGCGTGATCGCCATCATGCTGCTGTCGGCGTTCATCAGCTACAGAGGCTTCTCGATTGCCTGGCAAGCGCGCGACCGTTTTGGCGGTCTGTTGGCGGCGGCGCTGTCCACGGCCTTTGCGCTGCAGACGTTGGTCATCGTTGGAGGCGTGACCAAACTCGTCCCCCTGACGGGGATCACGCTGCCCTTCGTCAGCTACGGCGGCACCTCGGTGCTGATGAGCTTCATATCGCTGGGACTCCTGCTGTGCATCTCCCGGGACTGCATCCATCGCGCGTCTGATGAGAGCGAGGGGCAGGAATGACCCGGACTGAGCTTGGCAGCAAGATTCGCGAACTGGCGCTGGTCACGTTGCTGGCGTTCTGCGCGATGCCGTTCTACGTGGGCTACTGGGCGGTCTACCGCGGACGAGAACTGATGGGACACCCGGCGAACGGGCGGGCGAAGGCTCGGGCGGCAACGGTCAAACCCGGGCGGATACTGTCGGGCGATGGCGTGGAAATCCTCGGGCGGAAACGCGACGGCGACAGCGGCCCGTGGCTGCGTGCGTATTCGTCCCCGCTCACGTTCTGTCACCTAACCGGTTACGACGCGAAGACAGGGCTGCAGAACGCCCTTCGCGACGACCTCGTGCAATCGGCGCTGCATCGCGGGCCGCTGGCTGACCTCGCTGGTGGTGGACCGGTCGGCAACGATGTTGAGCTGACCATCGTCACGGATGCGCAGCGCGCCGCGCGACGTGGTCTTCGGCGGCGAGCTGGCGCCGCTGTGGCGATTGATCCGCGCACCGGTGAGATCCTTGTGCTGGCGAGCGGGCCGACGTACGATCCGCTCGAGATCAAGGCCACGGACCGGGCCTTCACGCTGTTCAACACGGATCCGGATTCACCGGGCTTGAACCGGGCCTTGCGGGGCGTATATCCTCCGGGGTCGATCTTCAAACTGATCGTCGGCGCGGCCGCGATCGAGGGCGGCACGGTTAGCGTCGACCGCGAGCACGTCTGCACGGGAAGCATCTGGGTCGACGGGCGCGAGATGGGGTGCTGGAAGCGCACCGGGCATGGCAAGCTGGACATGGAAGGCGCTGTTGCGAATTCATGCAACGTCTACTTCGCGCATCTGGGGATCGACCTGGGCACCGAGCGGATGTCTGAGTTTGCGAGTGAATCCGGCATCTTCGCAGCGCCCAACCTCGTCCTCTGGGCTCAGGAAAGTCAGGTCGGCACTGACGATGTGGGCGAGCGGGCTTCGGCGAACTATGCCATCGGTCAAGGCAAGCTGGCCGTGACGCCCTTGGCGGCGGCGCGGCTGGCGGGGGCGATCTCCCAAGAGGGCCGACTCGTCGATCCGTGGCTTGTGAAAGCAGTGCTCGATCCCGATGGACGAGTGCTCCGTCATGGCGAACCAGGAAGCACTCGCCAGGCAATTAGACCTTCGACCGCGGGGATCCTGGCAGGGATGATGGAGCTTGCGGTCGAATCGGGAACCGCGGACGAGGCGGCTATACCCAGAGTCAAGGTAGCCGGCAAGACCGGCTCGGCGGAGAACCCGAGCGGCGCCGCGCACGCGTGGTGCGTTGGGTTCGCGCCGGCTGACGATCCGCGAGTGGCTGTGGCAGTGATTGTGGAACACGGCGGGAGCGGCGGCGCGGTCGCGGCTCCCATCGCAAGAGACATTATTGAGGAACTGCTGAAGTGAGGGCGGCCGGCGAGCGCCCTTAGTCGACGGAGACTAGCTTATGAATGGTGGCCTGTTGGCCGGGCGGTACCAGGTTGAAGAAGAAATCGGACGCGGCGGGATGGCCACGGTTTACCGTGGCTTCGACCGCTCGCTGGAACGTCGCGTTGCTATCAAGATGCTGCACGCCGAACTCGCGGGTGATGAGGAGATCGTTGGTCGATTCCGCGCGGAGGCCCAGTCAGCGGCGCGGCTTTCCCATGCGAACATCGCGCAGATCTTCGACACGGGCGCTGAGGACGGTCGGCACTTCATCGTCATCGAATATCTGCCCGAGCCCGACCTCAAGTCGATAATCCGGGATTTCGCCCCGTTGCCCGTGCACAAGGTCGCTGAAGTAGCGCTTCATGCCTGTGAGGCCCTTGGGTACGCTCATCAGCACGGGATCATCCACCGCGACGTCAAGCCGCACAACATACTGTTCACGACCGACGGCCGGGCCAAGCTCGCCGACTTCGGCATCGCCGCTGCGATCGGTGAGGCTCACGATGGGAAGCCCCTGGTCGGATCCGCTCACTACCTGTCGCCGGAGGAAGTCCACGGCAACGCCCCGACGCCCCAATCAGATCTCTACTCGCTTGGCGTGGTCATGTATGAGGGGCTGACAGGGCGAACGCCGTTTCAGGGCGAGACAACCGATGCGGTGATCGCCAAACGCCTCGCGGGGCCGCCTCCCGCGCCGCGAGCGCTGAATCCGAACATACCCCCCGCTGCCGAGCACGTGGTGCTCAAGGCGATGGCCACTGACCCCAACCAGCGGTACCAGTCGGCCGGGGAAATGCTGGCAGACCTGCGCCGGCTCGCCGCCGGGGCGCCGGTGACGGCGTCTGATGTGGAGCCCGACGCGACGCAGACGATGGTCTTGCCCCGCCATCCTGAGCCGGTGTCCAGCCTACCCGTACGCGAGACGTCGCCAGGCCCACGCCGGCCGGATGCTCAGCCCGCCGTGGCGTCGTCGGGCGGGGGGTGGTTCTGGGGCGTCATGGGTTTCATGATCGGCATCGTTGCGATCGTGGGGCTCGTGTTCCTGCTGAAGGAACTGTTCTTCCCCGGTCCGCAGACGCCGCCAATGGCGACTGTTCCGGGCGTGACGGGGCTATCCGTGCCGCAGGCGAGTCAGATGCTGGCGGATGCGGAGCTTCGTCTGGGCGACGTTGATGAGGAAGAAGATACGGAGGCGCCGCCTGGGACGGTCATCTCCCAGGACCCTCTGATGAGCGCGCGAGTCGAGATCGGGTCTGAGGTCGACGTCACGATTGCGGCGCCGGAGGCCATCGAGGACGTGACTGTGGAGGTCATCGACGTAGTGGGCGTGCCTCTCGAAGTCGCTGATGCGAATCTCAAACGGATCGAGCTGCTGGTGGGGGAGATAGCCTACGTCAACGACGACACGGCGCCTGAAGGCGAGGTCATGGCCCAAGATCCTCGCCCAGGCCTCGAGGTGAAGACCGGACAGGCCGTCGACCTCACCGTGTCCGAGGGCCCGGCGGAACCGACCGAAGTCGATGATCCCGGGGACCCAGGCGAGGTCGATCCCGGTGGCGAGGACGATCCCGTCGAGCAAGAACCCATGGTTACCATCGACGAGGATACGGCTTACGTTGGCGACGACCCGATGGAACGTCGCTTCGATGTGTCTGTCATAGTAGGTGGGGTGCGTGAGGGGCAGCGCATCAAGATTGTGGTGGTGGATGAGGAAGAACTGAAGCTCGTGGTCCACGATGACTTCCACGATCCGGGCACGAACGTCGAACAGCAGATCAGGACGACGGGCGCTGCGTGGATTGAGGTCCTTCGCGACGGAGAGCAGATTGAGTCCGTCCACCTACCGGCCCCAGCCGCACCGGTCGAGCCCACGGATGAGATAATCGAGCCTGAATAGCAGCGCGCGTCGCAGCCGCGGCTACGAGAACCAAGAGAGGCACTCATGAATCAGAACACCACCCTCCGGGTCTGCACTATCGCTCTGCTTGTAGGCGTTGCATCATGCCTGACGATGGTCACGGCGCCGGCCGACGATGTCATATACGGAGCCGTGAACATCGTAGCGCGCGAGCAGGGCGGGCAGGTCATCAAAGCCTCCAGCGAGATCCGCGAGAGCCGGAAGGGCCCGGTTTCCGCCGAGTGGCGCAAGGAGAACCTGATCGATGGGAAGCGCGTCGAGGGTGAGATCGTCCCGGCAAACTCCTACGGATGGGCGACGACCACCGCGCCGGCCGTGCGGGAGCCGGCATGGGTGGTATTCGGCTTTGCCGGCAACAGGCAGCGTCTGATCGGCGCGGTTCGCATTGACCCGAGGACGAACGATCCGAGGGTCATCGGGCGATGGGTCAAGAACTTCACCGTTGAGGTGTCTGTGATCGGAGCTGAGGGCCCGTGGCAGCGGGTGAGTAACTTCGAATGCATCAACGTCGCCAGGCCGCAGCGCTTCGTCCTTCCGGCGCCGACGCCAGCCAAGTACGTCAGACTGCTGATCAACTCGAACCATGGATCGAACGCCCGCGTGGGCTTCGGTGAGTTCGAGGTCTTCGAGGCTCTGGTCGGCGACGACGAACTGACGAAGGCGATCGAGGGCATGGAGAGTGAACTCGCGCGCCTGCGACGATTCGCCGCGGCGCGTGCGGGGGCCGAGGCAGGTAACATTGGCCCGCCAAACATCGAAGACAGCCTGATTGCCGCGAAGAACGGCGGCAGCGTGATCTACACCTCCAGCGTCGCTCTCGATGAAGACGACAAGGAACTCGAGCAGTGGGGCTCTCAGAACCTGATCGATGGCCTCATCGCCACGTCAGCCGACGACCCTGACCACAACTCCCTTGGGTGGTCATCGAACCGCAAGCCGACTGAGGACGCGCCGGAGATGATTGCCTTCGCGATCCCGGGCGAATATGGTGCCGTGATCGATTCCGCGATCATCGATACCAACACGCGCGACCCGTGGGGGATGATGCGCGGCGCGAAGCATGTTGAGTTGGAAGTCTCAACCAGCGAGGTCGATGGGCCATGGACGAGCCTCGGCGTGTGGACGCTGCCCATGGAGCCCGCCCGACACTGGCTGCAATTCGCGCCGATGGAGGCGCGCTATGTTCGGGTGAAAGTCTGGTCGAACTTCGGTAGCGACCGCTACGTCGAGTTCGGCGAATTCGGCGTGTTTCGGCACTCGGTAGATGTGTCTGTTATTGGTGGAATTGCGGATAGAATCGATCGCTCCCTTGTTGAATTGAAGCGTTATCGCGAAGGCGTTCTGACGGAGACGGGGCCGGGCGAGTAGCGATGTCAGGAGGGCTGTGCCCTCAGTTTAGCTCAATTTCCTGGGGTTTCGGCAGGCTGGGTGTAGCTTGACACCCCATTGGGCATACTATATAATGCGGGTAGTACCGTTCCGCACAGATGGAATTCTCCCAGTCGCCCGCGTATCGGGGCCGACCTTCAGGGGGGCGTCGTTCTAGAATGTCTGTCGCGCCCGGTGACGTAGTAGAGGGCAAAGTCGTTAAGCTAGTTAAGTTCGGGATTATTGTCTCGTTGCCCGAAGGCCGTTCCGGCCTCGTGCATATATCGGAGATTGCCGACGCGTACGTGCGTGATGTCGGCGACTACTTCGAAGAGGGCGGCGCGGTCAAGGTAAAGATCCTGGGGACGGACGAACGAGGGCGTCTTCAACTGTCCGCCAAGCAGGCTGAAGCGCGCGAGCCGATCCGTCCAATCGAACCAGCGCCGCGTGGCGCGCCTCAGGGGCGCCAGTCAGAGTCGTTCGAGGAGCGTCTCTCGTCGTTTATGAAGCACAGCGAGTCGCGCCTCGTCGACCTGAAGCGCAACCGAGACTCAAACCGCAAGAAGCGGCGGCGACGGTAGCAGGACCGCCAACCCGGTGCCGAACCGCGAGCCAGATGACACTCCCGTTCCGGGATACTGGGCCGGCGGGCTCCCCGACACAAGGGAAACCTTGTAACCCGAGGGCCGAAACCCGGAGGAAGGGAGTGTACCCCCATGACTACCAGACGCAGCACCCAGATACTGCGGATCGACGGATGGGCGGTCATCGCTCTGATGACTGCTATCACGCTCGTACTGGTCGCGGCAGCCCCAGCGTTTGCCAAAGGGGGCAAGGCTGGGGGCGGAACGCGTTCCATAGGGAGGTCAACGAGTCTGCCGGGATCCGTCGGCTCGAAACCCTCCGCCACCAGACCGAGCCGCTCGACTTCTAGTTCCAAACCCAAGGCGACATCAGGACGCTCGACGGAGAGACGTGGCGCCGGGTCATCGACGTCGATGCCTCGGAGCGGCGGCTCATCGCGGCCAAGCGCTCGCCCGGCGACTCCGCGGACGACGAGTCCCCGACCCGCGAGCTCGGGCCGCCGGTCGATCGGGTCGAGTTCCAGCAGGCGGCCCGTTGGTTACAGCACCACGATGCCAGGGCGTGGCGGGAGCACAGCAAGTCCCTCCCGTCCGTCGAGACCGACCTACACGCAACCACGACGGGTCACGGAACCCACCCCTCGGCCACAGTCGCCGAGACCGACAGTGACCGAACGGCGATCCGCGCCTCGCGCGACGTCGCCGCAACCAAGAGGTGGATTTCAGATCGATCGCGACCGCGTCCCGGCCGTCTCGGGCTCTGAAGCCAGACCCGGCCGCGGATCTGAGATCGATCGCGACCGCGTCCCGAGCGTATCGGGCTCCAGATATAGGCCCGCGGGTGAGGGGCTCGGACGCACCACAGTAACTCCGAGACCTCCGCGAGTGGAATCGGCGCCGTCCGGCAATCGGGGCGAGCGCGCTCGACCGGAGACGTCGACACCTCCAGAGGACCGTACGAGACCGACCACGCCGCGAGTTGACACCGAGCCGCGTCCCGGCCGGGGCGACCGTGGCGGGCCAGATGTCGGTCCGGACCCGGACGAACGCGTGCGACCAACCGCGCCAGGCCAGGGCGGCGGTCAGCGCGGCGATCGATCCGGGCCACGGCCAGGCAATGGTGATGGCAAGCCAGGGCGTGAGGTCTTCGTCCCCGGTTACTCCACGCCGATGCCGGGCCAGGACCCGAATCCGCCGAGATACCGTACTGCGCCGGAGCCACGCGGCGGCGACCATCGCGGCCCGCGTTTGGGCAACGATACGCGACCGCACAAGCCCGGCGGAGGCCGACGCGGCGGCGGCCACGTGGGCGAGCCATTCCCCTTCCGGGGCGATGGTCACCACCCGGGTGACAAGTGGCGTCCACCACACCGGTCCAGACGCGCGGGCGGTCACGGCGGACGTTACACGCCTCAGTACCACCATTACTACTACCGCAGCCATCCTCGCCAGTACGTCTACGGCGGCTGGGGCGCGGGCTGGTATGACCCATGGTGGTGGGGCAACTACTACTGGCCGCGGTCTTCCACGCAGATCCAGGTCCACCACTACTACGACAACTACATCGAAGTGCCGATCCGCGAGACTCGCTACTACGAGGACGCTCAGTGGATTGACACCGAGCTCCACACGACGCTGACCGACATTGCGGTCGCATGGACAACGGGAGACGTCGAGCTGTTGCAGGCGCACCTGACGCCAGGCGCCGGAGTGGCCATCCAGCACGATTGGGAGCAGGAGGATCCGTGGATCCTGGCGGCTCCCGTGATGCTCGACCTGATGCTCGACGCGTTCGACGCGCAGGTCAAGAGTGAATTCCGCTTCGTGCAGGTTGAGGAGATGGAGCCAGGGCTGGTCTGGGCGATCGCTGAGCATGAATTCGAACTCGAGGGCGAGCGGCCCAAGAAGGCGACAATGGAGTTCATGTTCCGCAGCTACGAAAACGCGTGGCTAGTGGAGGCGGTTGTCGCCGACCCGGCGAACTACTGGTGGGTCGATGCTGAACTGCTTGATGACGCCGCGCGCGAGAGCGCCCGGCTGTTGGACGAGATGGACGAGGCTCGCGCCGCGGGTTAGTCGGATGCTCATATCCAATCGGCACCCCGCTTGCGCATCGAGCCTGTGGCATCAGTTAACGTGAGCACTCGGCCCGACGCGGCCCAGAAAGCCGTGTCGGGCCAATCGCTCGCGTTTGAAACTGCGTTTTTATTGTAACGATGCCTGAGAGCGACAGTGGGAGGCCGATTCGGCGCGATGGCTGAAGATACACGGACCCCAGATGAGATGCCCATGGATCTGCGCAAGGACCTTGAGCGCTACAAGATCGTAGTGTCGGAATTGCAGCGCAAGATCAAGGGCATGGAGGCGCAACTCAGCACGGCCACGACCATGGCTGAGATGCCCCAAGTGATTGTCACAAAACCGAAGCTGCACGAGACACTGCAGCGCTTCGTGCGCAAGGTGGCGATGATCAGTCAGGCGGAGAAAGCCGCCATCATGTTGTACTCGCCCGAAGACGGCGAGCTGACCGTCCTCCCCCCGGCCCTCGGTATGAACGCGGAACAGGTGAAGTCCTTCCGCGTCAAGGCTACCCAGGGAATCACGGGTCAAGTCTTCCGGGAGAGCAGCCCCGTCGTGTTCAACGACGCGGTCCGCGATGATCGCACGATCAAAGACAACGTAGCGTTCCTGAATGTCCGCAACGGCGTCTGCGTCCCGCTCGTCATCAAGAAGCGCGACGACGAGGACAAAATCGTCGAGCAGCGCACCATCGGTGTCCTGCACGTCTTCAACAAGCGGTTTGGTCAGGACTTCAACGACGAGGACGTTCGCCTCCTTACGATGCTCGCCGAGCAGTGCGCGGCGATCGTCTCCAACGCGCAGCTCTACATCAGGCTGAGCGAGGAGAAGGAGGAGCTGGAGGACACCCTTCAGCACCTGAAAGCCGGCGTGATTGTCGTGACGCGTGACGGCGAGGTGCGCCTGGTGAATGGCGCCGCCGCCCAGATTCTGGGCGTCGAGCCCCGCGAGCTCATGGGGCGGCCTTTCCGCGAGGCCATACCCGAAGCGAAGATCGCTTCGGTGTTGGCAGACGCGCTGGCAGGTCAGGAGGAGACTGGCAATGAGTTCGCCGTTGGCGACCGCGACCCCAGGATCTTCCAGGCGCAGGCCTCTCTCATGCGCGGCGCCAATGGCAAGGTGCAGAACGCTGTTGCGATCCTCAACGACATCACCGATATCCGCAACGTCGAGAGGATGAAGACCGCGTTTGTCTCCACCGTATCTCACGAACTCCGGACTCCGCTCACGTCCATCAAAGGCTTCATCTCGACGCTGGTCGACGACGCGGAAGGCTACTTTGACGCCGACACGCGGATGGAGTTCTACGAGATCATCGACCAGCAGTGTGACCGTCTGACTCGCCTCATCAGCGACCTTCTGAACATCTCCCGCATCGAGTCGGGCCGTTCGCTCGACCTACACATCTCGAATGTGGACGTGCCCGCTGTCTGTACCCGAATCCTGGCGGCCCAGCAGGCATACACCGACCGGCACCAGCTCGTTCTGGACATGCCCGAGGGGTTCCCGGAGATTATCTGCGATCAGGACAAGCTCGAGCAGATCCTCGACAACCTCCTCGGGAACGCGATCAAGTACGCGCCCGACGGCGGCGAGATCAGGGTCGCTGGTTTCGACGAGGGCGATACCATTCGGCTCGACATCACCGACAACGGTCTTGGCGTTCCGGAACGGCACAAAGAGAGGGTCTTCGAGCGATTCCATATGGTTGACGATGACGTGGACCACAAGTCGATCAAGGGGACCGGCATCGGTCTCTACCTCGTGAAAGCTCTGGCTCAGGCCCACAAGACGGAAGACGGGACGACTGGCGACGTGTGGCTGTCGCACAGTGTCGTCGCCACCGATGACACGCCCGGTGGATCGACGTTCAGCGTGCGGCTGGCGAAAGAGTCGGTTGAGGGCGGCAAGGCCCAGGCCTAAGGCAGGGCTCGTTTCGGTTTCCACTGAGAATCCTGAGTTCGCGCGGGCCCATGGGCCCGCGCGACACATTTGCACGCGGTCAATGGCGCCAACCCTCCGATCACGCTTGCTTGGAGGCCCGGGATGCGAGTTGCTGTAGGCTTCGATCACGGCGGCTGGACCTTGCGCGAGACAATTCTCGATGTTCTCGCCGATGATGGGCACGAGATTGTTGACCTGGGACCCGGCACGTCCGAGAGCGTTGACCACCCCGATTACGCGATAGCAGTCGCGCGGGCGGTCGCGGCTAACGAAGCAGACCTGGGGATCCTCGCCTGCGGGACCGGCATCGGCATGGTGCTGGCCGCGAACAAAGTGAGCGGCGCATACGCAGCTAACGTTTCTGAAGCATACTCGGCTCGCATGGCTCGCGAGCACAACGCGGCGAATATTGTAGCTATCGGCGGCCGCACGGTCGGACCGGAGATCGCCATCGAGATCATCCGGGCCTTCCTTGGAACAGACGCGAGCGACAAGGACAGGTACGTGCGTCGTCGGGCCAAGATCACAGCGCTAGAGCAGGACTGAGCAGCATGAGTCGGCCACAAGATGACCCCCTCGGGCAGCGCCCGTCATGGGACGAGTATTTCCTCGAGATCTGCGCCGTCGTCGCGAAGCGCTCCACCTGTCTGCGCCGCCGCATCGGCGCGATACTGGTGAAGGAACGGCGGATCCTCACGACCGGCTACAACGGCCCGCCGCGCGGGCTCAGGCACTGCGCCGAAATGGGCGGATGCCACCGGGAGAAGTTGGGCATTCCGTCGGGCCAGAGGCAGGAGCTGTGTCGGGCGCTCCACGCCGAGCAGAACGCCATCATACAGGCCGCGCTGCACGGCGTGTCAACCGAGGGCGGGAGCGTCTACATCACCAACCAGCCGTGCGTGCTCTGCGCGAAGATGCTGATTAACGCCGGGATCAAGCGCGTGGTTTACCGCGGGGAGTACCCGGACCCGATGGCGCTTGAGATGCTCAATGAAGCGGAAATTGAAGTAGTGCGGTGTGGTGCTCACGAGGAGGCTGATGGCGCTTGAGCGGACCCACGCTCATCCTCGGAGCCGTCGGCGCCGCCGCGGTGTCTCTAGTTTTGACGCCCGTCGCGGGATGGTTCGCGGCGCGGATCGGCGCGGTCGACGAGCCCGACGAGCGCCGCGCCCACGAGCGACCGACACCGTCGTGCGGTGGGATAGCCATCTTCATCGGGTTCTGGATCGCAGTGGCGGCAACCACATGGCCACTGCCGCGCCCGATGCTGGCGTTGTTCGTCGCGTCTTCCGTGCTGCTGATCGTGTCGGTTATCGATGATGCGCGTGGCCTGTCCCCGATACTGCGACTGGTCGTGCATTTCGGATTGGCGGCCGGACTATGGTGGCTTGGCGGGATCAGGATCGAGGGCGTCACGTGGCCCTTCGGCTCGGAGGGCCCTCACTATGTGGCTCTCGGCGTTTGGTCGTTGCCGCTAACCGTGCTGTGGATTGCGGTCATCGTCAACGCGCTCAACTGGCTTGATGGTATGGATGGGTTGGCCGCGGGAACGGCGGCAATCGCAGCCGTCCCGCTGACGGTCCTGGCGTTTCATATGGACTCGCCGAACGTGGCCTGCATGGGAGCGGCCCTCTGTGGCGCGAGCGTGGGGTTCGTGCGGTACAATGTCAAGCCCGCCCGCATCTTCATGGGCGACGCCGGCGCAATGTTCCTGGGGCTAATTCTGGCATGCATGGCGGTAATGGGCACCCCCCTAAAGGGGGCGGCGGTTGCCATGCTCGCGCCTGTCGTGGTCCTTGGCGTGCCGATCTATGATGTGCTGTCGACGATGACAAAACGGCTGTTGAGCGGAAAGCCCGTGCACATCGGCGACCGCGGGCACGTTCATCACCGCTTGCTGGGCCGTGGGTGGAGCGAGGACGTTGTAGTCCTGGTCCTGTGGATGGCGACCGCTCTCCTCGGCGTGGTTGCGATGTACCTTCTGCGATAGGTTAGCTGGCGCGGGCTAATGCGCTCGCGATTGTGCCGGCGTCAAGGATGGGGTCCAATGAGTCCAGACCGATCGATCGCCCTCGTTTTCGGCACGCGGCCGGAAGCGATCAAGATGGGCCCAGTCTACCGAGCGCTGACATCGGAAGACTCTCGCTTCCGCCCGATCGTCATCGTGTCCGGGCAGCACCGCGAGTTGCTGGATCAGATGCTCGGCGTCTTCGACATTGTCCCGACCCGCGACCTCGACGTGATGACCGCCGGGCAAACGCCCGGGTCGCTCACGGGCGCGCTCGTGCCTGCGCTTCAGGACGCCTTCCGCGAGGAAGCGCCGGACATGGTCCTCGCCCAGGGAGACACTTCGACGACCTTCTGCGCGGCGCTCGCCGCCTTCTACGAGCAGATCCCGGTGGCGCACCTCGAGGCCGGGCTGCGCACGAACGACAAGTACTCGCCTTTCCCCGAGGAGATCAACCGGCGCCTGACCTCGCAGATCGCCGACGTCCATCTGGCGCCGACCCGGCGCTCGAGACACAACCTCCAGGGCGAGGGGATCGACCCAATGTCGATCTTCGTGACTGGCAACACGATCGTTGATGCGCTCAACCTCGTGAGAGATCGGACGCCGAGTTTGGCCGACACGCCCTATTCATGGGTCGAGGATCTCGATGGCCGAACCATCCTGACGACGATCCACCGGCGGGAGAACCTCGGGGTTCGGTTTACGAGCGTGTGCCACGCGCTGCTGGAGTTGCTCGAGCGCTATCCGCGCATGAACCTCGTCTTCCCGATGCATCCCAATCCCAAGGTCCGCACTGCCGCCCAGGAACTCCTGGGTGGGATTCCCAGAGTCCACCTGTGCGAGCCGCCTGATTACCTCGTCTTCGTGGCATTGATGCAGTGCGCCGATCTGATCATCACCGACTCCGGTGGAATTCAGGAAGAGGCGCCGGGGCTCGGAATCCCCACGCTCGTGGCGCGAGATTCAACCGAGCGCCCCGAGGGGATCGAAGCCGGCGTGGCTCAATTGGTGGGCACGGATACCGACAGCATCGTCAACGCGGCCTCGGAGCTGTTTGACAACCCGTCCGCCTTCGAAGAGATGGCGACGGGCGCGAATCCCTACGGCGACGGAATGGCCTCGTGGCGGACCTTGCACGCCATCGAGCACTTCTTTGGACTGCGGGAAGACAGGCCGCCGGATTACGACTGGCGTCAGGCAACGTAAGCATAGCTCGTGTAGAGCATGGAACCACCCAAATGACCACAGACAACAACGACCACGATCAAGACGCGCCCCGACCCCGCCGCAGCCGGAGTCTGGTCGTCGAACCATGGACGGGACGCCAGTTGGCCATTGGGGCCTTCGTGGTTGCGCTCGTCGTGTATCTGATATGGCAAGGCACGCCGACCTTCGTCTACGTGGTCTCGAGGCTCGGATCCGTCTGCGCGACGTTGATCCTGGCCGGAGTCCTGGCCTATGTCGTCACGCCGATCTGCAACACCATGGGGCGCGTTACCCCGTTGTGCGCCACCCGCGCAGGGCGCATGGTGTCGACGCTCACCGTGTTCATACTGCTCAGCGCGGTGCTGGCGCTGATGACGGTGGTAATAGGCGAGCCGCTCGTGTCTCAGGTCAGCGGCCTGAACGCCTCGGTCGTCGAGTGGCTGAAAGAAGCGCCGAAGAACATTGAAGCCCTGATGCAGAGCTACGCTATGGCCGTGCCCGAGGAAGTAGCCGCGGTCATCAACGAGCGAGTGACGGGCATCGCCAGCAGCGTTCTCGACACCGCGGGCAATATCGCGGTCGGCGCCGTCTGGCACGTGTGGTCGATCGTTGAGGCATTCCTCGTTCCCGTGCTGGCGTTCTACTTCATCACCGATTCCGAGCGCCTGCGTAGCGGGACGTTGGCCATCCTCCCCCGGAAGCACCGCGAGCGGGGATCGAAGCTCATGGACGAGATGAATTTGACCTTGCACTCGTATATCCGAGGTCAGATAATCCTGTGCCTCCTGGCCGCGGTCATAACCGCCTTCGCACTGTGGATGCTGGACGTACCCGTCTTCCTGACGCTCGCGCTCATTGCCGGAATCTCGCGGGCGATTCCAGTGATTGGTCCCATCATCGGCGGCGCGGTCATCGTGGCGATTACGTGGATCCAGGTCGACTTCCGGGCTGCCGCCATCGCGGCGATCATCTTCTCCATCATGCAGTTTCTCGAGAGCAAGATCGTCATGCCCAAGGTGCTCGGGCACCACGCTGACCTGCATCCCGTCATCATCATCGTGGCGCTGCTGGCCGGCGGGGAGTTCTTTGGCATTCTGGGCATGTTCGTCGCGGTTCCCATCGTGGCGGTGTTGAGGATCGCCTACCTCCACTGGCGGGCGGCCGTTGAGCCGCCGGAGGCCGACGCCGCATGACGCTCCTGCAAGCGACTGTCCTGGGGATCGTCCAGGGGCTGACCGAACTGCTACCCGTATCAAGCTCTGGGCACCTGGCCATCGTGCCACGGCTGTTCGGCTGGGACGATACGCCGATCGGTTTCGCTGTCGCGGTCCACATCGGCACGCTGTGCGCTGTGTTGGTCTACTTCCGCAACCGGATCATGCGGATTCTCCGCGGGATTTGGCGGCGGATCCGGGGCAACGCGCCGAGCGATGTCGAGGCCGAAGATGCGATCGAGCAGACGCGCTTCACATGGATGATCATTCTATCGATGGCGCCGGCTGTTGTGGCGGCCGTCCTGTTTGAGGATGTGGTTGAGCGCACGTTTGGGGATATCCAGGCGGTCGGTGGCTTCCTGATCATCACCGCGATCATCCTCTGGGCGTCTGAACGTTCATCGAAGCAGAGGACTGCGGACCGGTCGGGGCGACGAATCGTGACCTGGATTGACGCGCTGCTTGTGGGCCTTGCCCAAGCGTTCGCGCTGTTTCCTGGGATTTCGCGTTCCGGAGCCACCATTGGCGCCGGCCTCGTTCGAGGCCTGACTCCGGTGACATCGGTTCGCTTCGCGTTCCTGATGAGCATCCCCGTGATCTTTGGCGGGGGCCTCTACGAGGGCCTCAAGGCCGCCAGGAACGGCTTTGGAGATGTCGACGTCTTCCCTTATCTGATCGGCGCGATCGCGGCGGCGCTCTCGACCTGGGTCGCGATTGTCTTGGTTTTTCGAGCCGTTAGGCGTGGTAAACTCGTTTGGTTTAGCGTATACTGTGCGCTCGTTGGCTCGCTGTGTCTAGTGGTCGGCTCGCCGCCGGCCTAATGCCTTGTCCCCTCAGGGGACCACCTGGTCAGTTTGACTGGATAGACGAACGTAGGAGGAATTCAAGTTGGGCGGAACACCAGAGTTTGCTGCAGAATTCAAGGCGATGCATGGCCATTACTTCCTGGTGGCCATTTTCATATCCTCGATCATCGGGCTGATCTACGCCTGGATGCTAATGGGTAAGGTCGGTGCCGAGGATGAGGGTACCGACAAGATGAAAGAAGTGGCGGGGATGATTCAGCAAGGCGCCAGCGCCTACCTGAGCCGCCAGTTCAAAACAATCGGCGTGCTGGTCGTAGTGCTGTTCGTCGCTCTGCTCCTGGCCGGCCTCAAGTCGGGGGACTTCGACATCGCCGTCGGACGGGCGGTCTCGTTTCTGCTGGGTTGCTTTGCCTCCGGTTTCACCGGCTACATGGGCATGAGCCTTGCGGTCAAGGGCAACGTCCGCACCACCGCCGCAGCCCGTACGAGCGCGGTTGACGCGCTGAACATCGCGTTCAAGTCGGGCGGCGTCGCAGGCATGTTCACCGTCGGCATGGGGCTCCTGGGGGCCGTGATCGTCTTCTGGCTCTACATGAACCATGCGACAGACGTGCTGCTGGGCTTTGGCTTCGGTGGATGCTTGCTGGCGCTCTTCATGCGCGTCGGCGGCGGCATCTTCACCAAGGCCGCCGACGTCGGCGCCGACCTGGTTGGCAAGGTTGAGGCCGGCATTCCAGAGGACGATCCGCGAAACGCCGCCGTCATCGCCGACAACGTTGGCGACAACGTTGGCGACTGCGCGGGCATGGCGGCTGACCTGTTCGAATCGTACGAGGTCACGCTTGTCGCTTCGATGATCCTGGCGCTGGCATACGCGGGCTCGGACGTCACCACCGCCGTCCAGTGGATCATCTTCCCGCTCAGCGTGCGCGGCATCGGCGTCATCACCTCGATCATCGGCATCATGATGGTCAAGGCCAAGGACGACAACGAGCACGCGATGGCTCCGATCACGCGCGGCTTCATTGGATCCGCCGCGCTGTCTGCGGTCGGGTTCTTCTTGGTCGCGTGGCTGTACTGCGACAACTTGGACCTGGCTTTCGCCACGTTGTTTGGCCTGATCCTCTCGGTTGTCATCTACAAGCTGACGGAGTACTACACCTCGACGCGATACAAGCCCGTTCAGGAGATCGCTCAGTCGACTAAGACCGGTTCCGCCACGAACATCCTCAGCGGCATGGCGACGGGCATGGAGTCGAGTGTCATCTCCGTCCTCGTGATCTGCGCTGCCATCCTGGTCTCAAAGTGGATTTTCCACGACCCGAACCTCGATCTGGGACATCAGATCCTGGCGACCCTGTACGGCATCTCGCTGTGTGGCATGGGCATGCTGACAACCACCGGAGTCATCGTCTCCATGGACACCTTCGGACCGGTTGCCGACAACGCCCAGGGCATTGCGCAGATGGCGGGCGTTGATGAAGCGATGCCGGTCCTCGAGCAGCTCGACGCGGTCGGCAACGTCACGAAGGCGGCGACAAAGGGCTTTGCCATCGCCTCCGCGGTTCTGGCGGCCCTCTCGCTGTTTGGCACGTACCTGTCCAACGTCTCGGGGCTTCTGGCGGGCGACAAGGTCGGGCACTCGATGTCGACGTTCGACCCGAGCGTGTACTTCGTCGACGTCGCGCGTCCGGAAGTCTTCATCGGTCTGCTGATCGGTGGCGCGCTTCCGTTCCTGTTCAGCTCCATGACGATCCGCGCGGTTGGGCGCGCGGCGATGGAGATCATCAACGAGGTCCGCCGACAGTTCAACGAGATCCCGGGCCTGATGGAGGGCACGGCGAAGCCGGAGTCGGCCAAGTGCGTCGACATCTGCACTCGCGCCGCGATCACCGAGTTGGTGGCTCCCGGTCTGCTCGCCATCCTGGCGCCGATCGTGGTTGGTGGGTTCCTTGGGTGGCAGGGCTTGGGCGGCTACCTCGCCGGCATCATCGTCACCGGGCAGCTACTGGCGGTCTTCATGTCGAACGCTGGCGGCGCCTGGGACAACGCCAAGAAGTACATCGAGGACGGCAACCTTGGCGGCAAGGGTTCCGACCCGCACAAGGCGGCTGTTGTCGGCGATACGGTCGGTGATCCGTTCAAGGACACCGCCGGCCCGTCGCTCAACCCGATGATCAAGGTCATGAACCTGGTCGCTCTGTTGATCCTGCCACTCGTGGTAACGGCCGACCGGTTTCACATGATCGTCGCGGGCATTGTCTGCTCGGCCGTGATCATCGTCGCCTTCGCGATCTCGAAGGGTCGTGGCGGTTATGGCGCGGCGGACGCCGAGGCCCAGGAGGCCATAGGCCCGACCGAGTAGCGCGCTCTACCTCAGACGAAACAAGAGCCGGGCGCCCGGGTATAGGGCGCCCGGCTCTTCCCTTGCTATAGGGCGCAAGCTGCGCCTCCTGATCCGACGCCGTCTGCAGTTGCCTTCGTAGGTCGAAGCTCTAGCTTCGACGCCGTTGCCTTCGTAAGGCCCAGCGCCCTCTTGCCGCCGTGCCTTCGTAGGACAGGCGTCCTCGCCTGTCGCCGTTGCCCTCGTAGGTCGAAGCTCTAGCTTCGACGCCGTTGCCTTCGCACCGCCAAGCGCCCTCTTGGCGCCGTGCCTTCGTAGGTCGGGTCTACAGAGCCTCCAGCTCGTCAAGCGCCTGGGTGGCCTGATCCGCAACGCTGCTGGGTTTACCAATGGCAACCGCCGCGCGGTAGTGTGCTCGCGCTCGCTTGACGTCGGCGTCGGTGCCGGCCGCATAGAGTTCGGCGATGTTCAGATGTGCGAAGATGTCGTTCGGGCGGAGTTTCAGCAGATCCTCATACAGGCCGATCGCGATACTGGTGTCGCCCTGATCGGCTCGGCGCCGGGCATCTTGGTAGCCGTTGAGGTAGGTGAGATCGGCCTCAGCGTCCCCCGCGAGCGGCGACCCCTTGGCCATGGTGATCGTGATGTGGTAA
>CAZKUN010000130.1:9123-25238 GCA_964555935.1 uncultured Armatimonadia bacterium | reverse complement strand
CGTATTGTGCGCGCCGTTGCTGGCATCGGCCTCAACGAACTTCTTGTTGAAGACCGCGACATCGTACTTCGCTTTGTCGGCCGCCGACAGTACGGCCGGATCGATCCACGCCGGATCGGTATCGTCCAGGAACGGAGCGATGACAGCCAGCTTGGCGTCCACTGCGGCGTGGGACGCGGCCAGTTTGCCCGTTCCGCTGCCGCCCGGATGGCAGTTCTCGCATGCCTCGGGGACCTTCGGCAGGAACGTATGTCCCGTGTTGACCGGATTGTCGATGGTCGTGTCCGCCGGGTGTTCCTCAAACACGTGGCACTCGATGCAGCGCGCCAGGACGCTTGAGGTGTGACCCGAGTTCGGCACGATCTCCTGAGCACCGGTCGGCCCGAAGCCGCCGAGACCGAGCAGCATCTCACGCTGCGGATGGTGCGGGCTGTTGCCGGGGAGCGCGCCGCCGGAAGTGTGGCAGCCCAGACAGATGTCTGCTTCGGGCTCGCGGAGCTGACCCGCATTCGGGCCGCCGTGAGGATCGTGGCAGACAACACAGGTGATGCTATTCTTCGCCTTGACCTGAACATCGGCCAGAACAGCGTCGACGCCGGAGAGGACGATGGCCTCCGCGGAGTGGCACTCGAGGCAGTGGTCGCCGGCATACGAGCGGCTCTGGAGGGTCGCCAGGGCCTCCGCGTGTCCGGAGGTCTCCCACTGTTCGAATGTCGGGTGGTGGAAGCCGCTGTGGCAGGAGCCACAGACGTCGGCTTCGAGCGGGCTGACCATACCGTTCTGCGATGGGTTGGTGACGTGGGCTCCACCGGAACCATGGCAGTTTTCGCACTGCACGTTGCCTAGATGCGGGGTCGTGGCCTCATCCACATATCCGCCGTTGCCATTGCCAACCGTGTGGCAGGGCAGGCAGGTGGGGGGAGATGCCGAGAACCGCCGACAGCGCATCCGCGTGAGCGGTGCCCGTCCAATTCGCGTACTGACTCTTGTGGCAGGCCTCACATACGGCCGCGCCAACGAATCCGCCTGTGGGACCAATGATCGGTGGTCCCACCGCCTGGGCGGAGTGCCCGCCACAACCGGCAACTACGACCATGGCGAGCAGGGCTGAAACAATACTTAGTGCCACTGCAGTGTTTCGATGCATCCCCGGGGGCCTCCTAGTTAAGTAGTCTTTCCCCGCCGACGGTATCCCGAGAAGCGCCCGTCGGAGGGCCAATCTGTCCGAATATCTATGGCAACAACGTGCTGAACTCGGCGTACCACATGTCCGCGTCGTAGCCGAGGAGCGTCCCGTTGAAGTCGTCCAGGTCGTCGAGCGTGACCCCAAGGCGGACGTTGTGCGTGTCCCACTCGTGGTCCACGTTGACCGAGAACGTCTTCTGCTTCAGCGAGATACCACCAAACGAATCGGCTCGGGCGTAGCTCGCGTCAAGCGTGGTCTGATCCGAAATCTGCCAGTTTGCACCGACCGTCCAGGTCTCCGATTCGCTGACGAAAGGCGTCGAGAGGAGAATTCCGTTCAGATCGAAATCCTGATTCATATAGGATGCGGTCACGTTGACGTCGTCCCGCACGGCCCACCATCCGGTGATGTCCTTGGTGACGATCTCGTTGCTCGTGCCCTGGTTCGGGTTCTCCCGCTCTTCCGCGCGGTATCCAGCAGTGAGGCCGGCAGGCCAGAAGCTAGGCGTCCATGTTGCGCGAATGCGGAGCATCTCCGACTCGGACCAGATGCGTGTCGTCACGGGGTTGCCGCCGGTGTCGAACGCCGCCGGGCGGTCATCTACTCTTCGCGTGCGCCAGTCCGCTTGAACCTTGACATCGCGGCGCGGGCGGCTGCGCAAGCCGAGCGTTGTGGTGTTGACACTGGGCTCTACGACCGCAGTCTGACGACCGTTCACGTAGTCGACCTCAGCGGTCTCGAAGCCAGCGCGTAGCGTCGAACGCCACAGGCCGGTGTACTCGCCCTCAATGCCCGCCAACAGCTCTTTCTTGGCGTAGGCATTGTTGGCGATGGAGTCATCCAGCTCCCAGTACTGCAGATCGCCCGCGACAGACAGGTCGTTGGTGATCTGGCGGAAGCCACTGAGAGCGACCGATGTCTGATCGGGGCTGACTCTAGATCCCTCCAGATCGGTGGACGAACTGACAAAGCGTCCGGCTAAGAGCGTCCGGCCATCGCTGGCGGGCTCGACGGTCAGCGAATAGGTACTCGTGTCGCCGTCGAAGTACGGCGCCCCCACGGGGAAGCCGAACTGCTGGATGCTCAGCGATCCGGCGACGTTGTAGTCGCTCAGTCGTCGGGCGTAGGTCAGGTTGTAGCGCTCGTCGGTGAAGTTCTGGTCGGCATCACCGGTGAGGCCGTCCATATCTACTACGGAATAGCTGGCTGCGATGGTATCGCGCGACGTCGCGCGCCAGCGGACATCGGTCTGCCAATCCTTGCGCCGAAGCTCACTCGCACCCGCATAGAAAGTCCGGTAGAAATTGGAGTTGCGCTGACGGGTGTCGATGCTGAGGCCTAGATCGGCGTCGTAGAGGTATCCTGCGCCGCCGGCACTGGGCTCAAAGAGATCGGTGATCGTCGCGCCAAACGCGCGGCCGTGTTCGTCCAGCGGGTGCATCACCCTGATACTGGGCGAGTACGTGCCGTTCGGTGGCGTCACGTATTGGCGGAACCGCAGCACGTTCCCATTGACCTTCGTGCGTTGCGAGCCGAGGCTGATGGAGATGCGATTCCCGTCCTCCATGGATGCGTCGTCATCGGCGCCCCAGGCGAGGACTGGTAGAGCAAGGACGAGACCGAAGGTTGCCAGCAGAGCCAGTGCGGCAGGTACTCGGTGCATCGGGGCTCTTCGAGAGAATGCCATCCTTCGGGGCCACTCCTTCCGGTCAGCTACGATTTGTGATCCGTGCGGCGTGCATCGACTGTACACTCGCCCGTGAGACGTCATTTCGTGAACAGCAGCGGGCTTGAGTTTGAGCCGTGAACCGCTTCATGACAGTCCCAGCACTTCGGACCGGGGAAGTGGACCACGCGATCACCGTGGCACTGCAAGCAGAGGCCGCGGCTGTTGAACTTGAGAAGATCGGCGTTCGGCGAACCATGGGGATCGTGGCACTCGACGCAGCTACCCATAAGGCGTCCGCTGATAGCACCATGCGTGAAGCGGTACGGTCCATGCTGCGGCGTGTGGCAACTGCGGCACAGGTCGGTGACTTCGCGCTGTTTGATCTTGCCATGCGGATCATGGCAGTCGGAACACTCGATACGCTTCTCGTGCTCAACCAAAACGGGGTGGTGACTGTTCAGCCGGAACAGCCCCTTGACTTCGTGGTGACATTCAACGCACAGGTCAGACGTAGGCCGAGCGATGTAATCACTGTGGGCCTTCGCGGGACGATCCTCCGAATGGCACTCCCAGCACTGGACCTTGCCACCATGGTGGTCGCCTCGGCGCCACGTGATGGCAGAGATCTGGTTGCTGTGACACGTCAGGCACATTTTCGCGGAGGCGTTCTTCCCGAGCGTATCCGGCGACCATGCCGCCTTAACCTCGGTCGGATCTTCCGTATGGGCCTGGCTGGGGCCGTGACAACTCTGGCAGTCACGGCCTTGCATCGTGGTGGAGCGTCTGGACAGAATCGCACCGTGAAGAGCCTCCGGACTGTGCCTCTGCTTCGTCCTGGTGGCACATTCCACAAGCGTCTTCGTCGGCGTACTGGGGTGGCTCTGCCTTCTGAGCATGCGCTGCAACGCCTGACAGAAGGGAGATAGAAATGAGGATCCCAACGAGCAAGGCTGCTCTCGACACAAGATCCCTCCCGGGTAGGGTGCGCTGACCGTGGAAAACCCGGAACAGCGTCTCTGCAAGAATTACGGTGCAGTGGGTCCGCAGTGGGGGCCTTCGGCAAAGGTCCTTCCGAGACCTGGTGGTCCCCCAAAAAAACAGTCGTCTGACGTGGCGGGCCACAAGTCTGCTGTGCTGCGGAGCCTTCGTCCCGCCAATGGGCCCACCGGATGTACGCGTGAGCCGCCCATAGACGCCCACCGATATTGTACGCAGCACAGCAACGTTGCGCATCCGCAATACCGCGCAAATACGGGCCGCGCGCATCAGGAGAGAACACGGATGCGCCGCAGAGGCAGGTCTCCTCGCGTGTTACCGCAAACACTCAACTGTTGAGCCCAACGCCAGCATTGGGGAGCAGGTCGCCCGGTCGATTGGCGCCGCGCGTGGCCAACGCGCTGACGCGACCAAATGGAGGCACTCTACATGACGGCCCTACCAACGACCAACATAGGCGGAGTTGAGGTCACGCGGATGGCGTGCGGGAGCAACAACTTTTTCGGGTACTCGCATCTCTCGGCCGCCCGAGACGCGTGGCTGGTGAAGCACTTTACGGATGAGCGGCTGTACGAGATGCTGCAGTGCTGCGCGAAGCTCGGCGTGAATCTCTTCGTCAGCGGCCCTCAGGAGCGGTTTGCCAGCCTGCGCCGCCGCCTGGAAGACGAAACCGGCTTCCGCATCAAGTGGGCATGCACGCCCTTCGGCGAGACGCTGGACGAGCTGAAACAGTCGGTCGACACGTGCCGCGAGTGGGATGTTGAGATCTGCCTACCGCACACCTCTGTCATCGAGCGGAACCTGAACCTGCGAGATCGGGAGATCACGGAACTGCCAGAGGCGCTGGCGTACATCCGGTCTGTGGACATGGTGCCGGGGATCTCAACACACCGCCCCGAGGCCGTGCCGTTGGTCCACGAACTGGGCTACGACGTCGAGACAGCCATTCTGCCGCTCAACGCGCTTGGCTTCCTGTGCCAGGTGGAGGTCGAATGGCAGGAGCGCATCATCCGCAGCTTTCCGAAGCCGATCATCACTATCAAGCCGCTGGCGGCGGGGCGCATCACGCCGATTCCCGGCTTCACGTTCGTCTACCAGCGGATCAAGCCGATCGACACGGTTGCGGTGGGCGTCCTCTGTCCGGAGGAACTTGAGGAGGACGTCAACCTTGCAGCCTCGCTGATGACAGGGGAGGAAGGCGGCGTGGCGCTGTCGACGTCGCGCAGCAAAGCGCACATGGGAACTGACGACGCGGCGGGGGGCTAGTCGGCAGTGAGGCCGGAGCGGATCTCGTGAGGACGCGGGGGGCATCCCTTAACCAGGGGTTGTCCCCCGCTGGTTTTCGCACAGTTGCCGACGGCGAGACCTTCTTCGATGCGAGCGCCCGTCCCGATCGCGACGGCGGGCACTCGGACCTCGTCATCGGAGTCGGCGATTGAAGCCAGGGCCTGGAACAGGTTCATCGCGCATCCGCTGCAAGCAGCCTCCGCCTCGATGCGCAGACGCGGGAAGTTTGCGACAACTTCCTCAAAGGGCCGTCGGAAGCGCCTGCGGTGGTCCTGGACCTTCTCTCCAACGACGTCGATGCGTGTCAGATCCATCTCTCCGACGCCCCGCGCCGCTGCCTTGCGCATCACGCGGACCTCGCTAGGGTGGATCCCGGCGAGATCGCACCCGACGGAATCGAGGGCGATGAGATCGGTTGACGCGGCGATGAGGCCCATCTCGACATCCGTGCCCGCGGCAGGGCCCATGCCCTCCACGGCGGTTGTGGCGTCCAGGATGTTGACTGAGATGTGAGGCGCGACGACCTGGGCCATCCCCGCGAGGGCGTCGGCCAGCTCAAGTTCGTGGAAGCGCTTCTTGTCCTTCGGCCGCATGCACCCTTTCATGTTCTTTAGGCCAAGGGTAACGAGCGTGTTCATGTGGGTCTTGAGCAACGGCACGTTTATGACCGTGTCACATCCAAAGAGCAACTCGGACAGCCCGATCTCCTCCGGCATGTCGGGGTCATCGGGACGGATCGTGCGGTAAGGGTGCTCGTGGAGGTTGACGGGCTCGGCGCCGGTGGCCTCGCACGCCGCGTGCAGCCCGGCGCCGGCGAAGTACTCCCTGGCCTCGTCCGAGGAGCATGCCCAAAACGGGCCATCACCCGCGTAGACTCGCGCTGCCCCTTGGTCGAAGGCCCACCGGCAGACGGCCTCGACGAGGATGGGCGATGTGTAGCCGGGCCCGCCATGGAGGTTGGGCTTCACGAGGACACTCGCTCCGCGAGCAACGCAGCCGGCGGCGCCGGCCAGATGAAGAGCCCGAGTGACCGACTCAACGGGCGGGTCTTCGAATTTCACCAGAGAGACAACCGGCATGTGATCTCCCGCACCATGGGTTCGGTTCTGCGCGCCTGATCTACGATTCGACGGTCGCTGTCTTCACATCCGGAGCCGGCGGCCGCATCAGCGTGATCGACACTTCCTGGGCGATCTTGTTCATTTGGTCATCGATAGCCTTGGTCAGCTTCTTCGTCTCGCGCGACCCCTTCTCCACGGCTTTCGATTCGATCTCAGACACGACTGGGTCCTCGATAGGCAATGCCGAAACCACCGTCATCGCCACATCGATCTTGACGGTTGTCCTGGCGTCTCGGCGGGAGCCCTTCTCTTGGATAGGTTCGTCGCTGAAGCGCAGGCCAACCGCTGAATCGACGCTCTGCGCGCCAATGATGTCCGTGAGGTCCTGGATCTCGTCGTTCGGGTCGCTGGTCTTCACGCCGGCGAAGTCCACCCGAACTTGCGCGGAGTTGTTGAGCATCGCCATCACGTCCTCGGCGAGCCGCTTGCCGAGGTCGGATCTCTCGCTACCCTCGCCCGGGTCGCGGAGGTACACCACTGCTATGTGGGGTGGGTTGTCGGCCGGGCGCTCGCTGCCAAGCGCCAGCAGAATCTCCGTCTCACGCCGCTTTGCCGCGCGGATACGGTCCGGACCTGACGGGTGGCTCCGCAGGAAGTTGGGGACGCTGCCACCCTCGCTCGACGCGTGGAGCTTCTCAAGCATCCGAGCCATGGCCCTGACATCGTAGCCCGCCCTGAACAGGTAGATCTGCCCCACCTGGTCGGCCTCCGATTCTTGCTTGCGACTGTACCCGTTCATGATCAGCCCCAGGCCGATGCCCGTTACGTCCTCATTGCCGCCCGTGGCGATGCTCAGCAGCGCCGTCCAACCCAGCGCCCGCTCGAGCGCCTGTATGCCGTGGCGTTCTGATACGTGGGCCGACTCGTGGGCCATCACCGCCGCCAACTCTTCGTCAGCGGCCATGGTCTTCATCAGGCCTTTGAACGCGTAGATCCACCCACCGGGACAGGCGACCGCGTTGACCATCGGGTCTTCGAGGACGTTGTACTTGTAGTCGATCTTGGCGCGATCCTGCTTCGCGAGCAACCCGAGCGGCTCCCCGATTCGCCTGACGCGGTCGACCATCTGGCCCTGTTTCTGGAGTCCGTACTCGCCCTCCAGTTGGTCGGAGATCGATTTCCCGATTTCCTTCTCTTGGTCGGTGCCGATCAGACCCGCGAAGCCAGGCGCGGCCAAGGCGATCAGTACTAGCGAAACGATGAGCTTCGGCATTGTCATGCGTGTAGTCATGTAAATCACCTCTGTCCCATTCAACTAAACGCCCGTGGTCACGGCGTTTTTCCCGCTGTTGACGAAGGCCACCTTTTGCAGACCAGCCAATATCACGGGCATTGAGGCAACTGTCCGGCGCGGCTCGCGCCTGGAGGCTAAGAATGGTATTCATGGGATTGCTGCTCGCGGCGCCCCTGCAGGCTGGACCAGACGATATCCACAAGCATCCTACCTCGGTCTCAGACGAAGAGCTTTTCGGGGCCCTGGATCTGGAACGTCCGGGCCTGGCGGCCGTGAAGGAAGCCGTGGCCGCCGAGGACTACAGCGCGGCGGCGGTCGCGTGGGCTGAGTATTGGCGGAATCGCGAGACGCCCACGATGCACTTCGACCGCGCCGGGTGGGCGGATATGATGCGCAGCGACTACCCGCGGATCGCCGACGAGTTGATCGCGAAGGCCGATCGCGTGGCGGGAGGAGACCTCTCGCACGGCACGATCGCGTTCCCTGTCGATGGGAAGGAGATCGACTGGTTCCACAACCCCAAGAAGGACACCAACTACGTCAGCATCGCGGGGAGCCAGTGGTTCCTGACGCCGATGGGACGCGCGTATCTGCTGACGGGCGACGAGAAGTATGCGGAGGCCTTCGCGTGGATCCACAAGTCATGGTACGACAACGTCCCGGCGATGGAGGAGTGGAAGGGCGGGATCAACATCCGTCCGGTCTTCCACGCGTACTACCCAGGCATTCGAACGCGGATCCTGATCGACAACTACTACTGCATGGCCAAGTCGCCCGCGCTCACTCCGGAGATCCACGTGAGGCTGATGAAGGCGATTCTCGCCGGATCCGAGTGGCTCTACGCCAACAACGCAGGCTACAAGGTCGGCAACCAGCAGGTAGCCGCCACGATGGGCATGATCGTTGCGGGGATCGTGATGCCTGAGTTCAAGAACGCGGAGGCATGGGTTGAGCGCGGGCTACAATGGCACCGGCAGCATCTAGTCGATGATTTCTTCCCCGATGGCGCTCACCGGGAGTTGTGCACGCAGTACCACAAGACGTGTCTGCGGGACATGAGCCTCGTCGCGCTTACGGCCCGGATGAACGGACTTCCGAGTTTCTTTGACGAGGGTGACGAATCGCGCGAGGCCTTCGAGCGGGCCTACGAGTGGCTCGCGCGAGTCGTCATGCCGTCGGGACTGACGCCGCCGATTCACTCGGCGGTCTTCTCGAATGACTACGCGGTCCACCTGGAGATTGCAGGGCGCGAATTCGACCGCCCGGACTTCGCGTATCTCGCCGGGCGCGTGTGGGAGACGGGTCTGGTGCCGAACCAGAAGGGGCCGAGTTCGCTGGCGAACTACATCCTGGCATCCCCGGCGGATGGTGCAGAGGCGGAGCCGCCCGGTTGGCTGAGCGAACTCCTGCCGGACTCGGGCTTCGCGATCCACCGCACGGGCTGGGACGCGGGAGATCGGTACCTCATCATGCAATACGGTTGGCCGAATTCGGGCCACGCGTACCCGGCGGCGCTCCACTTCCTGCTCGAGCAGGGAGGCGATGTGGTGGCGACAGCCCCGGGGAGCCCTCGGAGTTACAGGCTCCCGAGCTACCAGTATTGCCATTCGACGCGGTCACACAACCTGGTTACGATCGATGGCGTCAACTACGCGCATGAGGGGCGCTTTGCTGCCGGCGGGCAGGTCGAGAAGTATGCCGACATCGACGGGGCATGGTACGTGCGAGCATCTCACAAGAGCCTGTCCCCGACGCTTGACGCAGGACACCAACGGCAGATCCTGGCCATCGACGACGGCCCAGTTGTGATCCGTGACGTCATCACCGGCGGCGCAGGCCACAAGGCGCAGTGGAACTTCCACACGCCGCTTCGGATAGCCCGCGTGAAGGACGGTGCGCTGACGCTTCGCGGTAACAAGGGGCACACGCTGTGCATGGCCGACGCCGAGGAACTGGGCGATCCGAGAATCGAGAGCCACTGGTCCGCCGTTCCGCCGGCGCTCTGCCAGCCCGACGACTGCGGCATGGAGGTCCCGGCGATCATCTTCGAGCGCGAGATCGAGGGAGACGGCTGCGAGTTCATCGCCGCGATCATCGAGGGCGACGGATCAATCGAGCGGACAGATGGGGGAGTCAGAGTGACGGCGGGCGAAGATGCGTATAACATCACGTTCGGCGATGCTGGCGCGTGTAGCGTGGTCGTGAACGGTGAGGAGACACTGGTCGTGGAGTAGGGAGGGGAGGCAGGATGAACAGGCTTGAGTATGAGCTAAGGAAGCGGACGGTGGTGGCGGGCACGAGACGATACGTGGAGAGTCTTCGAGACGACTCCGGGGACACGTCGATCCGTTCGATGATCGAATCTGATAAGAGAGCGAAGGCCGCGGGATATGGCGCGCCAGACGACGTCGGCCCTCCGTTGGAGGCGCTGGGGCTGACGAGTGACCGCGAGTTGGAGACGTACCAGCGCCGGAACGTTGGTGGGCTACCGAACGTGGCGGGTGCCATGGGTGCGTTGGCCCGAGGCGAGTACCGCACGGCGCTCGACGATATGGACGGTATCGGCGCGCTTCATGAGACATGGCGGCAAGAGGGGCTGGACGCCGCAATGGAGTCGCACCGCGTGTGGTTCGAGGGCCATTGCCGTGTGATGAGGGCGAAGGCGCTGGCAGGGATGCGGCAGGGGGCGGAGGCCCTTGATGAGTTGGAGATCGCCGAGGCGCTGGCGCGGAAGTTGGCTGAACTGCCGATTGAGCACCACACCGCCACCCACCTTGGGTCCGCCACGCGTGAGGAGATCGCTGAGGCGTGGGAAATGCTCGATGAGCCGGAGCGGGAGGCCGCCATCTTGGAGCCGCTGCCGACCATGGAGGAGCATCGGCGCTTGGTCCAACGCGTTGTGGGAATGGCCAGACAGGCTGCGCAGGAGGGCGTGCCCGTTGAGCCAGAGCGGCTCGAGATGCCCGAGATCCCTGACGACCGACCGCCTGACGGACACACCACGCGGTACTGGGCGGCGACTCTGGAGTCGCTCGTCAGGCGCGGAGGCGAACCGGCGCCGGCCGAGCGGGAGCTGGCCGATGGGGTGCTGGAACAGGTGAAGAAACAGCGATGGTGCGCGGACACGGCGGAAAACGAGCGCGCCCGGGCGGTCGCGCACGAAGTGCTCGGATCGACTGCGAGGGCCCGCGACGGCTGGCAACGCGTCTGCCTGTCGCTCTGGGCCGTCTGCGAGCCAACGCATAGCCCGCTCTGGGACCGAGCCTGGTCCCACGTCGAGCGATTGGGCGGGAAGCACTGGGATTGAGGGACATGCTGGCTGTCGCTGGGGCGAATGAGGAGAGGAGGAGGCGGATGAACCGGCTTGGGTATGAGCTGAGGAAGCGGACGGTGGTGGCGATGTCGCGTCGCGGATGGCGCGACATGTTCGACCCGGAACGGCGCGGGCGATTGGACATGCAGCTCCGGGTCGAAGGAATGGACGATTGCCCCACGCACGACGCTGAGGGCAATCCCATTCGACGCGTGTCAGAGATGGGCTTCACCACCAACCGTGAGTACGATGCGCACCTACGTGCGAGATGGGACCACCCAATTCCGCACATATCGTCGGCTGTGAGAGCGTTGGAAGTGGCGGACTATGAGTACGCGGTCGAAGATCTTGGCCCGATGGATGCGCTGGTCCAGTTCGTCGGGCAGCCTGATGACGAATCGCAGGAGACGGGAAGCGGGCTGTGGTTCGAGGCGTTTTGCCGCACGTTCCGCGCGAAGGCTCTCGTGGGCTTGGGTCGCGTGGCCGAGGCCCGGACTGAACTTGACGCCGCGGAACGCCGGCTGAGAGAGTTGGCGGAACGGGAGCGGGGGCCTTTCCCTCCCGGCAGTACCGAAGCCTACCAGCGCGAGGAAGTTGCTGAGGCGTGGGAGTGGCTGGGTGAGTCGGCTCGCGAGGCCGCCGTACTGGAGCCTGTGCCGACGCGCGAGGAGCAGTTGGCCCAACATAAACGCTACCGACAAGGGCTGAGGGAGATGGATGCGGCGGGGTTCGACATCCAGCCAGAACGCATGGAACCGATCGGCCGTGACGAGATCATGTGGCCGGACTACCATCAGATCCGGTGGTGGGCGGCCAAGATGGAGGACGGCATCCAGCGCGGAGAGATCGGAGATGAGCTTCGGGCGATCGCAGCGGATGTATTGGGTTCCAGGCGTCGGCGACGGATGCGTGCTTACGGCCCCGTGGTCGAGCGGGCCCTGGCGCTCGCCTATGAGGTGCTTGGCGACCGGCGACGGGCGCGAGACAGGTAGCAGCGGAACGTGCTGTGCCTCCACGCGCTGTACACCCCTGACGGGCACCCCTTGTTCGAGCGAGCGTGGTCCCACGTCGAGCGACTGGGCGGGAAGCGCTGGGACTGAGTTACTTCTTGCGCTGCGCGAGGACGATCATGCGGCGGGAATTCATGCTGTATGGCTCATCGCCCCAGCCGCCGAAGGTCTCGACCACCTCGAAGCCGTGGCGCTCAAGCATCGCGCGGATCTCCGCGAGCGTGTATAGGCGGAGCGAGAGTTCGCGGACGACGCGCGTGCCATCGGACTTGATGATCGTGTTGGTCGCGTGGCTGCGGCTGGTGAGAAGATCGATTCGCGTTTCCTCGACCGTGATGAACCCATGCTCCCCTTCGCGCCATGAGCGCCCGTGGAAGTTGCGTATCAGCCAGTCGCGGTTGATGATATCCAGCACGAAGCGGCCCTCGAGCTTCAGAGAGCGCGCCACAGCCTCGATGACCTTCTCGTTGTCAGCATCCTTGTCATAGTAGCCGAATGCCGTGAATACGTTGATGATTCCATCGAAGCGGGCCGCCCAGGTCTCCGGCACGCGGCGCATATCCTCCTCGACAAGTTCGACCTCGACACCCGCCTGGGCGGCGAGAGAGGACGCGTGGGTCAGGAGGTACTTCGAGAGATCAAGTCCCGTGACTGAATAGCCCCGCTTGGCCATCTCAACCGCGTGACGGCCCTGCCCGCAGGCGAGATCCAGGATCTCGGCGCCGGGGTCGAGGTCGAGCTTGTCCAGCATTGACTCGGCCTCGCGGGCGGCGGTCGCCTGACCCATGCCGTAGCTCTGGAGATAAAGCTCGTCAAACTGCTCCTTATACCACTTGCGCGCCATCCACGGACTCCTTGATCACCGGCATGTTGACAGAGTTTTCCACAGGTGTCTACACCCCGCGAATACCGTAGGTTTCGGGCTTATCGCGCTTCTGTGAGGGGCTCTGCAGCGAGTTTTCCACAGTCCACGCCCCGCACGAGGAGTTTTCCACAGAGTTATCCACACTCACGGGGAGGGGGGATTCCACGGGGCGTGCGGCGCGCCACGGTCTACCTCGCCCCGGAGCGCAGGTAGGCTCACGCCCTCGTTGGCGAGACGGCTAAACGCATCGGTGACCTCTACCTGGGTGGTGAACGGGAAGGCAGACGGATCGCCGCGGTCTGACACGGTGGGCTGCAGTGCGCGGCGTGTTCGATTGCGGGCATGGCAGCCAAGGAACACCGTGGCGCCAGCCGCCAGGAGGGCTAACCGCCAGTACCCGAGTGCCAAGAGCATGACGGTTGCCGTCCCGCTGGCACCCGCGGCGAGAATGATGGCGATTACCAGCAGATCCGGCGGGTGGGTCGTAGGATCTGGTGCGGCCCAGTCAACCCGAGGCCACGCGATTTCACCATCTCCTCGCAAGAACGCTGCGCAGCGGACGAAGCAGTCCCAGTCCCTCGGCTCCAGTTGGTCCGCGAACTCCGGTCCGCCGCGGTCGCTAACGGAGTGGCCCGCGCCGTCAAACAGTGCCAGGCAAGCGTGTAGGCGCTCCGACACGGCTTCTACGGCCGGGTCGAGTTCACCCGAGGCCGCACTGCGTTCCAGGTTTCTGGCGGCACGAAGTAGGTCAGGCCCCGTCACGCGGCCCTCCAGGAACGCCTGGGTCAACGTGGCTAACGCATCTCGACTCTGGCGATCAACCATGTCCCCTCACCTTCGAGACGCTCATCGCAATGAATCTGCCACTCGTTCGAATGCTACTGTCCTCCCGCCGCGAGAGGTGGTCCGCCGCCGCCGTGAGCCAGGTCTTCGGCGCGTGGCTCGCGTAGGCGAGAGACCAGGAATACGGTCACCATCGCTGAGCACGCCGCGAGCGCGAAGGCAAGTCCGAAGCGGTCGTTGCCAATGATAAGAGCGCCCACAACCGGCCACCACGCGAGCGGCGCCATGAGCACGAAGCTGTAGCCCAGATAGGTGGACCGCCGCCGATTGGGCGCGATGTCGAGCAGGAAGTTGGTCTGACCCATCGCCATCCCGCTCTTCGCGCAGCCCATCGGCACGAAGGCGAGGATGAGCAGCAGCAGGCGCGTGGTCATTGGGATGCCGAACCACACGCCGAGCGCGACATCCGGCACGAAATAGCATGACAGCGCAATGACGCTGGGAGCCACGGCGAGTGTGGATGCGGCCATCAGAAGCGCGCGGTTGCCCCGCCTATCGCCGAGCCGGCTCCAGATGAGGTTGGCGCCGGCGGAGGATGCGGCCATGACTGAGAGCAGGACGCCGATCAACTTCTGTGGGGCCTCAAGGCGCTCAAGGGCAAACGGGACGAGGTAAGGCAGGCTCATGCCCGCGGCGATCATCCCGGAGACGCGCGCGCCGAGGAGCAGCCGCCAGTCTGAGTCTCGGCGGATGAGCCTCGGCCCGCGTGCCAATTCTTGGCGGAGCGTCAGTTGGCGGCTCTGAGGCGTGTGACGAGGTTCCTTGACCAGCGAGAAGATGAGGACGGCGATCGTGTACAGCACTGCGGCCGACCCGAAAAGACAGACGTAGTTCATCGGGAAGATGAGCCCGCTGTCCTCGCTCAGTATCCACTTGACCACGAAGCCGGCGCACATCCCGACGAGCCCACCTAGCAACCACCGCGTTCCGAAGAACCGGCCGCGCGAGGAGGCCGGCATCGAATCGGATACGATCGTCATGAACGGGATGAGGCCGATGGCGCCGAACGAGGAAATCAAGAACAGCATCCCCGCGACGGTGGCGAACATGAACGTCCCGCGGGCGTCGCCGAAGCGCCAGACGATGATCGTCAGGGCGACGATGGTGGAGCCGCGAAAAGCCGCGGAGAGCCAGTAATAGGGGAGCAGGCGCGTCTTCGTGCTGAAGAACCGCCCGAGCAGGATCTGCGGCCAGGTGAATCCTGAGAGCGTGCACGCGGCGATGATGCCCACCCAGATTTTATTGCCGCCAACCATCGTGAGGGCAAACGCGGGGAGCACTGTCTCGGGGCTGAGGAAGGCTTGGGCGCCCAGGAAGATCCCGCCGTTGATGATTCCCAGTCGGAAGTTGCGCTTGACGAGAGGGTTGTGGTGATTGGCCCGCATGTGTGTGGTCTCAAGCGCCTCAGGCAAACCGAGGTCTGAGAGGAACGGCGAGTGGCTGCTACCCGCCCGCGGCCATGGGCCGGTCGTGGTTGTCCGGGCCAGGCGGCTCCAGTCCGAGTTCTTGAGCGCGTGGCTCGCCGAGTCGGGTGACCAGGTAGAGCGTCACCGCCGAGCAGATGATCGCAATCGCGAATCCGAAGACGAAGCTGGTCCTGCCGATGAGAAGCGCGCCGGCCACGGGCCACCACGCCAGCGGGAACCGGAACAGGTGGCTGAAAGCGAGGTACGTCGCCCGCCGCCGGTTGGGCGCGATGTCGAGCAGGAAGTTGAGCTGACCGATCATCTGCCCCGTCATCGAGAACCCGAGCGGGATGAACGCCAGCGTGAAGACCGCGAGCTGGTAGGTGAACTTCACGCCAAAGAGCGTCCCGATCTCGGTCGCGGGGACGAGGCTCGAAAGCAGAGCGATCAGCGCCGGGAGGACGCCCGCGACACCCGACCAAATCAGCAGCTTGCGGTTGCCGCGTTTGTCGCCGACGTAACTCCATATCAGATTCGATAGAGCCGCCGCGCCGGTCTGGCATGCGAGGAAGATCCCCACGAGAGCCGTGGGGGCGTGAAGCTCCTCAAGCGCGAAGGGGGTCATGAACGGCACTGACACGCCAAAACCAATGGCCCCGACGACCTGGGCGATCACCAGCGTGCGCCAGTCGCGGTCTCTGCGGAAGAGCCTTGGGCCGCGCGCAAGTTCCTGCGCCATGGTAAGGCGCCGCGTTTGGGGTTCGTGTGCTGGCTCTTTCACGCATGAGAAGCAGATGACCGAGGCGATGAAGACCACCGCGGCAACGCCAAACAGGGCGACGTAGTTATCTGGGTACCCGAGCCCAGTGTCCTCGTTGAGGATTCGCGAGACGATGAAGCCCGCCACCATGCCCAGGACACCGCCGGCCATCGAACGGAAGCCGAAGAACCGGCCCCGATGGGAAGCAGGCATCGAGTCGGACACGATGGTCATGAACGGGATGATGCCGATGGCGCCGCAGGAGCCGTAGAGCAGGAACAAGCCTGCAATGGACGCGAGAACCACGACTGGCTTCGCGTCGTACGCCACGGCGACGACGACGGTCAGCAACACGATTATGAGCGCGCGTCCGATGGCTGAAATCCAGTAGAACGGGAGAAGCCGTTGCTTCGTGCTGTAGTAGC
>CAZKUN010000130.1:6689-9113 GCA_964555935.1 uncultured Armatimonadia bacterium | reverse complement strand
GGCCGAGGAAGACCTGTGGCCACGACCAACCCGAATTCATGCACGCAGTGATGATGCCGACCCAGAGCATTTTCTGCCCGGCAGTGACGTCGGGCATCGTGACAATGAACGCGGGGACGACCGTGGACGGGTTGAGGAACGCGTTGGCGAATTGCCACAGGGCGCCGTTGCAGATGCCCAGGGCAAATGTACGTTTGACAAGTGGGTTGTTATGATTGGCGCGCATCGCCGAAACTGGAGTGCCCTACGCGCGTGCACGGGGAAGGCAGTGATTACCTAATAAAAAGGGCCCGCCGAAAGAGTCGGCGCGGCCTTCGGTGCACGTCGTCAGTTGATGGGCACGCCTCTCTGCCCCCCGCGAGGTGATTATACGCCTCGGTTTGGGCGGAGTCAACCGAGGGTCTGAGGGCGGTTATTGGGGAGGTATACGGCGGGGACGGGGGATAGTTGCGCCGAGGTGTTGTGAGGCTTCGCGCGTCTACCGAGATAGGAGTTGTCGAGTATAGGGAGGGTTGGCAATGCAAGCGCGACAGTTGATGTTAGCAGGGATGGTTCTGGTCGTGATGGCGCCCGCGGCCTTCGGCGACGAGGCGGAGTTGCTGCGCCTGACGAGGCTGTGGGGCTCTGCGTGTGGAGACGCGGAGGGCGCGGGGAAACTGTACGAAGTGATGTCGACGGAGATCCAGGAAGGAGTGGCTCGGGAGGTCTTCATCGTAACGTTCAGTCGCGCGACGCCCCGTCAGCTGATCAACCCGCGGGCGCGCGTGGATGCGGCAGCGCGGGCGTCGGTCTCGGCTGAGTGGGAGACAGATTCCGGGGGGACGGATCTCGCGCCCACCCGCCTGCTGTTCGTTCGAGAGGATGGCAACTGGCGGATCTCCAGCATTGGACGTGGGGGGCCCGATACCGTGACAGTCGGTCTAACGCTCTTGGAGCGCGAAGTGCTCGCAGTGGCGGAGCAATGGCTGCAATTGGCGCGGGACGACGATTGGGACGCTCTATATGAGATGGCTCCAGGTATCCTGCAGGCCACGGAGCCGGACGGGCAGTTCCTCAAGCGGATTCTGTTCTTGCGTCCAACGGCATGGAGCGAAGTCGCCATAGAGCGGGCCCGCTCTGTTCGGGCGGTGGACGGGCACGTGTTCCCAGACGGTCGGTTCGCGTACGTGCCCATCCGGGGAGCGACGCCGAGGCTTCAGGTGCTGACCATCGCCAGTGGCACGGGGCTGCATGTGGCGCGCGAGGGAGATCGGTGGGTGGCGAGCCATGTCGACGTCGCCGCGTTGGCCGGGAAGGCGCTGGACTTGGTTGACGACTTCAACGCCGCCTGGCCCGACTCGGAACCGGATGCGATCCGCAAGTGGCTTGCGGATGATGTAGCCGCGACGGTGGACGACAAGCAGATCCGCGAGGCGACCGCAGCCGTCGCCGGCGTCGGTTGCGGCAAGGCGAGACTTGTCAACGTGACGGCGCAGGGGATCGCGTGCGAGACGACATGGCATCGCGGGAAGGGCCGGACGATCGAGTATACCGTTGTCTTCACTGGGAGCGAGCGGAGGTTCGAGCCCCGTTTGGCGAGACTACCAGACCCGCAGTGGGGTGCTAGGTGATAAGCGCCGCGAAGTGCGCGTGGTACGCCGCCGTGGCGAGAGTGAGCCCTGCGTGGGCCGTTGCGCAGACCACGACTGCGCCCCGTGCGAGGATGGGCAGGCGCGTTGTGAACCGAGAGAACCACGCTAGCGAGACGCCCAATATGGCGCAGTTGCGAACGGTGATGACGCGGGGCCGTCGACGAACGTCGCCCATGCTGTTGCCTACCTCGAAGGGACAGACGCGCGGGAGCGAGAAAGAGCCTCGCCGGAGCCGCTGAGTTGCGGCCCATCATGCGCGTACCCGGAGGGCGACATGGACAAGCTAGGCGTGGGACTCATCGGCACCGGAACATGGGGCGAGACGCACCTGAAGCTGTACTCGACCGATCCGCGCGTGCGGCTGGCGTGCATCTGCGATATCAACGAAGACCTGGTGAAGGCTCGGGCCGAGGAATTCGGCGCGGAGAGCTACACGACCGACTACAAGGAACTGCTGGCGCGGGATGACATCAGCATGGTCGCGATTGTCACGCCCGATCACCTGCACCGAGAGATCGCGACGGCGGCGGCCGAGGCGGGCAAGCACATCCTGCTCGAGAAGCCGATGGCGACCACCGTCGAGGAGTGCGAAGCGATCAACGCCGCCGTCGAGAAGGCCGGCGTGAAGCTGATGGTCGACTTCCATAATCGGTTCAACACGCCGTTTACGCAGACCAAGCTGGCGATCGAGGCGGGGGAACTGGGCGAGCTGCAGATGGCGAGCCTGCGCCTGAATGACACGATCTTCGTGCCCACGGAGGAGGTCGAGCCAGAAGTACGGGTCGCATTCATC
>CAZKUN010000130.1:0-6679 GCA_964555935.1 uncultured Armatimonadia bacterium | reverse complement strand
CTCAACCGTCGCGTGGTTCATCGGGAGCCACTCGGTGGATCTGCTGCGATACCTGTTCGATGACGAGATCGTGCGGGTCTATTCCGTCGCGCGCAGCCGCGTGCTGAAGGGCATGGGAGTCGACACGCCCGATTTCTTCCTCACGATCCTCGAGTTCGCCGGCGGCGCGGTGGCGCATGTCGAGAACTGCTGGATCCTCTCGGACCACTACCCGACCGTGTTCGAGTTCAAGGTCGAGTTGGTCGGCGACAAGGGCCACGTGATGGCGGACCTCAGCGGCAACCGGATGCTCCAGAAGTACTCCGCATCCGAGGGCGCGAGCTACCCCGACGTGATCGGCAACCCGATGGTGCACGGCACGGTCGTCGGCTTCACGGTGGAATCGATCCGGCACTTCGTCGACTGCGTGATCGACGACAAAGAACCGATCGTCGGCGGAGCCGATGGGCTCGCGGCGACGAAGGTCATCTGCGCGATAGAGGAGTCGGTGAAGACGGGATTGCCAGTGGACATCGAGTAAGGGCAGCACTACCAGAGCGATCAACGAGCGGCGCTGGGGGAGTTTCCCGGCGCCGCTTTGGTGAATGGTGAGCGCATGAGGACAGTATGGATCGGGTTGATAGTGACTATCGGAAGCGGGGCGAACGCGATGGCCCAGACCGCGGCGCTGTTTGACGAGCTGACTGAGCTATACCCGGACACAGACACTGCGTCCGGCGCGCAAGTGATCGAGATGGATGCGGCGCGAGGCGTGCCCGTCGGCGTGCACGTGCTGGTCACCGGGCTGGAGCCAGACGCGGAGGTCGAGTGGCGGCTCGCGCGAGACGGTAGGCGCGTCAAGCGCGCGTCGGCGTTTCGCCTGATCGACGTGCCAGTCGAGCAGAACACGGGGAGGGGCGCGCGGACGGAGATCAGCGGCGGAGAGAATCCGTACGTGATCCGCGACGCGCCGTTCCGCGTGTACGAGGCGATGGAGCCGATCGGCGCCACGACCACCGCGGATGAGAACGGGACGCTCGCACTGCGGATCGAGGTCTCGCATGGCGACGATGTCAAGCCTGGCAAACGCGCCTACCGCGTGGAGATCAGCTCCGGTGCGTTCGAAACCGACCTGGCATGGAACGCGCGCGTGCACCAGGCAACCGTGCCACCGGTCAGTCCCGACAGCCCTGGCTTCACGAATTGGTTCAGCGCGAACGAGATGGCCGCGCGCCATGATGTGGAGGTCTGGAGCGAGGATTTCTGGCCGGTGCTCGAGAGCTACGCGGACGTGATGGCGCGGGCACGGCAGAACGCGTTCTGGATCGTGTGGTCGGACTTCGTGAGCCTGAACGACCAGCGGCAGCCGGTGCTCGACCAAGAGCGGCTCGCGCGCTACGTCCAGGTGTTCCTAGACCGAGGCTTCTTCGTCATCGAGGGTGGTCATGTCGCGGGGCGACACAAGGGCGATTGGGGCTCCGGACGGCTCGATCTGGTCTTGACGGGCACGGATGCAACCAGCGAGCAGGGCCGCGCCGAACTCGCGGCGCTGATCGGCGCGGTCCGGGAGGCGCTGGACGGGCTGGATGTGCCCGACGGCGTGACGTATCTTCAGCACATCACCGATGAGCCGACCGACGCCAACGCTGGGAGCTACAAGCAGGTGGCCGAGCACCTGCGGGAACTCATGCCGGGCGTCCGGATCTTCGAAGCGACGATGTCAACGACGCTGGTGGGCGCTGTCGACGAGTGGTGCCCGCAGGTGCAGGAGTATCAACGGCTGCAAAGCTTCTTCGACGAACGCAAGGGCGAGGGCGACCGCGTGTGGGTCTACACGTGCCTCGCGCCGGGCGGGCCGTGGATCAACCGGTTGCTGGATCAAGAGCGACTGCGACCGGTCTACGTGGGTTGGTCGCTGGTGAAGTACGACCTCGCGGGCTTCCTGCACTGGGGCCTGAACCACTACGGCCACGGCGCCGAGGGGCATGACCCGTTCGAGAAGAGCGTCGTGCCTCACCCGGCGGAGCCCGGCGGCAGCAACTTCCTCCCGGCCGGTGACACGCACGTGGTCTTCCCAGGCACTAGCGGCGCGTGGTCGGGACTGCGATTTGAGGCGCATCGGATCGGCCTGGAGGACGCGGAGTTGCTCGCCAGACTGAAGGCGGAGCGCCCGGATCGGGCTGAGGAGATCATCTCGATGGTGTTCCGGGCCTTCGATGCCTACGAGAAGGACGTGAGCGTCTACCGGGAGGCGAAGCGCGCGCTCTTAACGGCCTTGAGTGGGAGCAGCAGGTGATCTCACCAGTCATCGGCGTGTTGCTGACGGCGCATAGCGCAGTGGGCGTTCAGCCACCGGCGGAATGGCCGACCCCGCGCGGTTACGTCTGTTACCGGGCCGAGACACCTCCGGAAATTGATGGCCGGCTCAACGATCCCGCGTGGCTGCAGGCACCGTGGACGGAGGCGTTCGTCGACATTGAGGGCGACGTCCGACCCAAGCCAACGCACGAGACGCGAGCGAAGATGCTGTGGGATGATGACTACCTCTACATCAGCGCGCTGCTGCGAGAGCCGCATGTATGGGCGACGCTTATCGAGCACGATTCGGTGATCTTCCAAGATCCGGATTTCGAGGTCTTCATCGACCCCGACAGCGACAACCACAACTACTACGAGATCGAGGTGAACGCGTTCGGGACGGAGTGGGATCTGCGCCTTGTTAAGCCCTACAAGGACGACGGCCCCGCCCTGAACGAGTGGGAGATTCCCGGGCTGCAGCTGGCGACATACGTGGAGGGCACGATCAACGATCCGAGCGATCAGGACACGTATTGGTCGGTGGAGTTTGCCTTCCCGTGGGAGGCGCTGGGCGAATTCGCCAAATGCCCCGCGCCGCCCCGCCATGGCGACCAGTGGCGGGTCGGGTTCTCGCGCGTCGAGTGGGATATCGAGATCGCCGACGGCGCCTACCGGAAGATCGAGGGCAGACCCGAGCACAACTGGATCTGGTCGCCCCAGGGCGTCATCGACATGCACCGTCCAGAGACGTGGGGGTACGTGCAGTTCTCAACATCCGACCCGGGCACTGGTGAATTCCGACGCGATCCCACCGAGAGAGCGCGGCTCATGCTCCACCGGATCTACTATGCGCAGCGGGATTACCGTGGGAGGCACGGACGATGGGCGGAGAGCCTGGATGAGCTTGGCGTGGACGCCGATGTCGATCTCAGATTGACCGACGAGGGTTACGTGCTGAGCGCGGACGTCGATGGTCGGCGCGTCTGCATTCGGCAGGATTCGTTGGTATGGGTGGAGTGATGGCAAGGCCGAGGATCGCGATCTGTGGCATTCGGCATGAGAGCAACACGTTCTCAACGCTGAGGACGGGTCTGGACGACTTCCACATCCTACGCGGCGATGGGATCCTGAACAGTCGCGTCGGACCGACGGATGATAGCGTTGAGTGGGCCCCGACACTGGTGGCTTACGCTGCCCCCCACGGAGCCGTTGACGGCGACGCCTACGCTGCGCTGAAGGCCGAACTCATCGAGCGGCTGGCGGCAGCGGGATCGGTCGATGGCGTCTACCTGAGTTTGCACGGGGCCATGGAAGTTGAGGGAGTTGGCGACGGCGAGACGGACCTCGTGGCAGCGATTCGCGAGGTGACTGGCGACGTGCCGATGGCGGCGAGTCTGGACCTCCACGCGAACATCTCCCCACAAGTGGCGACATGGGTGAACGTGCTGACGGCCTACCGAACGGCCCCGCACGTTGACGGCGCGGAGACGCGGGATCGGGCAGTGACTCATCTGAAACGGTGCATCAGCGAGGGGCTGAGACCAACGACGTGCATGGCGAAGCTGCCCCTGCTGCTGGCTGGCGAATACGCGGTGACGGATGTCGAGCCGGCAAAGAGCTTGTATGCCAGCCTGCGCCAGATCGAAGCGAGGCCTGGGATCATGGATGCGTCGATCGCGATCGGGTGTGCTTGGACGGATTCGCCCCACGCGTCGGTGAGCCCACTGGTTGTGGCGGAGGGTGACATCGACCCCGCGCGCTGGGAGGTTGAGCGGCTCTCGGATGAGATATGGGAGAGGCGCCGGGAGTTCGCCCCGGACACGAAAGCACTGCCACTGGACGCGGCGATCACGCAGGCGCTGGCGTCGGCCGAGCGGCCAGTCATGCTCGCGGACTCGGGCGACAACCCAGGCGCGGGAGGCGGGGGAGACTCGGCGTTGGTGCTGGAGGCGTTGCTTGAGTGCGGCGCGCGGAAAGCTCTTGTGGGTGGCATCGCAGATCCCGCCGCGGTGGCGAAGTGCGCTGAAGTCGCCGCCGGCGAAGTTGTCGCGGTGAGCGTTGGCGGAAAACTAGACGCAGTGAACGGGCGTCCAGTGGATGTCGCGGGGACGATCGTGAGCGTGGATCCGGGCGAGCACGCGGTGGTCCAGGCGGAGGGCGTGACGCTCGTGCTGACTCAACAGCGCTGCGCCATCGACCATGTGGATCACTACGCAGCGATGGGAGTGGATCCGCGGGAGTACCAGGTGGTGGTCGTCAAATGCGGGTATCTCTCGCCCAATCTTCGGACCATCGCCGGTGGGTCGATAATGGCGCTGACCCCAGGCTTCACGGACTTGCGCCTCCACGAACTGCCGTACGAACGCATCCGCAGACCGATCTTCCCGCTGGATGATATGTAATGGTCGTCGGGCGCCTAGTCTTCCTTGCCAGGAGCGGGCACAGGGCGCTCGGCCGGGCGCCGCGATGCCTTGGGTCGGCGGCTGTGGATGAACATGAAGTAGCCCAGCAGGGCCACCGCGCCGGCAGTGAAAAGCAAGCCCATGAGCGCGCGGTCGAAGAGGGCATGGGTGAACAAGCCGAGGAGGACGATGTCGAGCAGGACGATCCGGCCGATCAGTTTGCGTCCGCGGATCGCGCCGACGTAGATGGTCGTCATTATGATCACCGCCGCGACCGCCCCCCAGAGCGCCCCCTCGCGGCCGATGTAGGCCGCTCCGAAGAGGAACAGCGGGTAAAACAGCAGGAACGCAATGCCGAGGAACACGAGTTCCTCAAGACGGAACGCCTCAGCCGGATTCCACACGCCCCCGAGCAACAACGCGCCGAGGAACAGTATCAGGAACAGCGGCGCGTAGCGCGTGACAGGCAGGTACATGCCCACTGTGGTCGCCACGCGGTTGGCGGTTGCCGACGGCGACTCCTTGGCCGGGAAGTTGACCACGATGTCCTTCGTCGTGAGCAGGCGGTCGTGGCTCCAGGCGTACTGCCACTCTTTCGCGTACTTGCCCGTCGGAGCCGTGGGCTGAAGCGCATCGCCTGGCACCTGGACAGGGCGCCCCGCCTCAAGTCCATCGATGCGCATCAGAAGCTGGAACCGCTTGGTCAGGCGGTTCTTGTCGAGCATGTAACGGTAGTTGCCCTGGCCGCGCGCCTCGTAGGCGATGGTGATGGTCTTGATCTCGCCTGGCTCGAACCAGTTGACCCAGCGCATCCCGGCGATGCTGTAGGACGTGTGCTCATCGTCTTCCTTGCCCTCAACCACGAGCTTGGAGTTGCTGACCGTCGTGCAACTCGTCGGGAAGGGGAAGGTGACGGCGATCCTGACGCCCTCGCGGTTCACGTCGGGCGCGCGGATGGCGTAGTCCGCGCTGAAATTGGCCGTGTAGATTGTAGTGAACTCGCCCTCTTCCTCGCGGTACGCGACGTCGAGGATCACGCGTCCGTCAGTCGACTCCACCGATACGCCCGGAGCCCCGGCGGGCGGGGCCCAGAAGTTGCTCGCCTGTTGCTGGTTCTGAATGATCGCGCCCGAGCCGCCATGGCCTGGCGTTGGCGCCGTTGGCGACGGCGTGTTGAGAAACCCCTGTTCCTGGATGCTGAGAGCCTGCGGCCGGCCAAGCACCTCGTTCATAGCCGTGACGCCATCGGGCGAGGCGCTTCCCGCGTCGGCTAGCTCATCAACCATGAACGTCGGCTCGCTCTGGCGGAGTGGCTGACCATCGTAGCTGACGAGAACGACCCCCGGGCCTGGTCTGGCTTCGGCCGGACGCTCGCGGGCCGGTGCCGACTGGGCGCGTTCGTAGAGGATTTCCGGAGCGCCGTCGACATCGCTGGCCCAATATAGCGTCCCATCGGACTGGACGGTCATTGGCGGCTGGGCTCTCTTAGGACCAAGCGCGACCCACGCGCCAATGCAGGCCACCAACACGGCGGCGGCGGCAAGGGCGGGGATGGCGGCAGTCCAGCGGGAACGCGGTCGCTCGGGAGTGGAGACGGGCAGCTCGTCAGCGGCATCAATGGCGCGCATGACGTTCAGGTGGAGGTCCGCGGGCGCCTCGTGGTGCGTGTAGGCGTCTTCGAGGAGGGCGGTCTCATGCCTGACGGCCTCGCGCTCTTGGCCGCAACCGTCGCAGGCATCGGCGTGTTCATCCATCTCGCGCGCCTCGGCGTCGGTCAGTTCCCCGTCAACGTAGGCGGTCAGTCTATCCCTGAACGTGCGGCAGTCCATCTAGACAGCTCCTTCCGGTGCGCTCTGCAACTGGGCCGCGAGCTTCTCACGTAACATCCGTCGCGCTCGGACCAATCGGACCTCGACGGCGCCTTCCGTGATCCCCAGGGCCTCGGCGATCTCCGCGTAGCGCATGTCCATGCCGAAGCGAAACAGCGCGGCCAGTCGGTA
>CAZKUN010000129.1:0-25440 GCA_964555935.1 uncultured Armatimonadia bacterium | reverse complement strand
CCTGCGCTTCCCCGCAAACGCTCACCATCGCGAAGAAGGGCAAGAGCCCCTATCGCATCGTCATTGCGGCAGACGCCTCCGACACGCTCCGGCTCGCCGCATCTGAACTCCAATACCACCTCCGCGAGATCACCGGCACCGCGCTCGAAGTGGGCGACGACAGCCGGAAAGCCTCGGCGAAGGAGATCGTCCTCGGCAAGAACGCCCACTGCACCATCGATCTCGGCGGGGTCGGCGACCAGGGCTACTCGATCCGTACCGTCGGCAAGAGCCTCATCATCGCCGGCGCGACGGACGAGGGTACGCTCAACGGTGTCTACGGCTTCCTCGAGGATCATCTCGGGTGCCGATGGGTCGCGCCGGGCGTTTCTGTGATCCCCAAACGGGACCCGCTGACCATCGACGTCATCGACGACACGCAGTCGCCCGCCCTCGCCTTCCGCGAGGTCTACCAGGCCGAGGCGATGGACCCGGATTACGCGCGCCGCAACCGGCTCAACGGCAACGCGAGCATCGTCGAGGGCAACAAGATGGTGAGCGAGCGGCATCGCGATTGGGACATGTGGTGCCACAGCTTCTTCACCGTCGTCCCGCCCGATAAGTACCTCGAGTCAAACCCGGAGTACTTCTCCCTCGTCGACGGCAAGCGCCAGGCGAAACAGCTCTGCCTGACCAACTCCGAGGTCTTCGAGGTGACCGTCGCCTCGCTCATGGAGCGAATGGCCGCCAACCCCGATGCGCATTACTTCTCCGTCAGCCAGATGGACTGGGGCGGCGCGTGTGAGTGTGAGAACTGCCGCGCGGTCGACGAGCGCGAGGGCACGCCGATGGGCTCGGTCCTCGAGTTCACCAACATGCTCGCCGCGCGCTTCCCGGACAAGACCATCTCAGCGCTCTCATACCAATACACCCGCCGCCCGCCTAAGACCCTCAAGCCCGCCGACAACGTGCTCATCATGCTCTGCAGCATCGAGTGCAACCGCAGCCGGCCGCTCGGCGACGATCCCGAGAGCGCGGCCTTCCGCGATGATGTCATCAACTGGTCGGAGCTCTCGGACAACATCTTCATCTGGGATTACGTCGTCCAGTTCTCGAACCTCGTCAGCCCCTTCCCAAACCTGCGCGTCCTGCAGCCCAACGTGCAGTTCTTCGTCGAGCACGGCGCGAAGGGCATGTTCGCCCAAGGCAGCCGCGAGGTGGGCGACGAGTTCGCCGAGCTTCGCAGTTACATGCTCGCGAAGCTGCTCTGGAACCCAGACTGCGACATCGACCGCGTGATGGATGACTTCTTCGCGGGGTACTTCGGCCTGGCCGCCCAGCCCATCCGCGAGTACGTCGACCTCATGCACACGAGCCTCGCCAGGTCGGCGGCGCCGCTTTCCATCTACGGCGGCCCGGGAGCGGCCAAGGACAGCTACCTCACCGAGGATCTCGTCGCTGAGTACAATGCCCTCTTCGATGAAGCCGGAGCTTACGCCGTCGATGACGACGACACCCTCGCCCGCGTCGAGCGCGCCCGGATGCCGCTCATGTTCGCCCAACTTGAACTCCGCTATGGCAGCGTTGATGAGCGCCGCGTGCTCCTCGACCGCTTCATCGACCTCTGCGGGAGGAACCAGGTACGCCGCCTCAACGAGTGGGGTCGCCCGCCCGCCGAGTACCGTGACCAAATGACCCAGTCGCTAGACAAGGAGCAAGCCCGATGACCCGGACCCTCGCCATCGCCATTCTCGTCTCGCTTCTCGCCGGCGCCGCCTGTGCCGATCTTGTCTTTGACGCGCCGTGTGCTGAGGGAGAGGGCGATGTGCTCGGGGACATCGCGGAGGAACGGATTGGGTCTTTGACCGACGTCGCATGGGTCAAGGACGGCGCCGGCACGGCGCTGGAATTCAACGGATCGACGAGCGCGCTCACGTTCCCGGGCGACGATGGCCTCAACCCAACCGAGGCCCTCACCGTTACGGCTTGGGTCAAGTTCTATGCCCAAGAGCCCAGGCTCCAGCGCATCGTCCAGCGAGCCAGCGGGACGTGGGGCATGTATCTTTCAGGCAGCAACCTCACCTTCTATACGAAGACGGGCGATGCAGACGAGAACTGGCGAAGCGTCTCCGGCAAGGCGGCCATCGGCGAGTGGGCGCACGTCGCCGCGACCTACGATGGCGAGAAGATGCGGGTCTATGTCAATGGCACCCCCGTCGGTGAGGCCGACCAGACCGGCCTGCTCAACAGCGCCGGCGCAGCCCCGCTGAGAATCGGGCATGACTCCGGGGCGCAGACCCTCAATGGCGCGCTTTCTGGCGTGCGGATCCACTCAGACACCCTTGACGCCGCCACGATCGCTCAGGAGTATCAAGCCTCGGCCGCGGACTACATCCCGCGCTCGCCCTTCCCCAACTCACCGATCATCTTCCTCACTTTCGACGAGGGCGAAGGCGACGTGGCCGCCGATTCCAGCGTCTCTCGCAATGACGCCCGCATGCACGGCGGCTGGGAGCCGGGCAAGTTCGGCTCGGCGATGCGCCCGGGTCCCGTGGGCGGCGCGTCCGCCTCCGCGAGCGATTCCTTCAACTTCCAGGAGAAAGTCACTGTCGAGGCCTGGGTCCGCCAGGATCAGGCCACTAAGGCCATGCAGCGCATCGCGTTCCGGTCCAGCGCCTACGGTCTCTACACGACCGGCGAGGCGTCGACCGCTACGTGGTACGTCATGGCCGGCGGCGAGTGGAGCAGCGTCCGCGCGCCCCTGCCCCAGGGCCAATGGACTCGAGTAACGGGGACGTACGATGGAGCGAACTTGCGCCTCTACTTCGATGGTGAAGAGGCCGCCTCCGCGCCGAAGATAGGTCTGCTTGACCCCAACCGATCGCCGCTCATAATCGGCCATGGCGGAGCGCCCGCCGACACTCCGTTCCAGGGCCTGATCGACGACGTCTACGTCATCGGAGAGGCCGTCACCGAGTTCCCGGAGCGACGCTCCGCCGAGGTCGCCAACCCCGATAGCGCTCCGTTCGAGGTCGTCCCCTATGTCGCCGACGAGTTGGGTGGAGTGCCGGCAATCCAGGTCGGCAAGATGCCCGCGCCCACTCTCGACGCCACTGTCGATCGCGACGAGTGGTCCGCCGCCGCGCGTGTTGAACTCCGCGACGCGGCCAGCGGCCAGGCGCCTACGGACCCGACCACCGTCCGCGTCGGATACGATAACGCCGCGCTGCACATCGCCTACATCTGCGCCGAATCAGACGTGGAGGGCCTGCAGTTCGTCAGCGAGACGACCGAGCGGGACGGCCCGGTCTGGAAGGACGATTGCGCGGAGATCCTCATCCAGCCGGACGCTCCCGACGGCGAGTACTTCCACTTCGTTGTGAATCCGGGCGGCGCGATCTACGATGCCAAAGGCAACGACGCCGACTACAACTCCGCCGCAGCCGCCGCGGCGAGCATCGACGAACAGGCCGACGAGTGGACGCTCGAAATGTCGATTCCCTGGGCCGACCTCGGCGCCGACGGCCCCCCAACCGATGCCCGGTGGGCCATCAACTTCTGCCGCGAGCAGTACCCGCAGAAGAGCCTGTATGCATGGTCCCCGACTCGTTCGTTCCACCAGACCGACCGCTTCGGCCGCGTGGCGTGGGCGGATGTCTCTCGCAGCGCACAAGCCGGCAAGGTCACCGTCTACGGGCGCGTGATGCGCGACGAGGGCGAGCGCGTCGCGGCGAGCGTCACGGTCCGTATCGGCGACCGCATCGGCATGACGCGCGGCGACGGCGTGTTCAAGATCGCCGGCGTCCCCGAGGGCGACGTTGAGGTCCGAGTCGAGCCCTCGCCGATCCACCATCCCGTCGCGCTCAATCTCGTGGCCACCGCGCCCCAGACAATCCTGATCCCGCCGCCGCTGGAGAAGGTCGACCTCCAGGCTCACAAGCTCTACGTGCCGACAGGGCCAGCCTTGCGGGTACTGCCTGTGCCGATCTTTGAGGAGCCGACCACGAGGGGCGTCCTGCTAGATCAGAACGGCGAACTCGCGCTCTCCCTCACCGCCACGCGCGGCGAGTACGAGCCCGTCACCCTCGCCGTATACGCTGCGGCCGACGTCGCGGACCTCTCCGCGTCGGTGAGCGATCTCAAATCCGGCGATGCGACCATCGCGGCAGATGCTATCGACCTGCGGCGCGCCGCCCGGACCGTCCAGCGCAAGTGGTACACGTCGCCGATCAACGATTCCGTCGTCCGCACGCGCTATCTCTTCCCGGACGAGCCCGACGACATCGCCGCCGGCCAGTTCCGCCAGTACTGGCTCACTCTCCACGTGCCGGGCGATGCTGCGGCTGGCGACTACGCGGGCACTGTCACCGTGGCGGGTGGCGGGGAATCCATCGACGTGCCACTCAGCGCCCACATCATCGGCGCGACGCTGCGCAGCAGTCCTGACAAGCGCTACGGCGCCTACTACTACGGCCGGAGTTCCGGCGACCTTGTCGACATCCACAGCACGGAACTCCCGGACATGCGCGAGCACGGCTGCGACTTCGCGCTCTGGCGCGCGCGCATCGGCTACGACCTCACGGATGACGTCGTCACGGTCAACTACGATGGCGTGCGCGAGACGATCACGATTCTAAAGGAGCATGGTTTCAAGCCACCGTGGCTGATCTGGAGCGGGCTCGAGCGACTGGAGGGCTGGTTCAAGGACGATCCCGACCGCATGCAGGCCGAGGCCGACACGGCCATCGGCGGTCTCCTGGCGCTCGCCGAGCAGGAGGGTTGGGGGGAGATCCAGCTCACGCACCTGGATGAGGTCTTCAACGAAGGGCGCTTGCCGAGGTACATCGCGCTCACGCAACTCATCCGCAACGCCTCCGACGCGACGGTCTACATGACGATTCGTGCCGACGCGCCAGAGATGATGGCCCAGGCCGATCCCTACATCGACGTCCGCTCCTACAACGGGCACAGCATGGATGAGTGGATCAGTTCGGGACACTCCTTCGAGGAACTCGCGCAAGAACTCGAGGCTGCGGGAGACGACGCCTGGATCTACTACAACCCGCGCAGCGTCGACGTCACGCCGGAGTGGACCCGCACAACCAACGGGCTCTACATGTGGCTGACGCCTTTCAAGCTCCACACGCCGTGGATCTACAACTCATACGGCGGCGACCCGTTCGACGCCGAGGACGGTCACGACTTCGGCTACGCGTTCCCGGATGAGACCGGCACGCCTGTGCCGACGGTTCTTTGGGAGGCCTTCCGCGAGGGCGTCGACGACATGCGCTACATCTACACCATCGAGCAGCTCATCGCGGAGAAGGACGATGCGCCCGAAGCCCTGGCGGCGCGCGCCTACCTGGACTCTCTCGCCGAGCGCATGAGGGGCGTGCCGATCAGGAAGGAAGCCAGCGCCGTCGTCAAGGCGTGGGCCAAGCACCTCCAGCCTGAGGACTGGGTCGCCATCCGCGCCGACCTCGCCAAGCACGTCGAGGCTCTGTCACGCTAGGGGATCGATCACTCCAACTCCAGCCACTGCACGCAAACGCTATAGCTATGGTCGAACTGCTGGCCCTCGAAGATCGCGACGCCAAACGGGTGCCGCCCATCGCCGCTTGCGAAGCTGACGTCATTCGGGTCGCCCGTGCTGAGCTTCCTCCGGATCTCCAGCGTCCACTCGCCGTCGGCCCAGGCGCCCTTGCCGCTGATGTCGGCCCGCTTACCTTCCAACGGAGCCAGCAATAGCGCGGGCACGCGGTCACCCGGCGAGTACCTGCCGTAGTCCCCGATCGGCGCGGCGTCGGTCGCCTTCAGCAACAGTCCAGCTCTGTCCGCCTCGGCGAAGTCGTGGGAGGGCTTGCTCTGGTCGTCGGTCGCGTTGTCCTTGTAGCCGCCCCCGGCCGCCTTCGTCTCGTCGCCAAACCGCCCGCCCTTCTCATGCTCATCGGTCGGGCGATCGCCCGTCAGGTGTCCGTCATCCACTTGTCCGAAGGGGTCCGTCCGCGTCGCCTTCCAGTGCCACTCGTCGAGCAGCTCGCCCTCCAGCAGCGCGTAGTGGGAGCCGGCGTTCAGCATGCCCGGCCATCCCGTCTCCTCGTGGAGGCCGCCGCTCTGCCCTCCGCCCGAGTGACACAACGCCGAACACCCGACCGCGTTGAACTCAGCGCATTCGGTGATCGGCCAGTAGAACGCAGCCTTGTCCTCGTAGCAGTCCTTTGCGTCGAGCTTCTGCCAGGTAGCACCGTCAAACTCCCACGGCGTCCGATCGAGCGATTCCGTGCGGTCCGGCCACCGCAGGAGCACGCAGATCTCGTTCCCGTCATGCAGCGCGCTGATGTCGACATGCGGGACGCGACTGATGCTCCCGCGCAGGGGAATGCGCTTCCCCTCGACCGCATCCCACGCCGCGTCGCGAGTGCCGTCGACCTGGGGTAGCGCGTCCACGCGGGGGGCGCGAATCGTGTAATCGCCCGCGTCGTTCCACGCCAACCCGAGGCCCACAACGAGGGCCGACACCACACCGACGATCAGCACGTTCCGCGCGCGGGGGGTCATCTGCGGACCTTCGGGCGCGGCGAGAGGTACATGATGACGCCCGAGATCGCCAGCACCACGAGGGCGACTCCGACGACATCACAGTAGAGCCACGCATACGGCCCGATGAACAGACCCGCGTGGAGTTGCACCATCAGCGGCTGAAGCCCCAGCACGTCCGCGTGCGCCAGGACGATTCCGCTCACACCCATCAGCAGGAGGAATCCGCATGCCAGCACGGCCGCCCATCGGTGGACAATCCGCACCGTGCCCAGGCTCGCCCTGCCACTCGGCTTCGGCCTGGTCTGGGCTTGCTCGAGCCCCTGGCTGCTCAGCCGCTCCTCGAGATCGACGATCCTCGCCCGCAGCCTCGCAACCTCCCGTCCGTTCTCATCACTCATCTTGGGTCAATCCTATCGACGCAACAAGTCTCGCCGCGCCGCCGCCACGACCTCATCGATCGCCTTGGCGGTGTCGTCGTCAAGCGGCTCCGGCTCGTGACTATCCAACAACTCCCGCTTCCGCTCCGCGCATCGCTCCTCGGTGCTCTTCGCGCCCGCCGAGCGCCACGCGTCGTAAAACTCGCGGTCCAGTAACTTAGGGAACCACAGCTCCTTGCGGAAGTTCAGCGCGGTGTGCTCGCGGCTGATGTAACTGCCGCCGGGCCCGACCTCCGTGACCTCATCAAAGCCTAACGCCGCGTCGCTGAAGCTGACCTCACGCATCACGCTCTCCACGAACGAGATCACCTCATCGTGGAACACGAGCATGTCGAGCGATGACGCCTGATCGACTCCGCATATCCCCATGTGCCCGAAGATATCCGCCCCCGCCGCCGCGCCAAGCATCAGCGTCAGCGCGCTCTCGATTCCCGCCTGCCCATCGACGCGTTTGGAGTCGGTGAGCCCCACGTTGATATATACCGGCAGCCCGTAGTGCTTGCCCATCTGCGTCATGCCGACACCGAAAATCGCCTGCTCGGGTCCGCAGAATATGAGCTGGGTCGTGCCCATGTCGAACGCGTGGGGGATGCCGCCATAGCATACCGGCGTGCCCTCCTGGATCAGCTCCACCACGCAGATGCCCGCGAGGATCTCCGCGTTTTCCTGAGCCATTGTGGCTGCAACGGTCGACGGAGCTGAAAGCCCCATCTGCGCCATCGGACCAATCGGAACAGCAAGGCCCAGTCGCGCGGCCTCAAAGAGGCAGTCCACGCCATCCGTCGGGAAGCGCAGCGGGCTGATCGGCTCGAGAAACGGGTAGCAGACGGCGTGCTTGCGAGCCTCTTCCTCACTCCCGCGCAACGCGATCATCATGTCGACCAGGTACTTCGCGGATGCGCGGTCGTGGAACCAGAAGGTGATCGGTTTCGTGGTGTTGCGAAGCTGCTCCGCCATGATCTCAACGCAGGCGATCGGTTTCGGCACGTCGTCCGCGTCGCTCATTGCGCCCACGATGTTGAAGCTGTCTAGCGCATCGCCAAGCCGCGACGCCGTCCCCACATCCGCCAGCCGTGCCGGCCGTCGCCGGCCACCCAACTCCTCAACCCAATGCGCCTCGCCGGCGATGGAGTTGTAGTTCCGCTTGCCGACGCCAAACTCAGCGGTCCGCGACGTGTCCCGCCCGTAGATCGTGAACTGCTTCTTGCACGATGCCAGACACCGCGCCACCAACTCCGCCGGGATCCTCACGCGTTGCGAATCGTGATCAACGCTCGCACCGGCATCGCTGAACCTGCCGAGCAACTCCTCATGCGGAAGCTGCACGCCGACCTCGCCGAGGATCCTCAGCGATGTCTCGTGGACCTTCAGTATCTGATCGTCACTCAATACTCGACTGAACATGCGGTCGGTCCCCTCGCGTTTCACGCAAACTGCGGCAAGTCCTCGGCGTGCGCCCTCAGCAGATCGTCCGCCAGCGCCTCGGCTGCCTTCAGATTCGGCACGGAGCGATCGTAGAGCAGCGCCTGGACGAACACGTTCCGATCCCCAGTGATCGCCGCGTCGACGGTTATCTCCACGCCGTAGAGCGCCTCGGTGATCCATGCCATCAGCGCAGCCGGCATCTCCGGCAGTCCCATCGGCAGGCACCCAGCCTTCGTTGCCGCCACGGGGATTTCGAGCATGAAGTCAGCCGGCACTCCCGCGAGAACCGTGTTGGGAACGTTCATCGGGAAGACCTCATGGCGGTCGCCCATGATGGATCCGATGATCGGCAGCAGGGCCTCATGCTCGCCGAGCGTCCGCTCGAACAACCCCTCCTCCAGCTCCTCCTCGCCGCGGGCCTGGCGCTTCCGCCGCTCCCACGACGCATCCCCGCCGTCCATCACGCTCAGGATCTCGCCGACGACATCGCTGGTGTACTCCTCGCCACCAAAGAACCGCTCCGGGAAGAACTCCGAGACGTGCCGATCGAGCACTGCCGGAAACGCGCCGTAGGCCTTATACAGCTCCCACGAAAACGGGTTGTCGCTCGGACTCAGCCCGTCCAGGATCCCGGCGACCTTCGGCCAGAGATCCTCGCCGCGACGCGTGAAGTGCGTGATCCACGTCAGATGGTTCATCCCGAAGTAGACCGACGAGACATCGCAGTAGTCGACCCTCACCTTGTCGCACAGATACCGGAGCGTCCCTTGCACCCCGTGGCAGAGGCCCGTCACGGTCGCGGGCGTGGCCTTGTTCACCGCGCGACAGATCGCCGCCATGGGGTTCGCGTAGTTGAAGAAATGCGCGTCCGGGCAGAGCTTCGCGACGTCGCGCGCGATATCGAGCATCGCAGGAATCTGTCTCAACGCTCGCGAGATCCCGCCAGGCCCCACCGTATCCGCCACCGGCTGGTGGATGCCATGCTCGAGCGGAATCTGCACGTCCTTGCGCCAGCCGTCGCGCCCACCAACCGCGATCGTGGTGACCACGAACGTCGATCCGAGAAGCACGTCGCAACGGTCAATCGATGCCTCGACCGAGTGGCCCAGACCCTTCGTCTCGACCATGCGCCGCACGAGGCCGTGGGCGACCTCCAGCGCGTCCGGGTCGATGTCGACGAGGCCGATCGTCCAGTCAGCCTCAATGCCCGAGGACAACAGGTCCGCCACGAGCCCGGCGGTGAAACTGGCGCTCCCCGCTCCGATGATGGTCAACTTGGCCTTCTGCAATGGCATCCCCTCAAATCCCTAGTTCTGTCTTCACGTCTGCAAATGCATCCATCGCCAACGTCAGTTCTTCCGGCGCGTGTGCCGCCGACAGTTGAACGCGGATCCGCGCCTTGCCCTTCGGCACCACCGGGTAGCTGAACGCGATGACATACACGCCTCGGGCGAGCATCATCTCCGCCATTCTTGCGGCGAGCGCTGCGTCGCCTAGCATGATCGGCACGATGGGGTGGTCGCCCGGCGCGATGTCGAAGCCGCGCGCCGTCATTCCCTGGCGGAAGAGCTTCGTGTTCGCATGAAGCGTCTCGCGCAGGCCGCCCGATCCGGCCAGCATGTCGAGGACCTTCAGGCTCGTACCCACGATGGTTGGCGCGACGGAGTTGCTGAACAGATACGGTCGCGAGCGCTGGCGGAGGATGTCGATCACTTCCTGCCGCCCGCTCGTGTAGCCGCCGCTCGCGCCGCCGAGGGCCTTGCCAAGCGTCCCGGTGATGATGTCCACCCGGCCCATCACGCCGCAATACTCGTGCGTGCCTCGGCCATTCTCTCCCATGAACCCGACCGCGTGGGAATCGTCGATCATCACTGCGGCGTCGTGCTTGTCGGCCAAGTCGCAGATGGCCCCCAGGTCCGGGATGGTCCCGTCCATCGAGAACACGCCGTCGGTCGCGATCAGGCGGTGCCGCGCGCCCCTGGCCTCCTGGAGGTTCTCCTCAAGCGAGGCCATATCGTTGTTCTTGTAGCGGAATCGCTGCGCTTTGCAGAGCCTCACCCCGTCGATGATGCTCGCGTGGTTCAGCTCATCAGACAGGATCGCGTCCTCCGCCGACAGCAGCGTCTCAAACAGGCCCGTGTTGGCGTCGAAGCACGAGGAATAGAGGAGCGTATCCTCCGTGCCCAGGAACTCGCTGATCTTACGTTCCAGCTCCTTGTGCGCCACTTGCGTCCCGCAGATGAAGCGCACGCTCGCCATCCCATAGCCCCACTGGTCCAGCGCCTCGTGCGCCGCCGCGATGATGTCCGGGTGGCTCGCCAGCCCGAGGTAGTTGTTCGCGCACATGTTCAGCAGCGGCTCGCCGTCTTGCAGTTCAACCACCGCCCGCTGCGGCCCGGCAATCACGCGCTCGCCCTTGAACAGCCCGCCCTCTCTGATCTCGTCGAGTTGCCCCGCGAGGAATTCCTTCATCGGACCAAGCATCGCGCTGCCCCTTAAGCGTCAGTCTTCCGACTCATCATCCCACGTCAAAATGACCTTGCCCGAGTTCCCGCTGCGCATGACATCGAAGCCCTTCTCATACTCCTCGCAGCCAAACCGATGGGTGATCACGGGCGTGATGTCGAGCCCGCTTTGCAGCATGACGGTCATCTGGTACCACGTCTCATACATCTCGCGCCCGTAGATGCCCTTGATCGTCAGCCCGTTGAAGATCACCGTCCGCCAGTTCATCGGCGTCGGCTCCGATGGCAGCCCGAGCATCGCGATCTTGCCGCCGTGGCACATGTTGTCAAGCATGTCCTTGAAGGCCGCGGGGCTGCCCGACATCTCAAGCCCCACATCGAAGCCCTCTTTCATGCCCAGTTCTTCTTGCGCATCGGCGATGCTCTCGGTGCGAACATCGAGCGCCATCGTCGGGCCCATCATCTTGGCGAGTTCCAGCCGGTACGGGTTGACATCCGTAATCACGACATGCCGCGCGCCCGCGTGCCTCACCACGCCAATCGACATGATCCCAATCGGCCCCGCTCCGGTAATCAGCACGTCCTCGCCCAGCGCCTCGAACGAGAGCGCCGAGTGAACCGCGTTGCCGAACGGGTCGAAGATCGCCTGGACATCCCGGTCGATCAGTTCGTCGTGCAGCCACACGTTCGTCTGCGGCAGCACGAGATACTCGGCATACGCCCCGTCTCGGTCGACGCCGATGCCTCGTGTCTGCCGGCACAGATGCCGACGACCCGCCAGGCAGTTCCGGCAGTGCCCGCAGACCACATGCCCTTCGCCGCTGACGATGTTGCCGGGCTTGAAGTCCTTCACGTGGCTGCCGACCGCGATGATCTTCCCAACGAACTCGTGCCCAACCACGAGGCCTTTGGTGATCGCGCCCTGCGCCCACGCGTCCCAGTCGTAGATGTGCACGTCCGTGCCGCAGATCCCCGTCCGCAGCACCTTTATCAGCACCTCGTTGTGCTCGAACCGCGGTATTGGCACGTCCTCGAGCCACAGGCCCGGCTCGGTCTTGCTCTTCACCAACGCCTTCATCGTCGCCATGTCGTTTCTCCGTCGTCTGTCGTCTTGGACCGCGAGCTTCCAGCTCCTAGCGCCGTCATACCCGTCAACGCTTCTTCTCCACCGGGAACTCCTCGGAGTCCACCCTCGCCGTCTTCAGATAGTCCTCAATCGTCGCCACCACATCCGGTTGCTCCCCGGCGACGTCATTCGTTTCGCCGATGTCTTCCGACAGATCATACAGCTCGATCGGTTCGTCGAAGCCCTTCCTCACGGCCTTCCAGTCGCCCATCCGCACGGCCTGGTTGAAGCCGCGCTCGTGGAACTCCCAGTACATGAACTCGTGGCTCTGTTGCTCCCGGCCGAACACCGCCGGCAACATGGAGATCCCGTCGATGTCGCTCGGCGGCTTCGCGCCGGCGAACTGACACGCGGTCGGAAGGAAGTCCCAGAACGCCCACGGCTGATCGCTCTCGCCGGGCCGGATCATCCCCGGCCAACGCGCGATCATGGGCACGCGGATCCCGCCCTCATACAGATCCCGCTTGTAGCCCTTCAGCGGCCCGCTACTGTTGAAGAACTCCGGGTCAGCGCCGCCCTCCTTGTGGGGTCCATTGTCGCTGGTGAAGAAGAGCAGCGTGTCCTTCTCGAGATCAAGCTCCGCCAGCAGCGAGAGCAGGCTGCCGATGTCTCGATCCATCCGCGTGATCATCGCCGCGTGGCCCTTCTGCGGCTGTTTCCACTTCTCATCGGCGTAGGACCCGTAATCGGGCACTTCCATTCCGTCGCCCGAGTCACGGCCAAGCTCGTTGTTCGCGTGTGGGATCGTGTAAGGAAGATACAGGAAGAACGGGTCATCCTTGTGGTCATCAACGAAGTGCAGAGCCTCCTGGGTGAAGATGTCATGCGTGTACTCGCTCTTGGCGCCTTCGAGGTTGCCCTCGAGCGTCACTTTCTCTTCATTCCGCCACAGGAACTCGGGGTAGTAGTTGTGGGCATTCTTCTGGTTCAGGTACCCGAACCAGTAGTCGAATCCCTGCCGATTCGGGATGCCCGTCGTATCGGGCTCGCCCAGGCCCCATTTTCCGATCGTCCCCGTGGTGTAGCCCTGGCCCCGCAGCAACTCCGCAACCGTCACGTCTTCGGGCCGTAGCGGCACGCGCGCGTTCCCGCGAACGTGGCAGTGGCCCGTATGCTTGCCCGTCATTAGCACGCATCGTGACGGCGCGCAGACGGTGCTGCCCGCGTAACAGTCCGTGAAGCGCACGCCCTCGGCCGCCAACCGGTCGATGTGTGGTGTCTGGATCACCTGCTGCCCATAGCAGCCCAGGTCGCCATAGCCCAGGTCATCGGTCATGATGAAGATGATGTTCGGCTTGCGCCGCGCGGTATCGCGCCGCTGTCCGCCTGATGTGCCTGATCCTGCCATCATCGCCGCTCCTCCAAGTGCCGCGGAACCCATGCTCCGCAGCGCATCTCGTCGGTTCATCCGCGTCGCCATGGTGTCCCCTTCCGCGTTAGGCGTGGCAACGGTCCGCTTGGCCCGTTGCATCCTGCCGTTCGGTCATTATTGGCTCTCTCATCCAAAGCACCTCCGTCCGGCATTGCCCCGAAGGTATCGACGCCGGCCGCCGCGAATCGCACTTGAGGACCAGCCGACCCAAGGAGATTCACGCCATGCCCACTTCCAAGCTCACCCGCCGCACGTTCCTGAGGCAATCAGCCCTCGGAGCCGCCGCGATGACCGCCGGCGTCGCTGCCGCGGACACATCCGATTTCAGCTTTCTCGTCATTAACGACACCCACTGGCTCGACGAGAACTGCTCCGACTACCTCACCGGCGCGTTCTCGTACCTGCGCGCCGCGCATGACTACCGGTTCGTCCTCGTCGTCGGCGACCTTGCCACCGGTGGCGCGGTCAAGGAACTGCGTGGCATGGCTGACGCCTTGGTCCAACTCGGCGCTCCCGCGTACCCGGTCATGGGCAACCACGACTATGCCGCGGAGAAGGCCACGTGGGTCGAGGTCTTCGGGCCGAGGCGCCTCAACTACCGTTTCGACTATCACGGGTGGACATTCCTGGGGCTCGATTCAACCGAAGAGGCCAAGTACCAGGAGATGTCCGTCCAGCCCGAGACCATCGACTGGCTCCGCACGGCGCTGACTCGGATCCCCGCTTCGCGCCCCACCGTCGCCTTCACCCACTTCCCTCTCGGCAACGACGTCGCGATGCGCCCAGACAACGCCGATGATGTCCTGAAGCTCTTTGAGGGGCACAACCTGAAGCACGTGTTCAACGGGCACTTCCACGGCCTCACCGAGCGCCAGATCGGCGACGCAACCGCGACGACCTGCGCGTGCTTGGCGAACAGCCGCGGCAACCACGACGGCACGGCTGCGAAAGGCTGCCTCCTGGCGACCGTCAGCAGCGGCGAGCTATCCTACAAGTTCGTGGAGTACAAACAGGGCGTCTAGCTGGGGAGCCGTCGGTTGGGCCGAATTCGGCCCGAGTCGTCTACTGCTTCCGGAGCCGCTCGAACGGGGTCTGCAACTCTTCGTCGATGACCTCAATCTCTGCCGTCTGGCGCTGCTCGGCTGCCCACGTCGGTCTCAACTGGCCCTCCTTGGCCCGGAGGACCTGACTCCGCACTTGATCGCGCACGTCTTCCAGCGGACGGTGCCCCGCCGGCTTCTTGCCCTCTACTAGCACGATGGCAAACCCATCCGCGTATTCGATGATGCTCGTGTACTCGCCGACGTTACGCTGGAAAGCCTGCTCGGTAATCTCTGGCGCGTAGTCATCGCGCTCTAACCACCCCATGTCGCCGCCGTCGTCCTTCGTGCCCGGATCGATGCTGAGCGCGCTGGCGAGGCCGGCGAAGTCCGCGTCCGGTTCGGCCAGCACCTCGAGAATCGCCCCGGCATTCTCGCGACTCTCCAGGAGCATGAACCGGCCCTTGATCATCTCATCGTGGGCGAACTGGTCCTTGATCTCCTCATAGTGGGCGGCGATCTCGGCGTCGGTCACCTCGACATGCAGAGCGATGAGCTGCTCGGTAAGCGCCTCGACCGTATAGTCTTCCTGAAGCATCTCAAGCGTCTTGCATTCCCTAGCGAGCTTCTCAGCGAGTTCATCCGGGCCACCCGCGCGGAGTTCCGCCTGCTTCAGTTTGAACTCAACCCGCGCTTCATCAACCTCAATCCCCGCCGTCTTCGCCGCGTCGGTGGTGATGATGCGGTCCACCATGTTCCGGAGCGCCTCCGCGCCATGTTCATGCTTCAGCCGCTCCTCAAACTCGCCGCGCGTGATCTTCGTCCCGTCTACGGTCACGACCGCGTCGCCGCCGCCATCACCGCACCCGCACAGCAGGCACAGGACTAGCAGCGCCAACACGCAAGAGATGATAACGCGCAAATGCACCAAGCTCATGGGTTCACGACCGCGACGACGGGCGGTTGCCTTTTGGGGTCTCTGTGCGTGGGATCTCAACATACTGGACGTCACCGTCGTAAAGTGTGATCTTCTGTCCGCGTCGCACTTCGATGCACTGAAGCAGCTCTCGGAGTATCTCGTTCTGTCGGACGCCATCGGTGAGGTCGTCGCGGTATTCGATCAGGAAGCAGCTCTGCTTCTCGGCCACTCGTCCGCGGAAGCAGCAGTTCGTCGGCCGCACCGGCCGCAGCATCACCGGCTTGCCGGTCGTGTCCTCGATCTGCTGGATACGCTCTTCTATCTCTGGGTTTCTGGTTGCCACGGGACTACTCGCGGGCGCATCAGTCTACCGGGATCGTGTCCTCGTGTGCGTACGGGGGAGCACATGCGCACAGAATCTTCAGCGGCCCGTTCCCCGCCGCCGCCGCAGAGTGCGGCTCTCCCGCGGGAATGAACAAGCAACTCCCGGGTTCTACGGGGAAAGACTTCTCCCCCACGCTGACTTCACCCTTCCCGCCGAGCACGTAATAAACCTCGTCCGACTCGCGGTGCGCGTGGCGCAGGGCCCGCTGCCCTGGTTCTATGACCGCCTCCGCAACGCTCAGGTTCCTCGATCCGCCCCTCTCGGGCCGAACGAGTTCGGTAACCATCGAGCCGTCGAGCGTCACGTATGGCTGGCCCGGTTGGGCCTCCCCGCCGCGATCCTTATCCACGCCGCTTCGTCTCCGGTTTCACCGCGTCCAGCAACAGCGCCGCGCTTGCCACGTATCCCGGCAGAACGTGTTCTCCGTCGCCGATCCACTCACACGCGCCGTTCTCTTTGAAGCTGCTCACCAAGTCTATCGCCGTGCGCTCAGCTAGATGGGGGTTGTACGATGACAGCAGCGCCCGCGCGACCCAGCCCGTCGGCACGGCCCAGTATCCGCCATTCTGATACGTCTCATTCGGCACGTCGGTCAGCGTCCGCTCCCAGTACTGCCCGGCCACGAGATGCCGCACGTACCCGTCCATCGTGATCTCAGGATACATGTCGCAGAGGAACGTGGCGATGCCTTTGCGCTGAGCGCTTGCGACCGCGCCGATGCGCACCGCGTATGCGCTGGCCCAGATATCAAGCTGCCGACACATATACGTCCCGGCGATCAGCAACTCGAACTCCGGGTCCCAGAACTGCACCATCGACCCGAAGACCTTACTCGCCGCCTCGTAGGCGTCGTGCGCCGCGTCGTGGTCCTCGATCCGTCGGCCCATCTCGCCCATGAGCTGCCACGCTTCCCAAAGCAGAAGCGTTGAGAACGCCACGGCGCCGGTCTTCTGCGCCGTGTCGGCGAAGCCATACGACGCGTGGGGCGAGGCGGGATCGACGTAAACGGCGCCGTCATCAGTCTGCGGCACCGATTCTAGCGCCGCGAACATGGCGTTCACCCGGTCGACGACAAACTGCAGGTCGTTCGTGAGTTTCAGGTACTCGTCGATGGCCTTGATGATGAACTGCGGGTTATCGGTGGGAGGCCTGTCGCCAAGCGGCGCGTCCTTCGGGCCAGCCAGATACACCGGCGTTCCGTCCGCCTCCACGCGGTCGGGGATCGCCCCGTCATCACGCTGCCCGGCGACGATCGTGTCGATCGCTGACGCGATGTGCTCCGGCGGCATCAGGTGACCCGCGCCCTCGACCATGTAGCAGAGATCTCGCGTCCACATCGCGCCGTAGTGCTTCTGCGTGTCCGGCGTGTAGAAGACAGCCCCGTCCGGGCCCTCAATCTGGCACTCGGCGAGCAGCCGCCGACACTCCGCTACGAGCCAGTCGTAGTCATCGTTTGGTATGCGGATCTTCGGTATGTTGGTCAGTAGCACTCAAGCATCCCCAGGTTTCAACGCGGCAAAGTCCGTGAAACCCGATTCTACTCCTCCGCCGCCCCACTGTAAAGCGCGCGCGCTTCTATCCGGCCCTCCAGTTATTTCTCCGTTGACACCCCTACCCAGGGGCGGTAAAATACCGCGATATGACTTCGGATGCCGACATCTCAGGTACCATCTTCGATATCAAGAAGTTCGCCGTCCACGATGGGCCCGGCATCAGAACTACAGTTTTCCTCAAAGGCTGCCCTCTTAGCTGCTACTGGTGCCACAACCCGGAGTCGCAGGCCTACCATCCGCAGCTGGCCCAATTTCCAAGAAACTGCATCGGCTGCGGCAAGTGCACGGAAGTCTGCCCGCAGGGCGGAATCACGCCCGGCCCCGAGGGCAACGAGATCGCTCGGGAGATGTGCCTCAACTGCGGGACCTGCACCAACGTCTGCTACGCCGAAGCCCTCGTGCTGCATGGCAGGGAGATCACGGTCGCCGAGGCCATCGAGGAGGTAGAGAAGGATCGCCTCTTCTACGAGAACTCCGGCGGCGGAATGACGATCTCCGGCGGCGAGCCGCTGTCTCAGCCCGAGTTCGCTCTCGCATTGCTGCGCGAAGCCAAGGCTCGCGGCTTGCACACGTGCGTCGATACCTCCGGCGACGTTCGGTGGGAAGTCCTCGAGAGCGCCGCCGAGGTCACCGATCTGTTCCTGTATGACGTGAAGCACCTCGATAGCGAGCGCCATCGAGACGGAGCCGGTCGGTCGAACGAGCGGATTATTGAGAATCTGAAGCGGCTGGGGCAGGGCGACGTGCCCATCCACATCCGCGTGCCCGTCGTCGCCGGCTACAACGACGGCATCGAACACATGACCCAACTCGGCAAGCTCGCTGACAGTTTACCCGCCGTCAAGGAAGTCGAGTTGCTGCGCTACCACGGTCTGGGCGAAGGCAAATACGCCAGCATGGGTATCGAGTGCCCGACCACCGGGCTCGAACCGCCCGCCGACGAAGAGATGGACGCGCTCGGCGAGGCCGTTCGCGCCGCCGGCGTCGCCTGCACTGTAGACGGTTAGCGCGGAAGCACGTACCAGATTACCGTCGTGGTCTGTGGAAGGAACGGCATGCCGAAACGGACTGACATCGAGAGCATCTTGATCATAGGCTCGGGCCCTATTGTCATCGGGCAGGCCTGCGAGTTCGACTACTCGGGCGTCCAGGCATGTAAAGCCCTCCGCGAAGAAGGCTACCGCGTCATCTTGGCCAACTCGAATCCAGCGACCATCATGACCGACCCTGAGATGGCCGAGGCGACTTACCTGGAGCCCATCAACGCCGAGACGGTCGCGAAGATCATCGCCCGCGAGCGACCACACGCACTCCTTCCGACCATCGGCGGACAGACGGCCCTCAACGTCGCCCTAGCCCTCTCCGAAGAAGGACACCTCGCCCGCTACAACGTCGAGATGATCGGCGCCAGCCGCATGGCCATCAAGCTCGCCGAGGACCGCGAGCTGTTCAAGAAGACCATGCAGACCGCCGGCCTCGACCTCCCCGAAAGCGGCTTCGCCTACAACGTTCGTGCTGCCAAGGAGATCGCCGCCGAAATCGGCTATCCCCTCATCGTTCGCCCATCCGGAACGCTCGGCGGTTGGGGCGCCGGCTCGGCTGACAACGAGGCCGAACTCGAGGCCGTCGTCGGCAAGGGCTTGCTTGACAGTCCCATGAACGAGGTCCTCGTCGAGCAGAGCGTCACCGGCTGGAAGGAATACGAACTCGAGGTCATGCGAGACTGCAAAGACAACGTGGTCATCGTCTGCTCTATCGAGAACCTCGACCCGATGGGCATCCACACGGGTGACTCCATCACCGTCGCGCCCGCCCAGACGCTGACGGACCGAGAGTACCAGGTCATGCGCGATGCCTCGCTGACGGTCATGCGCGCGATCGGCGTCGACACGGGCGGAAGCAACATTCAGTACGCCATCAACCCAGAGGACGGCCGCATGGTCGTCATCGAGATGAACCCGCGAGTCAGCCGCAGTTCCGCTCTCGCGTCCAAGGCCACCGGGTTCCCGATCGCCAAGATCGCGGCTAAACTCGCTGTCGGCTACACGCTGGACGAGATCCAGAACGACATCACGCGCGAAACCCCCGCTTGCTTTGAGCCGACGATCGATTACTGCGTCGTCAAAATACCGCGCTGGCCCTTCGACAAGTTCCCCGAGGCCGACCCGACGCTCATGACCCAGATGAAGTCCGTCGGCGAGACCATGGCCATCGGCCGGACCTTCAAGGAAGCGCTTCAGAAGGGCATCCGATCGCTTGAGATCGGCCGTCATGGACTCGGCGCGGACGGCGAGGGCCGCCATTACGATCAGATGGACTCGGACGAACTGAAGCGGCGGATGGAGAAGCCTCATCCCGATCGGCTGTTCCAGATCCGCGGCGCCCTGCGGGCCGGCATGTCGGTGCAGGAACTCCACGAGCGCACCCTCATCGATCCCTGGTTCCTCGAGAACATCCGCGAGATCATCGAGATGCAGGACGAGATCGCGGACCTGCGTCCCGACCGTCAAGCGGGCGACGACGGCGACAACTCGGATGCGCCGGCCGAGATCTCCGAGGACCTGATGTTGCGCGCCAAGCGCTACGGCTTCTCCGACATCCAGATCGGCGCGCTCACGAAGAACGAAGAGTTGTTCGTCCGTAATCTCCGCGGCGAGATGGGCATCCGCCCGTCGGTCAAACTCGTCGATACTTGCGCTGCGGAGTTTGAGGCCCACACGCCCTATTACTACTGCACCTACGAGCGCGAAGACGAGTTCCGCTCATCCGGCAAGAAGAACATCATGATCCTCGGCGGCGGCCCAAACCGCATAGGCCAGGGGATCGAATTCGACTACTGCTGCGTCCATGCCGCCTTCGCGCTCAAGGAAGACGGGTTCGAGACCATCATGGTCAACAGCAACCCGGAGACGGTCAGCACTGACTACGACACGTCCGACAAGCTCTACTTTGAGCCCCTCACGCTCGAAGACGTCCTCAACATCTGTGAGAAAGAGCACCCCGAGGGCGTAGTTGTCCAGTTCGGCGGGCAGACGCCGCTCAACCTCGCGCGCGGGCTCGCCGACGCGGGCGTCAACATCATCGGCACATCCGTCGACAGCATCGATCGCGCCGAGGACCGCCAGCAGTTCAAGGAAGCGTTAGAGAAGCTCGGCCTTCTCCAGCCGGATAACGCAACGGCCATGAACGCCGACGAAGCGCTGCAGCTCGCCGAGGATATCGGCTATCCCGTCGTCGTCCGGCCGTCGTTCGTGCTGGGCGGGCGCGCCATGCAGATCGCCTACGAAAAAGCCTCGCTTGAGCGCTACATGAATGAGGCTGTTCGCACAGCGCCGGGCAGACCAATCCTCATCGACAAGTTCCTGGAGGACGCGGTCGAGATCGACGTCGATGCGATCGCCGACGGCGAGCAGTGCGTCATCGGCGGAATCATGGAGCATATCGAGGAGGCCGGGATCCATTCCGGCGACAGCTCCTGCGCCCTCCCCGCCTACAGTCTGTCGGAGCGTGAACTCGACCGCATCCGCTCCGCCACCCACTCCCTGGCAATGGAACTCAACGTCGTCGGCCTGCTCAACATCCAGTACGCGAGCAAGGGTGACGAACTCTACGTCCTCGAGGTCAACCCGCGAGCATCGCGCACGGTGCCATTCGTCAGCAAGGCGATCGGCGTCCCGCTGGCCAAACTCGCCGCACGCGTAATGGCCGGCAAGACCCTCGAGGAAGTTGGCTTCACGAAGGAGATCGAGCCCCCGTATGTCTCGATCAAATGCCCGGTCTTCCCGTTTGAGCGCTTCACCGGCGTCGACACGCTGCTCGGACCTGAGATGAAGAGTACGGGCGAGGTTATGGGGATCGACCACGACTTCGGGGCCGCATTCGCCAAAGCATTCATCGCAGCCAAGCACGAACTCCCGAGCCGCGGCAGCGTGTTCATTAGCGTCAAGCCAGCCGACAAACGCGCGATTATCTTCCCCGCCAAGCGGCTGCATGACATGGGCTTCAAGATCTACGCCACGCCTGGCACCGCGCGCATGCTGAGTCGCGTCGGCGTGCCCGTTGAGATCGTCTACCGCCTGGGCGATTCCCGCGGCGCAAATGCCATCGACCTGCTGGCAGACTACAAGATCCAACTTGTCATCAACACGCCAACCGGTACCGGACCTCAGGAAGACCAGGCGGTCATCCGCCGCGAGGTCATCAGATACAACGTGCCCTGCATCACCACAATCGCCGGCGCGGCGGCGGCGGTCATGGGCATTGAGGCGCTGCGCCGCGCGGAGCTGAGCGTCGTCCCGCTCCAGGAATACCACCGCGAGATCGAAACCAGCCTCATCGACCTCGACACCCCGTAAGAGGGGCTTCAGCCCCGACGCCGTTGCCGTCCCGTCCGCCGTCCGGAGGGGCCGAATCCGAAATCACGCAGTGATCGAAGTGCCCGGCCCGCTCCTCGGAGACCTCACCATGATCAACCACTTCGCCGATCGACTTGCCGAGGCGGTCACCGGAAAGAGCAGTCGCGTCTGCGTTGGGATTGACCCCGTCGTCAGTCGCATCGCCAATGCTCTTGACAGGCCCGCCGACGCGCTCGAATCGGATCCCGACGTGGCGGCCGACGCAATCTGGGAATTCAACCAACGAATCCTCGATGCCGTTAGGCCGTACTGCGGTGTGGTGAAGCCACAGAGCGCGTTCTACGAAATCTGGGGACCCGCTGGCGCCGAGACGCTCCGCAAGACCATCGCGCGGGCGACCGAGATGGGCCTGTTCGTCATTCTCGACGCCAAGCGCAATGACATCGCATCCACCGCCGCCGCCTACGCTCGAGCCTATCTCGGCGACGGCCCGCTGGCGGCCGATGCGCTGACCGTCAACGCATATCTCGGCTCTGATGGCATTAGGCCTTTCACCAATGAAGGCCGCAAGCACGGGCGCGGCGTCTTCGCGCTGGTGAAGACATCCAACCGGTCGTCCGTCGAGGTCCAGAGCCTCACGCTCAGCGACGGCCGCCGCGTTCATGAACACGTTGGATCGCTGGTGGAAGAGTGGGGCAGCGACTGCCTCGGCGAGTGTGGCTACAGCGACGTCGGCGCCGTCGTGGGGGCCACCTTCCCAGCCGAACTGGAGCAACTCCGCGAGGCGATGCCGCGCACCTGGTTCCTCGTGCCAGGCTACGGGACCCAAGGCGGCACGGCCGACGATGTCGTGGGTGGCTTCGATCGAGATGGGCTCGGTGCCGTCGTGAACTCATCCAGCGGAATTCTATACGCGTTCGAGAAGAACCCCGACGCAACCTGTTACGCCGATGCCGCCGCGACGGCCGCTCGGGAGATGCAAGAAGCTATTGAAACAGCACGGGAGGCGAAGAACTGATGCTCTCGCTGGCGGGACGCAGTCTCATCTCGACGGACGAACTCACGGGCCAAGAACTCATCGGGCTGCTCACGCTCGCCGAGCAGATGGCTGAGGCCATCGGCTTCGGGTGCCAGGGCATGGCCACGCCCGTCGCGCCGCTCGACCGCATTCTCGGCGCGCTGTTCTACGAGCCCAGTACCCGCACGCGCCTCTCGTTCGAGTCGGCCATGCTCCGGCTCGGCGGGCAAGTCATCGGCTTTGCGGGCTCGGCCAGCACCTCAGCCGCAAAGGGCGAGACCCTCGTCGACACGGCGCGAGTCTGCTCCGGTTACGCCGACGTCCTCGTGGTGCGTCACCCGCTCGAGGGGGCCGCGCGCTTGGCTGCGCGGACCGCTACCGTGCCGCTCATCAACGGCGGCGACGGCGCGCACGAACACCCGACGCAGACGCTCACCGATCTCTTCCTGCTGCAGCGCAAGAAGGGCGCCATCGACGGCCTCACCATCGGTCTGCTGGGGGATCTGAAGCACGGCCGCACGGTTCACTCGCTCGCTCCGACGCTTGCGAGACTCGGCGCGACGGTCGTATGCATCGCGCCCGACCAGCTCCGCATGCCGGAACCGATCATCGCCCGCGTTTCGCACATCGCCAGCTCTGAGCCCGAACAGGTCCGCGACATCGATGCGGTCCTGTCGACCCTCGATGCCGTCTACGTCACGCGGGTTCAGACCGAGCGCTTCGAAGACGCGGGCGGGCATGTCGACGTCGACGGGACGTATGCGGTAGACGCAGAACTGATGGCGAGAGCGCCCGCTGACATGCTTGTCATGCACCCGCTCCCGCGCGTCGATGAAATCAATCCGGAAATCGACGACGATCCGCGCGCGGTCTACTTCGAGCAAGCGGATGGCGGCGTCCCGGTCCGCATGGCGCTCATCTCGGCTCTCCTCGGCCTTCAGGATCTTCCGGCAACCGATGTCACTGACCGGCCGCTTCCGACCGTCGAGCCGGCCGTCGACGTTCGCGACGAGTGCAACAACGACCGCTGCGTCACGAACATGGAACCGAACGCCACGCCCGAATTCCAGGCGTCTCTCGGCCAGACGGTCTGCGCCTACTGCGAACGCCCCGTCGCCTGATACGTTTGCCGTTCGGAGGGGCTGAATACGAGGACCGCGTCGGAGACGCGACCGCAAGTATCCGGCCCGAAGGCCCACGGGACGAGCCACGGAGAGCTAACCGATGTCTGACAAGAGCACGAAACTATGGGGCGGACGGTTCAGCTCAGAACCTGACGCCATCTTCGTCAACTACTCCCAGAGCGTCGACACGGACGCTCGCATGGCCGCCGAGGACATCTGGGGCAGCGAGGCCCATGTCCTCATGCTCGGCAAACAGGGGATCCTGGCCGACGACGAGGTGCGGGAGATCCTGCGCTACCTCGAGGAAGCTCGCGAGCAAGTCGAGGCGGGCACGCTCGAACTCAACCCAGCGGATGAAGACATTCACATGAACCTGGAGAAGCACGTCATCCAGGGAGCCGGGGCTGAGTTCGGCGGCAAGATGCACACGGCTCGGTCTCGGAACGATCAGGTCGTCACAGATTCGCGCTTGCGCCTGCGGGCTGAACTCCTCGATGTCGCTGACGGCGTCTCCGCCCTCCAGCAAGTTCTCCTCGCCCGCGCCGAGGGACAGGAGCGCGCGGTGATGCCCGGCTACACGCACACGCAGCACGCTCAACCGATCAGCGTCGCCTTCTGGCTGACAGGTCACGCATCCGTGCTCGCGCGCGACCATGCCCGCCTGCTTGACGTCTTCAAGCGCGTCGACGCTTGCCCTCTCGGCGCATGCGCGCTCGCCGGCACGAGCTTCCCAACCGACCGCGAGATGACCGCTCGCCTGCTTGGATTCGACCGCGTCGAGCAACACGCTCTCGATGCCGTCGGCTCGCGAGATCTCGTCATCGAAGCGCTGTCAGTGCTATCGATTCTGTACTCCCAGCTCTCGCGCATGTCCGAAGAACTCGTCGTCTTCTCGACCTACGAATTCGGCATGGTCGAGATCAGCGACGCGCTCACTTCCGGCAGCTCGATCATGCCGCAAAAAAAGAACCCATGCCTCGCCGAGCTGGCACGTTCTCGTACGGGCGAGATGTACGGATGCCTCATCCAGGCGTTGACTATGATGAAGGCGCTGCTCAGCGGCTACAACCGCGATATCCAGGAGGACAAGCCGCCTCTCTGGCGCGCGCTCGATCTGGCGCTGATGACCCTTCAGGCCGTTGCGGCACAGTTCGAGACGATGGAGCTTCGCGAAGAGCGCATGAGCGCGCTCGTGGCCCAGAACTTCGCCACCGCAACCGAGCTGGCGAACTGGCTTGTCAGCGACCGGGGCCTGCCGTTTCGTAAGTGCCACGAAATCGTCGGGACGATCGTCGGCAAACTGATCGAAGAGAAGAAGACCCTCGGCGCCACGGATCGTGTCGTCGACATCCTTGCCGAGTTCGACGTCGACGCCGCGGCCGACGACTTGGACTTCCTCGATCCGCTCAACTGCCTGGAGCGTCAGCGTAGCCTCGGCAGCACGGGACCGGCGGAGGCCGCACGCATGCGGACCGAACTCACCGCGCACGTGGGGAGCGAGCTGGCGACCGTCGCCGAAAACCGAAGCCGGATCGTCGCGGCCCGCGTGGCAACCGCTAGCGCCGTCGCCCACATGCTCGGCGGCGGCTCGTTAGCAGACTTGGCACTGTAGCGTATCGCCTCGGCGGGGTCGCAACCGAAGGCACATCCGATGACCGACAAGCCATCCATCACCGACACCCCGGCGCCGCTCATCCACGTC
>CAZKUN010000128.1:0-25484 GCA_964555935.1 uncultured Armatimonadia bacterium | reverse complement strand
CGCGTCATCTTGCCCGACGGGCTCGGTTGTCCATCGAGAACGAGCATAGACGCCGGTCCGCGCGGTCCAGACGCTGGACCCAACGTCGCCGTGACGTTGTACGGGGCCGCGGCCATGGCATCCACCGGCTCGAAGCCGTCCGGCGGCGTCCCGGCGACCGGAGCGGGCGCGCTGTCGCGGGCCTTCGCGCCCGGGGCAGATTCTTGCGGCTCAGGAGCAACCGATGTCAGACGCGGCTGGCCCAGTCCGCGCAGGAAGTGGTCGATGATCGCATACAAGATGGGCCGGGTAGCCTCGCCACGGAAGCAACAGAACGCAAGTGGTGAACCCGCAAGGATGACTTCTCCCTCCCCGAGGGTCAAGCTCAGGACGGCGGCGCCCTGAAGCGGCTCGCCCCCCTTGTCCGGGCAGTATTGGGCGATGACCCTGGAGTCGGAGCCCTCATGCGCCTGCAGCAGCATGCTCGTCATGTCGTACAGGTCTATCGGCGCCCCCGCTTCAACACCGCGGGCCGTGACGAAGGCCGGGTCGACGATCACGACATCCGAGGGGTCGGGCGCCAGGCCCAGGGTCGACACGTATGTCGGCATCAGCGGCGGCCTGCTTCCGTACCTCGAGGTTTCGATGTAAGCGCGCCCGCCCGCTTTGATCCACGCGTCAAGCGCTTCGTCGAAGCCAGCCTGAAGCGGCGCCGGGCATGACAGGAGGATGAGGTCGAAGCGCTTCAGCACCTCGGGGTCGCTCAGTTCCCAAGCAAAGATCCGCTCGTACGGCAGCCCGCGTTCGGCCAGCATGCCGTCGAGCCCGTCCCCCCAGTCGCCACCCACGCCGATTCGTAGCGGCTCGGGCGGGACGAAGACATCAGCCGGGGCGGCTTGGCAGATGGACAGGAGCAGATACATCATCGCGACGCCGCAGGCGAGGGCCGTGGTTGGGCTTCTCATTGTGCGACAGTGCCTCCGAGTGGTTCCTAGAGGAAACGCGCGGCGAGGGTGATAGTTCGATATTCGCGCCTGCCCCAGAGCGCCACTCGGGAGCGTCCGGGTCCGTGTCGGGGACTTACTCGTCTGTCTCGGATCGCCTCTCGGCGGGGATGGTGATGACCACCTCGCCGGGGCCGGTCTTCTTGAGCGCGCCAAGGAAGCCCGAGACCACGTTCACCAGGACGTCCTCCACGAACTTGTTGAGTCCGATGTTCTTCCCGGCGATCGTCAATGTCGCGCGCGGCTTGCGCTCCGGAGTGTCTGACATGCGTGCCCTCCTGTTGATTCCGCCTCAGACCTCGGGAAGCCCCTCATCCCCCAAGATATCGGCGAAGAAGCTGGTGTATTTCAGCCCGCTATCGGGCGATACGGCCACGGCAAGCCCCTCGTGCCCATTCGCGAACTCCGCCGCCGCGTGGACGATGGCGCCGGTCGACGGACCGACCATCATCCCCTCCTCGCGGTAGATGCGTTTCGTCATCCCATACGCCGCCTCGTCGTCCACTCGGATGACATGGTCGATCACATCTGGATCGAGGATCTCGGGCTGTTTCGACTCCGACATGTTCTTCAAGCCCGGCAGCCGATGGCCCTTCTGGGGCTCGATAGCGAGGACCTGGATGTCTGGGTTCTGTTCCTTCAGGTAGCGACCCACGCCCGTGATCGTCCCGCACGTGCCGTAGCCCGCCAGGAAGTACCGCACCTCGCCCGCCGTCTGCTCCCAGATCTCCGGGCCCGTCGAGTCATAGTGCGCGAGGACGTTGTCCTCGTTCTCGTATTGGTTGGGCATGACGTAGTCGTCTTTGGTGTTCTCGCCGCGGGTGATCGCGTGCGCCAGAGCGATCGCGCCGTCTTTCGGGTGGTCGATGGGGCAGAGGTCGTCCGGCGTCTCCCAGACGATGGCGCCGAGCATCCGCAGCAGGATCTTCTTCGCATCCGGCACTCCGTCGGGGATTGTCACGGTCAACTGCTTCCGCATGAGCGCGGCGATCCCCGCCAGCGCGATTCCCGTGTTGCCCGATGAGGGCTCGACGATTCTTTTGCCTTCGAGTTCGCCACGCTCTTCCATCCCTCGCAAGAGATACGCGGCGGTGCGATCCTTGATCGACCCGAACGGGTTCATCCACTCGAGTTTCAGGTACAGTTCGAACGCTCCGTCCGGGATGATGTGGTTCACCCGCACGAGCGGTGTCGGATCCTCGCTGTTGGCGATGAGGTCGCGGATGTCGCTGTAACGACGCAGGCTGGGCTTGGACGGAGCGCCCATGGCGGGAGCCTCCACGGAGTGCGATAGGTGCAAACCCTACATTTCGGTGAGAGTATGTAGGGTTCCTCTACGAGAAACGCTGGCAAAGGGCGAAGAGTGCCGGCTAGGGCATCGCGTGGTGCGAGAGGAACGCCGCCGCGCGAGGATCGTCGGCGCGTTCGAGCAGGTCGGCGATGGGGCCGCTGTCGACGACCTGGCCCTCGTAGAGCAGCGTCAAGTTCTGCGCCAGCCGCCGGGCTTGTGGGAGATGATGGGTGACAAGCAGCACGGTCGTCTCCGGATCGCTCGCATATGCGGACACAAGCTCCTCGACCTTCCCCGCGTTGCGCACGTCGAGGCCGGCCGTTGGCTCGTCCACCAGCAGCACCCGTGGCTGGAGAGCGACCGCTCGCGCAAGGTTCACTAGTTGCGATTGCCCGACCGACAGCGTCCGAGCCGCCTGCTGAGCGACTTCCTCCAGGCCCGCCCAGGTGATGGCCGATTCGACCCGCTCCCGGATTTCCGCGCGAGGGAGTCTCCGGACTTTCAGGCCATACGCGACATTGCTGAGGACGGTGCCGTGGAAGAGGTAGGGCGGCTGCGCGACCAACGCCATCTCTCGCCGGCGCGCGGCGACCTCCGCCTGCGATGTCGGCTCGCCATCGATGCTCACGCGACCCTCGGTCGGCTCCTCCAGGAGCGCGAGAATCCGCAGCAGCGTGCTCTTGCCTGAGCCGTTCGGCCCGGCGATCACATGCGATTGGCCCTTGGGGATGGCCAGCGACACGTCGCGCAGCACGGCGTGGTCGCCGTACCGGTGCGTGATGCCCTCGGCCTTGAGTCCGATCATTCTGGCCTCCGGCCTTGCTGGAGGTACGTCAGCGCGAAGTTGATGAGTAGCGATGTCAGCAGCAGTACAATGCCCAGCGCGATGGCCAGGTCGAAATCGCCCTGTCGCGTCTCAAGCACGATGGCTGTTGTCATGACACGCGTGTGGTGGGCGATGTTGCCGCCGACCAGCATCACCGCGCCGACCTCTGAGATCGCCCGCCCGAAGCCCGCGACGACCGCCGCGCCCATCGCGAAACGCGCCTCGCTGAGGATCGCCCAGACAACCTGCAGCCTTGTCGCGCCCAGCGAGCGGGCGGTTAGTTGCACGCCTCGGTCTTGCTCTGAGACAGCCGACAGCGTCAGCCCCGCGATGATCGGCGCTACGATGGCAACCTGCGCGATCACCATGGCGCCGGGCGAGAATAGCAACCCCAGGAACCCGAGCGGCCCCGCGCGTGAGAGCAGGATGTACACCAGCAGGCCGATGACGACCGGCGGGAGCCCCATGCCCACGTTTAGCAGCGCGATTACGAAGCGTCGGCCCGGGAATGATCTGAGCGCGACGAACACACCCAGCGGCACGCCGATGGCTGCGGCGATGGCCACGGACCCGCCCGATATGGCGAGCGACAGCCCGATGACTCGCCACGCTTCGGCGTCGTTGGTGAGAAGGTGGAGCGCGTGTTGTAGGCCGCGGAGGATCTCATCCATGAATGCTGCGACGACCGTTATTCCTCGTCCAGCAGATAAAACAGCGGTTGCCCGAATCTCTCGGTCCCATAGCTCTCGATGATGCCCTGACCGCGCGCGGACAGAAGGTACTCGATCAGGGCCTGCGCGCCGGCCGTGTTGGCGTTGGGGTTCTTCCCGGGATCCACGGCGATGACGGCGTACGGGTTGTGCAAGATGGGATCGCCCTCGCACAGCACCTTCAGCTCCAGGCCATCTTGCGCGAGGTAAGTGGAGCGATCCGAGAGCGTGTACCCATCCTTCTCGCTCGCCATCCGCAGCACTGACGACATGTTCGATCCCGCCGACAGGTACCACTCGCCCTCGGGTTCTCGGGCCAGCGCCTCCCAGATGGTTTTCTCTTTCGCGTGCGTGCCCGAGTTGTCTCCGCGAGAGACGAATGTCGCCTCTGCTTCGGCGATTCGCCGCAGAGCCTCCGTCGCGCCGGCCGCGTCGGCGACATTTGCGGGGTCGGCCTCAGGTCCAACGATGACGAAATCGTTGTACATCAACCCGACGCGCTCGACGCCGTATCCCTCCTGCACGAACGCTTTCTCCAGCGATGGCGCGTGAACCATCAGCACGTCCGCATCGCCTCGGCGACCGAGTTCAAGCGCCTGCCCCGTGCCAACCGCCATGACTTTGAGCGTCCCGCCCCACTCCGCCTCAAACGGTGGGAGCAACTCATCCAGCAGGCCGGAGTCGTACGTGCTCGTCGTCGTCGCGAGGATCAGATCCGTGCCGGCACCCGGACTCGGCGCTGGCGCCTCATTCGGGCATCCCAATATCGTGGCCGCCATGGGCAACAGGGCCATCAGGTAGATCGGTCTCAACGCGCTTCGCGGGCCGGGCATCGTGTTCTGAGCGCTCCTCAATCATCACATTCGGTAGGGCGAGGCTGTTCGCGATGCGGCAGCCACCGACCTGCGGCGGGCTCTAGTCCTCCAACGGTCCCTCTAGCCTCGGCAGGCCATCCTCTACGTCATATACAACCTGGTAGTACATCCCATCATTCACCGGCAGCCTGACTGGCTCGCGGCGGTCGAAATCGGTCGGGCCGCTCTTGCGGCGCGTCAGGATGTCCTCTCCCGCGTAGAACTCTGTCGAGGTCTTGCGGCTGCGTTCGTTCGGATCGAGCGCTCCGCCGGACGAGTGGTTGCCGCCCTCGATGAGTTCCAGCACCGCGTCCTTGCCGGCCGCCTTCAGCGCGTAGGCCATCTGGATGCCATGCTGCACTCCGACGGTTGTGTCGAGGTCGGGATGGAAGACGTAGACCTTCGTGTTGAACAGATCCGCGTGATGGACCGGGTCACGCACGAGCTTCTCGTGCTCGGGGTATTCCTTGGTGCCTCCGAGCGCCGTGCCTTGCCAGCCGCCCGCGCGATTCGGCCGATCCCATCCGGCCTCCATGTCGGCTGCGTTGGTCGGGTGGGTGATCCCCGCGTGTTCGACGATGAGCGCGAACGTGTTCGGCGCCATCTTCCCACATTGGAGAATCACGTTCCCCCCGCCCGAGCCGCCCCAGCCGAAGATCCGCTCGTCGTTGATCTTGCACTGCTGGCGTACGCGGTGCATGCACCGCAGCACGTCGATCGCCTGGTATTTGCCGAAGTCATACGGCGTGCTGGCATCCTTGGAGCCGCGGTATTGCACTTGCACCATGACGCAGTTGTATCGGTTGCGCCAGTCCTCGGCATAGGCGTCGTACTGGTGGTAGTCGCCGCCCCAGCCGTGGAGCAGGAGCATCAGCCCCGTGTCGTCGTCCGGGTGGTCCGGGAAGTGCAGGTTCATCCCGATGTGCCCCTCGAAGGCACGGTGGAACTCATCGGCCTCGACGGTCTGGCCGACGACGACCTCATCGAGAACGCGATTAGTCACTTGCGCCGAAGCGCCTGTCGGCATGAGAAGTGCGGGAATCAGTAGGCTTGTTGGCAACATGATCATCCTTTCAGTTGAGCGACCAGCGCGATAGCGGCGGCTCCGCCCGCCAGGGCGGTCACCGTCAGGCACGTGCCCGCCGCCCCGAGTAGTGGGATCAGAATAAGGCCTGCTAGCAGCGCGCCGCCGCACGCGCCGATAAGGTCGACGCCATACAGCATCGTCCCGTGCCGCGCGCCCTGTCCATCGCGTGAGCGCAAAGCGACGGCGCACGGGAAGATGGCCCCCACCATGATTCCGATGGCTCCTAGTATAAAGCACCGCACGAACACGAAGGTCACGCGGAAGAAATCGTCCCCGAGCGTATCGCCGCCCATCCCGAACCGGCGCGACATCGCCCACGCGACCACGGCGACAGCAACCAGGCTGAAGATCAGCCAACGCCCGGGGGCCTGTCGCGCGCGACGTCGGTGAGCAGCCCACGCGCCGGCCGCAAGACCGGCCATCAGCACCCCAATCACAAGCCCGATCACCCCGTAAACGTAGCCGTAAACGCTCTGGATCGCCAGCAGTATGACGACCTCAAGCGTCATCCCGCAGGCGCCCGCCGCGAAGACCGCGCACGGCGCGGCGACCCTCCATGGCTGGCGAGTCAGGAACGTGGGGATGAGCAGCAGTATCGAAATCCCCGCGATCCCGCAGACAAGACCCGCGGTCGTGATCTTCCCGGCGAGCCGCATGAGGGTCGACGTCGCGCCCGGCCACCAACTCGCCCAAAGAACCTGCGCGTAGTAGTAGCACCGTGGCGCGAAATCGTGGTTGATCTGCACGCCCGTCGCCTCGCGCATCTCGCGCTGGCGATCCTCGCGCCGGAACGGGTCGAGCGCGTCGTAGAACGATGCGAGCACCTCCGAGACATCCAGGCCTCGCTCGTTGATGCGCTCCTCCAGAGCCGCGAAATCATCGAAGAGCGTTATCTCGTCGCGAAGGTCCGAGCACAAGAACGTCGCGCGCGGACCGGGGAAGACCAGAACCTGAGCGTAACCGGCCTCGACGGCCGTCTGATACAGACACGCGTTGTAGGCCTTCAACTCCTCGTTGAGGTAATCCCCCGACGACATCGCCTGGAACGCGACAATGCCGCCCGTGGCGAGCGACTGTGCCGAGACGAGCCATTCGACCGTGTAGTAACGGTTGAGCTGCGCGGTGGTCGGATCCCCAAGCGCTATGAGGATGACGTCGAACGGATCTCCGGCCGCCTCCATATCAGACTGGTGGTATCGCGCGTCGCCCAGCTTCACGTCCACTCGCGGATCATCAAGCGCCGCCGCCAAATCGCGCGGGGCATGGTCGCGGATGGCGGCAATCGTAGTCGGGTCCAGCTCCGAGTAGACCACGCGTTCGGGATCGTGCCTCAGAACCTGTCGCAACGCGCGCGGTCCGCCGCCGATGAGTAGCACGCGCTTAGGGTCCGGGTGAGCCAGCAGCGGGAGGTCCACCCACTGTTCCCCCGCGAGGGCCTCGGCCGTCTCAAACGCGTGGGAGCCGTTGATGAAGAACGACCGCTCGCCGCCCTCGCCTTGGAGCACGCTGATGTTGCCATACCGGCTCTCATACGAGGCGCGCAACGCGTGCGGGTGCCAGCGGGCATTGAGCGTTGCGGGGCGGATGAACATCGCCCCGGCTCCCAGGATCAGCATCGCGACCAGCACCAGCGCCAGGCGTCCCGTTCCGTGGCTCAGCAGCGCCACGCTCGAGAGCACCAGCAGGCATGCGATGACCATCACAACGCCCGCCGGCATCATGATGATAGCGGGAATCGCCACGAGCGCCCCGCCGACGAGGTGGCCGAGAGAATCGAAGATGTACGCCAGAGATGGCCCGTCATCGTCGCTGGAATCGCTCCCGATGAGCTTCGCCCCGGCTGCGAACTGCCAGCCAAGCAGGATGCCCGCCGGAGCCGTGGCGAGCGTCGTCAGGAGCAGAAGCTGCGGCAAGCTCAGCGTTCCGCCGGCGTGGGGTACGAGGTGCCAGTCTGCGAGCACCCCCCCGAACGCCTCGCGCAACGCGTAGAGTCCCGCTCGCGCAATGATCAGGCACCCGCCGAGGACGATCACCTCAATGAGCGCGATCCATCGGACGTGGAACTCGCTGGGCCTCTCGCTCCGCGCGATGGCCCAGCCGCCGATCCACGAGCCGACTCCCGACCAGAATAGCCACAGCGACAGCACGACCGCGATCGAGAGTTCGTTCCCGCTTGAGGCGACCATCAGCTCGCGGATGATCAGCACCTGGGCCGCCGACGACCCGACGCCCGCCATCCCCACCGCGAGCTTGCGTCGTCGCGGCGAGACTCTCGGGCTCTCGGGAAGCGTGTCCACGGCGTCGGCCATTCGTTACCTCTCCGGCGTGATGTGCAGGGCTCTGAAGTCGAGCGGATCGAGCGCGAAGCTCAGCACATCGCCCTCAATGCCTATCGTTGTCTCGCCCAGGATGTCACGCGCCCCGAGCTTGGCTCCGGCCGGCAGTCCGAGCTTGGATCGATCGATCTCCACGCGCGCGTCGACGGGCTCCCCGCCGAGGTTGGATATGATCAGCATCGCGCCCTTCCGCCCGCGCGAATACGTGGTGACCTTAAGCGCCGCCTCACCCGTGCGGACGGGCAGGTCCGTCTCCCAATACGGGATGAAGCGCGCCTGGCGCCTCCCGAACGCATCCATCTCGTGCCAGAGCTTCGATTCCATCTCCAGCCCGGCGCCGATTCTCCCGCGCACCAGCACGTCGTGCAGCAGCGCGAAGCTCATCGCCTGGCGATACGTGTACGGGCGATTGTAGCAGAGCATCTCCGCCGGAACTCCCCACTGATGACCCATGAACTCCGTGCGGAAGGTGTCGAGCGGCAGCACTTCCAGCGCGGATGCCCCGGGAGCGATCCCGCCGAACTGCTCGCCATCCCAGTAACTCGTCGCCCACGCGAGCGTCGGGATCGTCATGCACGTCGACTGATGCACGTTGACCAGCCCGTCCGGCTTGCGCGAGCGCACGAGCGTGTAGATGCGCCGCATCATCTCTCGCGCGCCGGCGATCGAGTACGTCGGGCGAAGCGATCCGTCCGGCGCCTCGTAACCGCAGCCGTGGAGCGTGTTCGAGCAACCCCACGGATTCGCCGTGCCGTCGAGGTACGCGCCATCGATGTCGTACTCATCCATCATCCGCGCCATGCCCGCCGCCATGAAGTCCTGCCACGCGCTCTCGTAGCAGACCGTGTAGGCGGTCTGCGTGGGCTGGCGCGTGTAGGCGCCGTGGCGCGGGGCGATCAGGCACTTCTCCGCCCACTCGTCCCATTCCGGCGCGATGGTGGAGATCTCGTAACCGAAATACAGCAGCACCTTCATCCCGCGCTCGTGACACGCCGCCACGAGCTTGCGCAGATCATCGCCATGCGTGGTGCTGGTGTAGTTTTGGATGTCCGTCCAATGCTCGTGGAACACGATCGTCCTCACGCCCAACTCCGCGAGTCGGTCGATGATGGTCTGTGTGGGCCCTGGCTCGTAGAGCGTGAGAGCCTCGCCGAACTTGCCATCGACGTGCACGCTCGAATCGCTCTTGTCGGCAAGCGTCGAGTCCTCGTCGAGGTGGTCGAGTAGCAGCGTCCGCGCGCCCGCGATGGGCTGCGCCGATATGTCGAACGAGGTGCGCGCGACGTCTGAGATGCGGACCTCGCCCACGTCGAACTGTGCCTTGCCCGAACCCAAGTGGATCCTGGCGTCCGTGAGGGCGTGGGGGAGAGTGCCCGACCAAGCTTGCGAGACGGTCAGCTCGCCGTCGACGTATACGCGGACCTCATCACCCCATGTGAGGGCGACGTGGTGCCAGGTGTCGCGCTCCAGTCTGCTGGGCCCGCCGACGACCATCGGGTGCTGGCTGCCCTTCTTGATGTACGCCCGCATCCCGCGATCGTCGATGTTCCAGTAGAAGCCAATGACATCGCCACCGGGGAAGTTCACCCGCAGCAGTTCCTGGTTGTACGAGCCTCTGTTGCCGTCCTCTCGCGTGATCGGCGGATCCGTATCGAAACGCGGCCTGACCCATGCCTCGAACGTGCCTTCCGCGAGATCAATGTTGCCCTCGGCGGGATACTCGAACCAGGCATTGCTGGGGGCCTGTTGCGTGTCGATGCCGTAGCCGCCATGATGCACGATCCGCATATCCCAAACATCCTCGACGACCGGCTTCACGGGCGTGGCCTGGAAGCCGAATACGTAGTTGCGCGACTCATCCAGATCGACGGGCTCGGCGATGATCCGAATCCGCAGCACGACCGCGTCGCCCTCCTCGCGGATGTCGATCACGTCGTCACGATCCAGCGGGAAGAAGCCCTCGTCGGATTCGCAGAACCACGCCAGCCCCAAATCCTCGTCGCCAAGCCAGACATACGGCTTGAACGGGTTCGTGAAACCCTCCGCCGGCAGCGCGCCCGCGTTGTAGGCGCTGCCCCATTTGCCCGGGTAGTGGTACAGGTACTTCGCGTGCTCGCGCTTGATGGGGATCTCGAGAGTGAGCGAGTCGAGAGACTTGCCGCCATCCTCGGCGAGCGCTATCTCGGATCGAATCATGCCGTCGTATTCGACTATTGCATTGGAGTCAACATAGCTCGCGTCGGCACGGGCGATGGGCGCGAGGTGAGCGACGGCTGGAGCAGCGTTCAACACCGGCGTGCCGCGCTCGGTCCATTCCTGCTCCGCACCGTCAACGACCGCAACGAGCCGTATCGGTCCAGCCAGGATGTCTGTCCCTCGGATGTTGATCCGCGAGGGAAACGGCAACCCGTCAAACTCGTACTCGCGACCCCACACGCTCACCGTCTTCTCGCGCTTGCCCTTCACCCGAACGGGGGTCCATGGCGCCAGCACCTCGTCGCTGATGCCCTCCTGGCTGCCGAGCCAACCGTCCGCGTCGGAGGCTTGGCTGTTCGCGCCCAAAGCCAGGCCAAACGCGATGACGGCGACCAATACCGATGTGCCCATTATCTTCGCTCCGTGTCCGCGTAGCGCCACTCGCGCGGTTCGCCGCACCGTCCACAAACCCCTGGCCCGTCCCGAGCCACGAAAAACGTCTGAATACCGGGCGCGGTCTGTGGTATGAACCATTAAGGTCTCCTCCTTCGGCGCGCTTCACTCTGGGCTCCTTCTGATTCCGGGAACCGAGCGCAGGCGCCGTCGTGGAGATCTGCAGGGGGACCGAGAATGCGGCTGACCGCCGTGAAGAAGGCAATCCAATCATTCCGCGACCGAGCGGCGAGCAGACCGATTCGCTCGAGCCTGATCCCGTGGTTGGCGGGCCTCGCTATCATCCCCGCGCTGACCGTCTCGATCGTCACCGCCCTGTCCTTCTACTCAGCGCAATCCGCGGCCGATCGACAGCGTCTTGCCGAATCCCTGACCTACGCCTCCCAGCAAGTATCGAACCGCATTGACGCGGGCATCGAAGCCGCGGAAGCGGCCGCCAAGGATCCAAGGCTTGCCACCGCCATCTGGGGCGATCGCGCCGAGACCTACCCGGAGATCTGCGAGGAGATCGCGTCTGAGCATGGCTTCGACGCCGCCGCCCTCCTCGACGGGGCCGGGAAGCCTCTCGCGGCCGCTGGCCCAAGCTACAAGCTACACGACACCCCTGTCTCGCCGCGCCTCACGGGCGGTCGTCAAGTCGTGTGGCTGGCTGACCACCGTGACGAGGCCTACCTCGCATTTCCCTCGGATGTTGAGTTCGAGTCTGACGACCGGGTGGTGACGCTGGTTCTCTTCGATCACGTGGGTCGCGAGTTGTGCCTCGACCTGCGTCGCAGTCCCGATGTTTCGATCATCGTGTGGCCCGAGGATAACCTCCCGGCGATCCTGCCGCCAGGGCTCCCTATCGGGCGCAGCCAGTTGCTCGAGCTGGCCGAGAACGTAGCCGATGCCGGAGCCTTCCGGCGCGAGGGTGACTCGTACCTCGCCCAGACCCGCCAGGCGACGACGGGCGGCGGCCAGGCGGGCATCTACGTAACCGCCGTCATCAGCGATCACGGCCATAGCACAGTGCTTTACCGGGCCACGTGGCTGAACATCCTGCTCGTCGCGAGCGTCTTGCTCTTCGCCGCCGGCGTGGGCGGCATGTTGGCTCGGCTCATCGCCCACCCGATCGAGCACCTGCGCGGTGCGGCGCGAACTCTGGCCCGCGGCGACCTGTCTCGCCGCGCCACGCCCGAGGGGCCGAAAGAGTTCCGGGACCTCGTCGCGTCGTTCAATGAGATGGCTGAAGCCATGGAGACGCAGACAGAGCAGCTTCGGACGAGTCACAGCGAACTGGACCGACAGATGGACACGACGCGACAGCTAAACAGCGCGCTTCGCGAGGCCGTGCGCACCGACGCGCTTACCGAAGTCTGCACCCATGGCTACATCCAGGAGCGCCTGAGCGAGTGTGTCCAGTGGGCGGGCGTGGCGTCGGTCCCCGTGTCCGTCCTGATGGTGGATGTGGACGGCTTCAAGTCGGTTAACGACACGTACGGTCATGGTACGGGTGACGAGGTCCTAAAGGAGGTTGCCCGGTGCATCTCCGGAGCCGTGCGTGGCAGCGACCTGGTCGGGCGGCTTGGCGGCGATGAGTTCTGTGTCGTCCTGCCGGGCGCCGGCCGCGACGAGGCCGTCCGCTGCATGGCGCGCATCCAGAACGCGGTCGCCAATGCTGCGATCTCGCCCGGAGGCCAGGCGCCGATCGACCTGTCGGTGAGCATCGGCGCGGCGACGTGTCCCGCGGATGGCGCTGATCCGACGGAATTGCTGGCGTCGGCCGACCGGGAGCTGTACCAGGTCAAGCGTTGGCGCACCATATCAGAAAAAATCGGCCTCGACGAGGGCAGCGGAGCGGACCTGTCCGATGCTCAGACCGGTGCCATGCGGGTCGCCGAGGCCCTCGCCGCCAGCGTTGATCAGGCGCACGAAGACACGCTTCATCACTCCCGGGGCGTTGCCTCCTACGCCATCGGCATCGCCGAGCAGGCCGGCATGCCGCCGGCTGAGCGTTGGGCGCTGCGAGTGGCGTGTTTGGTCCATGATGTCGGGAAGGCTGGCTTGCCGACCCAACTGCTGAGCGCCCAACTCGATGAGCTGTCTGACGAGCAGCAGGGCCTCCTCGTCCAGCATGATGAGATCGGCGCGCGTCTGCTGACACACCTCGGCGTCGCGGACCCGATCCCGAACATCGTCTTGCACCATCACGAGCGCTACGACGGGTGCGGGCGCCCGGATGGGCTGAAAGGTGAGGAGATCCCTCTCGGCTCGCGGATTCTGGCGGTGGCTCAGGAGCACGCGCGGCTGACCGCCCAAGGCCCTCGAGGCCAGGAACTCGAGCCCGATGAGGCCATCGCTGAGATCGAGCGCCTTGCGGGCAAAGCCTACGACCCCACCATTGTCGACGCCCTCAAGGCGTCGCTGAGAGTGATCGACGATCCCTCGCCGATCCCGGCAACCGTCCCCCGGACCTGACGACCCTCCCATTGACCGCGGGTAGCCAAACCGCGCCCCAGGTTGTACACTCGGGGCGTATTCTCGCGCGTGATGACCTTTCACGGAGGCATGGCATGTGGAACCGTGTGGAAGACGGTGTGGTCGAGGCTTTCCGCGAGGCGAAGGCTCCGGATCTTCGCTCGTTGCCCATCGATAGCTTGGCGAAACTTGCCGATTCCGCCATCGAGCAGAGGACCGAATTGGGGAGCCACATCCTCAAGGAGGGTGAGGCGCAGAAGAGCACGGCCCAGTCAGGAGACTGGGCCGCGTTTGAGGCGCATCGCGAGATCGTCAAGCGCCTTCAGGAAGAGTGGCAGGATCTCAACGAGCAGATCGGTGACCTCGAGGAACTCCTCCGCCGGAAGCGCTTCGATGCGCGCGTCGTCGAGAGACTCGGCAGCCGCGGGCGCGCCGTCGCGCTCGAGGCCGGGATCATGGTGCTCATCGCTGCCGTGCTTGGCATGCTCGTGTGGGAGTGGGACGCCGGGGAGACCGCCCCCGCGAAGGTCGTTGCCGTGCTCGTCTGGGTCGACACCGCGATCTGCGCGCTCTTCCTCTGGGAGTTCTTCTGGAAGATGTCCCTCGCCGAGTCGAAGTGGTGGTTCTTCAAGCGTCACTGGATCGACTTCGTCTCATCCCTGCCCGTCTCCCTCATCGGTTGGGGACTCGTGCGCTGGGGCCGAGCCGCTCGCATCCTCCGAGTCGCTCGCGCGGCGCGCATGCTCCGCTTCATGCGCGTCCTCCGCGCGTTGCGCGGCGTCGCGTTTGTTTTCCGTGGCTTCGACAAGATAACCAAGTCATTCAACGTCCGCGTGCTCAACCGCCCCCTGGCGGCGACGCTCGTCTTCCTGATTCTGGGCGGCGTCGCCATGGGAATGATAGAGGGGAAGGAGCTAGTCCCGGACATCGGGCTTGCGGAGACGGCGGATGGTGACGGCCCTGGCGAAGGCCTGGTGCCTGCGGATGCGGCGGATGGGGACGACCTCGTCGAGGGCCTGGCGTCTGGGGATTCCTCCGAGAAGGCTTTGAAGGCCAAGAAGGATGAGATCGCCCTGGCCCGGTTGGCGCGGGGGCTCTGGTGGAGTTTTGCGACAGTCTGTACGGGGGGCTTTGCCGACATTCACGACCCGGCCACGAAGTTGGGACAACTACTCACCGTCCTGCTCGTCATCCTCGGCGCCATTCTCACGGGTGCCTTCACGGCCGCGCTTGCGTCGGTGCTGATGGGCGACGACACCGAGCGGATCGAGCGAAAGCTCGCCGCCGTCATGGAGCGCTTGGACGATCAGGGCGGGGGGTAGCCCGCCCGCATCGCTACCAGATAATCTGCGCGATACCGATGCCGATGCCGATCGAGACGACCGCCACGATTCCCGCGACCGTATAGAACCGCCGGTCCTCCTCGCGGCGGCGCTCCCGGTCGACGCGCCGGCCTTCGGCCTGCTGTATCTTCTGGCGCCTTGGCGGGGCAGAGGCTTGTTCCTCGGCTGGGCGCTCTTCCGGCTCCGGCGCGTCATTCATCGCCATCGCACGCCTCCTGACCTCGGTTCACGGCGCGTGTCGTGCCCGGGGTCACGCACAACTCCATGCCGTTTCACCATCTTCTTCCCCGGCCACGCCTCGCGTACCTTGGTGCCCCTTCTGCTGTCCGACCGGGAGGCGATAGGTCGGATCAAGGCATTGTGCCGTATGATGTGGCTTTTCGCGCGACCGCCCTGTGACTTTTTCAGAGCGGCCGGAGGTGCTATCGACGAGCCCAGCGAAGATACAATTGAAGATTGGCGCACTGCAATGCCGGAACATCCGCGGTGCCGACAGGCAGGAACGAGACCAATCCAGGCGAAGTAGGGAATCAGTGTCGTTAACGAAGAGAGGGGTCGCGCGGCGAGGTAGATCGACGATCTGACTCGAATTGACACTAAGACGGTCATTCTGTCTTCGCAGCACGACTAGCTCACTATGGAGGGGGACTACATCAGATGAGACATGCACTTGGCCTGACGGCTCTCTGTCTCGTGGCACTGTTGGCGGCGCCACTTGTCGCTCAGGACTCAGCGTTGGGGACAACCGGTCTTGCTTCCCCAAACGCCCTGGACAACGGCGACGTGAGAGTCGAGATCGACTGGCGTTACTGGGAGAGAGGCAACGACACCATTAGCGGACTGATCGCGTACGGCATCAGTGATCGGCTCGATGTGGGTGTCACGTATGTCGACTTCGACAACACCGGCCTTCCCGTCGTTGGCGGCGCCCCGCGTCGCAGCGAGCTGGACGGTCCGGGCATCCACCTGAAGTACGTTGGCCGTCCCGTAAGAGAAGGTAGCTGGGGCTGGACGGTCATCCCCGGCGTCGAGATCCTCGACATGTCCGGCACGAACCTCCCCATCGGCGCGTTCGCGGCGGATGAGGAGACGGTGTTCACCCTGGAAGTACCGATCGGCATCGACGCTGGTGACGCCCTTGTCATCATCAGCCCGAAGATCGCTGATTATCCCGGGACCCAGATGACCGGTGGTCCGGTCGGAATCATCCTCCCCGCGACTGTCAAGCACTTCGACACGATCTTCGGGATCGGTTGCGGAATCGTCGCTCCGCTCGGCAGCACGGGCGATTGGTGGATCCACGGTGACGTCACGCCGATCCTCGCGGGCGACAACAGCATCAACGAGAAGACCAACATGGTAAGGACCCAGGTGCCCTGGTCGCTCGGAGTGCGCTGGGAAGCCACATTCCTGACCGACGAGTCGTTCATAGATTTCTTCGTAACCAATACGGCCGGACCGACGACCGCCACATCGCTCCTCGGCGCGCCCGATGGCAGCGTAGCCTTTGGTGGCTCGGCCAGCGTGGAATGGTAAAGGAGGGTACCAAATGAGAGCGACTCGCGCTATTGCGCTGATTTCTGTATTCGCCCTATTGGGCGCGCTGTTCCTCGGTTGCGGACAGCACGGTTTCACGCTACCGTCGCCCGACGGCGGACCGATTATCCCGCCCGCGTCCTCGGCGGCGAGTGTCGGGCCGAGTCTGGCCGGATTGGCCGTGCCGTGTCCGATGGATATCGGTGACATCACCGTTTACGAGGCCCCGGATGTTGCGGGAACGACCGATGTGTCAGCCGTTGCGGGCACGTTTGTGAAACGCAGCATCGTCAGTTGGCTCGACGGACGTAGCTGCAGCACCGGAGTCAGTGATGGCGCCGACGTCGCGGTCGTTATCGACCGCAGCGGCAGCATGTCTACCGCCACCACCCCCGGCGGCCCGAGCCGTATGGATGCATCCAAAGAAGCCGCCAAGGTCATGGTCGGCCTTATGGGGCCGGACGATCGGGCCGAAATCATCTCCTTCAACAGCACCGTCACGGTGGACCAGCCGTTCACCAGCGACAAGGGCTTGTTGATCGCGGCCATCGATGCACTCAGCACTGGCGGTTCCACAGCCGTGTGGGACGCCGGGCAGAAGGGCATTGACGACCTCATCACCGATGGACGCGCAGACGCGCCGGCGGCAGTCGCGAAGGCCGTCATCCTGCTGACCGATGGCGTGGACAACCGCAGCACGGCCACGCGCGATAGCCTGATTGCCGCTGCGGTAGCGGCGGGCTTCCCGATCTACACCATTGGGCTAGGTACGGGCGTCGTCACGACGGATCTGGAGAAGGTCGCTGATGACACCGGCGGCCTGTTCCTGGCGACCAGTGACGTCTCGACCCTGACAGCCGCCTTCCTGAAGATCTTCACGGCGATCTCAGGTGGCACGGCCACCGTTGTCTGGGACACCGCCTTCAAGCCGGGCGACATGGTCTGGCTGAAACTCGTGTACCTCGAGGGGACTGCTGGGGAGGTAGTCATCGGCCCGACGCTGGTGACCATCACTCCACCCACGCCGTGATCTAAGGCAACCTCGGTTGCCGACGATGTACATTCGGGGCGCGACTCCACACAGGGGTCGCGCCCCTTTTGTATCACTCCAGCGGCGCCCCGGAGGTTGTGTTGCCGCCGCCAGAAGTAGTATAATACTAGCTCGTTTTGACGGGGCATATAGACCGCAGGTGTATTGGAGCGAGGCATGTTCACCGCAAAGAAGAGATGGTCCTCGGGAGTCCTGCTACTGGCGCTTGCGCTGGGCACAATCGGCATGGCGCTGCACGCCGCCGAGGATACTACTCCAGCTACCCCGGAGACTCCGGAAGATACCCTTGCGAGCCTGCTCGCCGAGAGCGAGTGGACGAGCCAGTGGGTGGAAGACGGCGAAGCGCATCAGGTTATCTTCAAGGGGCCGGACGTGTGGGTGCGGCTCTCGGGCGACTTCGTGATGGTCCAGAGCTACCTCGGCCGCATTCCCAAAGATGTGCCTAACACCGCCCTGCTAGGCCTCTTGCGCCGCAACTACGACCTCTATGAAGGCAAGTTCGCGGTCGACCAACAGAACGATCTTTGGTTTGAGACGAGCACCGCCGCGCGCTTGCTGGACACCAAGCAACTCGACCAGCAGATCGCCGTCGTCGCCGACGCAGCTGCCAATGCGTCGAGCACCATCAAGACCGAGACGCCCGAGACCCTCCGCTAAACAGGTCTGTCGCGTCGACGGGTCCTGAATTGGGAAATCCCCCGAGCAGTCGCTCGTATAGCTCAACATACCTCGGCACCATCGTCTCCAGCGAGTAATGCTCTCGCGCCCGCTCCCGCCCGGCCGTCCCCATGCGTTCCGCCATGTCCCTATCGATCAATACTCGCGCCGTCGCATCGGCGAGAGCGGCCGGATCTCCCTCCGCAACGACGAGCCCCGTCTCGCCATCGATCACCGGTGCCGCGGCCGCGGGCGTCACGATGGTCGCCAGCTCTGTCGCCATCGCTTCCACCACGGCTCCCGGCAGTCCCTCCCGATCCGACGGCAGCACGAACGCGCCCGACATCCGCAGTATCGCCGGCACGTCACTGCGCCGGCCCGTGAAACAGACCGAGTCCTCCACCCCGAGTTCCTTCACCCGCGCGCGCAGTCGCGGCGCGTAGTCGCCGTCACCATCCTCAATCTCGCCGCCCACGATCAGGATCCTCACGGCGGGCACGCGCCTGACGATCTCCGGCGCGGCCTCGACCAGGACGTCGTGGCGCTTGCGTGGATGCAGCGCTCCGACCATCGTCACGACGGGTTGGCCACGCGTGATGCCAAGGCCGTCTGGCACTGGCGCGTCAGGCTGGGGGCAGAAGCGTCCGGTGTCTATTCCCAGGGGGATCTCGATGCTCTTGTCCCGTAGAATCTCCACGCCCTCGAAGTCCTCGAGGCATGTCGGCGACAGCGACACCACTGCATCGCTGCACCAGGCGCCTAGACGCGTCGCGAGGCGGGGGAGAGTGTCGCGCGACCGGCTCACCCACACCACGGGAATGCCGGCGAGCCTGCCTGCCGGCCCCGCCTGGAGCGCGGCTCTTGTCTGGTTGCAGTGAAGCAACCGCACGCGTTGCTTTCTCAGCCACAGGCTCAGCCTCGCGCCGTACCACGCCATCGCGGCGCCCGTGAGTGGAAGCGCGAGCGCGCCACCCGTCAGCAGCGCGCCGCCATAGCGCTTCAGTCGGCCCGGCGCGGGCATGACATGCGTCTCGTAGCCGCGCGCCGTCGCGGCGGCGATGAGTTCTCCTTCTCGCGGGCAGACGACAATGGGGTCGATGGCGTAGCGGTCGAGGCGGTCGACGATGTCGAGCATCGCTCGACCGGAGCCCTCGAAGTACCCAAACGCGTCGTAGAACGCAATCCTCACAGCCATTGGTCGTTGATGATACCCACCGCCGCGCGGAGCGTCAACAAGGGGAAGCGGGCGCGCGCGGCTAAACCACCCGGCAGATTTGACCCGTTTAGGGAGGACGTGTTTGTCATGGGCCCCAAGTTTCTCGTTGTTGGTGGCGGTTCGATTGGTGAGCGGCATATCCGGGTGTTCGGTCAGGCCACGCGCTGGCAGATCTCGGTCTGCGATCCTCGCGCCGATCAGATAGACCACCTGAAGTCCACGTACGCGCTCGAGAACACTTACGATGACGTCGACAAGGTCGACTTCTCACGCTACCCATCCGTCGCGATCTGCACCCCCACGCACACTCACGTGCCCATCGCCGCGAAGGCCGTGGATGCCGGCTGCAACATCTTCATGGAGAAGCCCTTCTCCACATCCCTCGCCGGCGTCGATACCTTGCTGAAGCAGGTCGCCGAGCGCGACGTCATCGTCCAGGTCGGCTACGTGATGCGGAGCCATCCTGGCTTGCGCATGGCGAAGGCGTGGCTCGACGAGGGCGCCATCGGCGAGGTGCTCGCGGCCCGCGTGAAGGTCGGATACTGCGTGCCCGAGGCGCGACCCGATTACCGCGACACCTATTGGATGAAGTCCGAGACCGGCGGGGGCGTAATCCTCGATGCCTCGCACCAACTCGACTACATCCAGTGGTTGCTGGGCGAGCCCGAGGAAGTGAGCTGTTTCGCCTCACGCCTTGGCGATTGGGATACTGACGACGACGTTGAGGATATCGCCACGATGATGCTTCGCTATCCCAGCGGCGCGTTGGCGGGCCTGCACCTCAACCACTTCCAACGTAACTACACCCACGATCTCGAACTCGTTGGTCGCGACGGGACGATCGTCTGGTCCTATTCCGATGGCAATGTGGCCCTCTATCAGGCCCGCAAGAGCGAGTGGGACACGCATACCTTCGAGCTTGAGCGTGATGACATGTACCGCGCCCAGGCTGAGAGCTTTGCTCATGCCGTCCAGCGAACCCAGCCACCGCGAGTGACGGGCGAAGACGGCGTGCGAGCGTTGCGGCTCGGCCTTGCGGCGCTGCAGTCCGCGCGAACTCGCACCATCGTCAGACTGAAGAATGAGGATAACGCATGAACCCGCTCGGAATCAACGGCATCATCCCGCCGGTTCTGACGCTCTACAATCCCGATGATTCGGTGGATGAGCCATCGATGCGCCGACTGATCCGATTCCTGGTCGACAACGGGGCGGCGGCGCTCTTTGCGATGGGCTCGTCGGCGGAGTTCCCGTTGCTGTCTGACGTGGAGCGTCGCCAGATAACCGAACTCATCATGGACGAAGCCGCCGGCGCCGTGCCCGTCCTCATGGGCACAATCGCCGAGGGGCCTGGGCGGGTGTTGGAACTCGCGAAGGACGCGGCCGCCATCGGCGCGACGGCGATCGTCGTGACCGCGCCCTATTACTTCGGTTGGAACGTCACTGAGATGGAGCGCTACCTGCGTCGCATCGCTGACGAAGCCCCACTGCCGGTGGTGTTGTATGACATCCCCGGCCGCACCCAGAACCCCATCGCCATCGACACGATCCTGGCGCTGAGCGAGCATCCGAACGTCGTCGGCTTGAAGGACACCACCACCGACGGCGGGCGGTTCGTCAACATGCTGCTGCAGCTTGAGGGGCGCGATGATTTCGCCCTCTACCAAGGCAGCGAGCCGCTCGGTCTGCCGTCGTTCATACTCGGCGCGGATGGGGCCGTATTCAGCCTCGCGAACATCGCGCCGAAGACGTCGGTCGCGCTCTACGACACGTGCGTGGCGGGCGATATCGAAGAGGGGCGCAAGCTGCAAGCCCTCTACAATCGGCTCTTCGCGCTGTTCACGATTCTCGATCCGGGTACGGGGAGCATTGGCGGAGGATTAGGCGGGCTGAAGGTCGCGCTGGAGTTGCTCGGGATTTCCGGACCGAAGGTGCGTTTCCCCTCCAACGACACGCCCGACGGCGCTCGGGAGAAGGTCGCCGCGGTCTTGCGCACCGTCCCGGAGACGGCGGAAATGCTGGGGTAAGACGGGATGCGGCCAAGTCGTCCGCGTAGAGACGGGCTCCCAGCCCGTCTATTCCGTTCCGCTCGCGCATTGGAACGGAATCTACTCGACCTCATCCCTCAGTTCCTTTAGCAGAACCAGCGCCTCCAGCGGCGTCATCTCCTCGACGTTCACGCCCTTGATGCGCTTGGCAATGGGATGTTCGGCGGCCTCGAAGAGTTGCATTTGCACCGGCGCGGAGATCCGCGCGGCAGCGGCCTGCGACGGTGCCGCTGACGTCCCGATGTCCTCGTTCTCAAGCTGCGCCAGCACCTCTTTGGCGCGCGCGATCACCTCATCCGGCAGGCCGGCAAGCCGCCCCACTTGGATACCGTAACTCCGGTCCGTCCCGCCCGGCACGATCCTTCGCAGGAAGACGATGTCGTCGGCCTCTTCCTTGACGGTGATCCGGTAGTTCTTCACCCTCGGCAGCAGCTCCGCAAGCTCGTTCAGGTGATGGTAATGCGTCGCGAACAGCGTCTTCGCGCCGATGCCGTTGAGGACGTACTCCGCAACCGCCCACGCGATCGACAGCCCGTCGAAGGTGCTCGTGCCTCGGCCGATTTCGTCCAGCACGATCAGACTGCGCTCGGTCGCGTTGTGCAGGATCAGCGACGTCTCCGTCATCTCAACCATGAACGTGCTCTGACCGGTCGCAAGGTCATCCATCGCGCCGACGCGGGTGAAGATCCGGTCGACGACGCCAAGCTGCGCGCTTTGCGCGGGCACGAACGAGCCGATCTGAGCGAGCAGCGATATCAGCGCCACCTGCCGCAGGTAGGTGCTCTTGCCGGCCATGTTCGGACCGGTGATTATTAGAAGCTGGCAGTGTTCGCAATCGAGCCGCGCGTCATTCGGCACGAACGGTTCGCTTCCGACGGTCGCCTCGACCACCGGGTGCCGGCCGGCCTTGATCTCGATCTCAGTCCCGTCGTTAATCGATGGTTTCACATACCCATGCTCGATCGCCAAGTCCGCATACGAGAGCAGCACGTCGAGTTCGGCCAGCGACCGCGCCGTGCGCAGCACCGCGTCGACGTGGCTCGCGACCTCGGCGCGGACCTTGACGAACAGATCGTACTCCAGCGCCGCGATCCGTTCCTCGGCGCCGAGAATCTGCCCCTCCTTCTCCTTCAGGTCGGGCGTGATGAAGCGCTCCGCGTTCGCCATGGTCTGCTTGCGGATATACTCCTCCGGCGCCAAGTGCAGGTTGGTCTTCGTGATCTCGATGTAGTAGCCGAAGACGTGGTTGAAGCCCACCTTGAGCGACTTGATGCCCGTCCGTTCGCGCTCTTGTTCCTCCAGCGCCGCGACCCAGTCCTTGCCCGACGTCGCCAGCGTTTGGATCTCGTCTAGTTCCTCGCTGAATCCCGGTTGGATCAGCCCGCCCTCGCTGATGCCCGTCGGCGGGTCCTCGACGATGGATCGGTCGATCAGCTCGCGTAGCGGCTCAAGGTCGGCCTGGCGCTCCGCGAGTTCGCCTAGCAGCGGAGCCTCGGCCGAGCGCAGCAGCATCGTGATCTCCGGGACCTTCGCCGCCGACGCGCACAGCGCGCGCAAGTCGCGCCCGTTCGCCGTGCCCGCCGCCGCGCGGCTGATCAAGCGCTCGAGGTCATACACGCCCTTCAGGTGCTCGCGCGCCGTCCCGCTGAGGCCCTGGTCGCGAAGCAGGTTGTCGACCGCGTCGTGTCGGTCGCGGATCACCCGCACATCGAGCAACGGGTGCAGCAACCACTGGCGGACCATCCGTCCGCCCATCGGGGTGCGCGTGCGATCGATTAGCTCAAGCAGCGAGCCGGCCTTCGCATCGCCGCGAATGGTGCGCGTCAGTTCGAGATTACGTTTGGTCGCCCCGTCGAGCATCATGAAGTCGCTGAGCGAATACGGCCGGAGCGACCGAAGGTGGGGGAGGGTGTCGAGGTGGTTTCCGGATAGGTAGTCCAGCGCAGCCGCGGCGGCAGCAACGCCTGCGGTCATGTCCGAGCAACCGAAGCCTTCCAACGACTGAACGCCGAAGTGCCGGCAGAGCCGCTCCGCGGGCGTGTGGAAGCCGCCCTCCTCCTCATCGAGTCCGGCGACGTGTGGCGCGATCTTCTCGGTGTCGATGACCTCGGCGATCCCCGCCGGCGCGATGACCTCAGCGGGTTCGATGCGCTGCAGCTCCTCGCGAACCGTCGCGGGAATTGCGTCCTCGGACGCATCTTGGCCGTTCAGCAAGCCGGTCGATTCCGGCGGCGGGTCGACGGTGATCTCCGTGACCACGAAGTCCCCGGTTGAGACATCCACCGACGCCAGGCCCCAAACGCGTCCCGCGCGCGCCACCGACGTGAGGAAGTTCGCCGACCGGCTCTCCAGGAACTCGTCCTCGAGCAGCGTGCCCGGCGTGACGACGCGCGTCACCTCGCGCTTCACGATCCCCTTGGCTTCCTTCGGGTCCTCAACCTGATCGCAGATCGCCGCCCGGTGTCCCAGCTTGATCAGCGTCGGCAGGTACCGCTGCATTGCGTGGTGGGGCACGCCACACATCGGGATGCGCCGCCCCTCGCCACACTCGCGACTGGTCAGCGTCAGCTCCAGGTCGCGCGCTGCGATCTCGGCGTCCTCGCCGAACATCTCGTAGAAATCGCCCATCCGAAATAGCAGCAGCGCGTCTGGGTATTGCGCCTTGACGGCCTGCCACTGTCGAAACATCGGTGTGAGTTTCTTATCTGCCATCGTCACCGTCGATCCCGGGGGTAGTTCAACTCGGGGGACTTCCTCGACTCCGCGTCGCAGGCCTCCGTCGCCGACGTCGACCGTGTCCGTCGTAGGTCGGATCTCCAGATCCGACGCCTCTGTCTCCGCCGTTCCTCGGCCTACCTCCTCGCCTCAATCAACAACGCCCAATCCCGCCCATCGGGCTTGACGAACCGAACCGCGCCTCCCGCCTCGCACCTGAATGGTCTGCCTAACTCCCTCGTCCGCGGGTCGTAAAACCGGGCCTTGCACCGCCCGGTCGCAGCCGTCAGGTCCAGCTCAAATTCGTCTCCGCCCATCGAGTAGACTGCCCACTCTCGGCCGGGATCCGCGAAGCAATACGCCTGTCCGCTCGCGATCAACTCGTTGTGCGGCGCCATTCTGTCCAGGTCCGCGATGTGTCGGTTGAAGAACCGGCTCGCGTGTCCGATCCACGCGCGCATCGTCGGGTTCTTGTCGCCGCCGACCACGTGCGGGTCGTATCCCATGATCCCGCGTGTCACGAGGCCCTGCCTCTCGTCACCATGGAAGATGTAGTGGCCCCCGCCGATGGCAAACGTCCAGAGCGCCGTCCGCGCGCCGTCGCCCTCGTACGGCGGACCCTCGATGTGGAAGACTGGCCGCATTGGCTCGCGGTCGAAGACCTCCACCGCCGGAGCGTTCTTGTCGTCACGCTCGAAGGTCCCTGTCATCACCCAATCAACGCCATCGCGCCGGTGCTCCCAGTCCATTCACGTCGCGCCTCGCCTCGTGAAGAACTCGAGGAAATGGTCCCCGCAGTTGCCCTCGGTGTAGCTGTGCTCATCCATGAACGCGAAGAACACGTTGCCGTAGCGCTTGGTGTCGTCGATCAGCTTCCGGCTGAATCGCTCCCAGACCCACTGCGTCTTCTTCGCCGCCGGCCAGCCGCCAGACCACTCCTCGTCCACCACCTCGACGCCAGGCGAGTGGATCTCCTGGCAGACGCTCGTCATCCGTTTCTCCTCGACTAGGTGTCCGCCGTTGATGGCTTTGAACGGGTGGTATGACCAGTCCGGTCGCTCCGTGGTGTTGTGCTTCGGCCAGCCGAAGAAGACGGTGATGCCCACGATAATCCCGCGTCGCTTCGCATACCTGCAAAGATCCCGCAGCCTCGGCCAGTAGTGCGCGTTCGGATCGTCGCCCTCATCAAACCGCGTGAGATCCCATTGCGCCAGGCCGTCCAGCGCCCTTGGGGCGCCATCTTGCCGGGCCCACGGCGTCGCGCCCGGATAGACATACCCATACCTCGCCTCGATGACGCTGCCGTCGGCCTTCTGCCGCGGCGCCACGAGCGCCCAAATGTGCGCGACTCGGATACCGGACCGGTGGCAATCATCGATCCACGCGCGGTAGTCGATGTTGAGATTCTGCAGCACGCACTGCGTCCCGGAGTCGCCGATGAGCAGCAGCGTCTCGTCGCCGTACTGGACGTAATGGCCGCTCGAGCTAGTGGTAGGCTGCGTCGTGCCGGCTGGCATGGCCAGCCCCGTGGCGACGCACGATACCAGGAGATAGGGGAGGAGAGATGGGCGCATTGTCAACCTGGGGATTGCATCTGGCGGAGAGGGTGGGATTCGAACCCACGAAGCTTTCGCTTAACGGTTTTCAAGACCGTCGCCTTCGACCACTCGGCCACCTCTCCGCACAGGGGGGCAGTATACCGACGCGCGCGCTCCAGTGTCAAGC
>CAZKUN010000127.1:24453-25650 GCA_964555935.1 uncultured Armatimonadia bacterium | reverse complement strand
ACGGTTCGCCCGCGATGAAGTCCTCGGCCAGGAGCGTCGCGTCGCCCGTGCCGGCGGGCTTCTCCTGCAACTCGTACTCGATTCGCAATCCGAAGCGCTCGCCGTCGCCGAGCGTCTCCTTTATCATGTCCGCGCGGTAGCCGATGATGACGAGAAGCTCCGTCACGCCCGCATCAGCGGCGCCATCGATGATGTGCTCGATCATCGGCCGGTCCAGCACCGGCACGAGTGGCTTTGGGCGACGGTAGGTTAGCGGACGCATCCGCGTTCCCATGCCAGCCGCCAGGATGACACCTTTCAACACGCACCTCCCAGTATCAGCAGACAGGCGCATCGCCTGTCTATCCATGCGGATTTCTCCGGCTTCTCGGGGGCTACCTCTTCGCGTCACTTGCCGCGAAGTGACGCCAGAGCGAGGGGAACCACGGCGGCGACAAGCAAGAAGGCGAGCGCCTGACAACTGGCGCCGACGCCGACCGCCGGAATGGCGATGGCGCCGATGAGGACGGCGCCGAGGGATGCGCCCGCAAGGTCGATTGCGTACAGGCGAGACGCGGCTACCGCGGGCTCTTGCCCATGGCGCGCGACGACGGCTACGGCGAGCGGGAAGTTCAGGCCTCCCGGGAACCCCATCCAGCCCGCCCCCGCGGCAAAGACGACATCCGCCACGAGCGCTCCGCCACGTGCCAACAGAAACAGCAGAGGCAGGTATGCGGCGCTTGCAGCCTGCAGCAGCACCGCGCCGATGAGAGTGCGGTGCACATGTTGCCGCCCAAGCCTGCGCCCGAGCATTGCTCCCAGCGCCAGTCCGAGCATGAAGAGGGCCATGAGGATCCCAATTCGATGGTAGAGGTACCCCGCCACGGCCTGGTACGCCATCACGAGCGAGAGTTGCGCGCCCATCTCAAGGAATCCCGTGCCGAAAATGCAGAGGCCCGCGCCGATCTGCATGGCGTTCCCACGCCGCCGGATGGCGAGGGCGGCGAGCAGGGCCAAGGGCACCAGCGCCCACGTCCATCGGATCGCTCGTGGCGCCGACTCCAGCCACGCGCCTGCCCAATGAGCGCGCTCTGACAGCCAGAGCCTCAGCCAGTAATGGGATGACACGGGCCGGGCGTCTCGGTTGGCCGGAACGTCGCCCGCGCTTCGCAGCGACGCCTGCAACTGGTCTCGTTGGAACGGGCCGAGCGCGTGATC
>CAZKUN010000127.1:0-24443 GCA_964555935.1 uncultured Armatimonadia bacterium | reverse complement strand
ATTGAGGAAGCCCGTGTGGATGTTGCGTTCGTCAAGGCGGTCCACCAGGACGCGAGTCTCGGCGAGCGCCGGGCGATCAGATGCGATGTATTGGGTGTAATCCCCGGGGATCGCGGCGACATCGCGGTACGTGGCTCGAAGCGCTTCGTAGACGCTCGCGTGGAGGTGTTGTCTCGGGCCGGTCAGCCTGGCCTGGGCTGCCGTGAGCCCAACGGCGAGCAGCCCTCCGTCCGCCAGTACATTCGAGACCTCGCCGAAGAACTCGCGCGTGTAGAACCGGCTGAGGGCGGTCGTTGCCGGATCCGGCACGAGCACGAGAACGACATCGTAATGACGGCGGCAGGTCTTCACATACGCGCGGCCATCGACATGATGCGTGGTGACGCGCGAGTCATCCAGCCCGGTGAGAAGCGCGCCGGCATGCTCGCGGGCGAGGTCGAGTAGCTTTGGGTCCATCTCAACGTAGTCAACTCGCTCGACCGGGTGCTTCAGCAGCTCCACCAACCCTCCACCGAGCCCCCCGGACACCATCAGGATGCTCTTTGGATCGTCATGGAGGAGCATGGGCAGATGCACCGCTGCCTCGTTGTGCTGAACATCCTCACCTGTGAGAGCGGGCAGACCGGCCTCGTAGAGCGAGAGCTGCCCGTCGATATCGACCACAGCGATATTGCCGTAGCGCGAGTTGCCTTCTGCTCGGACCTCAACGCCACGCCACCGTCGCGCCAGTCCCGGCGCATCGAGGCCGAACCCGCCTAGCGGCGCGATGGCTAGCGCCGCGAACGCAGCACTCGCGACGGCGGCGATCCATCGGCCGCTCCCTCGCCAAAGGGCTGCGGCCGTGCCCAGGTTCAGAGCTGCGATGAGGGCCATCGCCTGAGAGGACCCAACGTGATCGGCGATCAGGAAGTGGAAGGCGATTCCCGCGACGACCGCGCCGCCGGCCTCGACTGCGTATACGGATGCCACGTGCCGCTCCTGGTCTTCGCCCTCGCCAGACCGACACAGCGTTGCGAAGACGGCGCCGAGCACGAGGCACGGGGCGAAGAGCGCGACGGTTGCCAGGAGGAGCATCGTGACCGGCCCGATGACCTGGCCCTGGAACTCGCCGATGCCACCCGACGCCTGAGCGATCCATATCGCGGGCATCACGCTTGCCGCCGCGGCGCAGTGCAGCCAAGGGATCAACACGGCGGGCGCGCGTGAGGCGAACAGCGGCGCCCCGAGGCCGCTGCCGATGGCGACGAGGCCGAGCCAGACGAGGAGGATTATTGCGATGGAGATTTCGTTGCCGAGGAAGGACGTCAGGAGTTCGCGCGCCGCCACGATCTGCGTGAGCAGCGACGTGAACCCCAGGATGAATGCTGAAAGCCGGACCGGACGGGGCATCGCGGGGCCGCTCCCCGTCGAGAGTGATGGGATCAGGACCACACGCCGGGGACCTTCGTCGAGCACGACTTGCATCCGCCATTTGCCAGGTTCATCTCAACCACCGCGAACCCGTTGCGGCGGATGAGCGTCTTGTCGCAGCCGGTGCAGCGCGTCGTTGCGTGTTCGTCGCCCGGCACGTTGCCAAGGTAGACGTAGTTCAGCCCGACATCCCTGGCGATATCCGCGCATCGCTCAAGGGTGTCGTACGGCGTCGGCGGGAGTTTCTTCAGTTGGTATGCGGGATGGAAACGCGAGAAATGTAGCGGCACGTCCGGTCCGACGTTGTCCATGAGCCACTGGCACATGTCGCGGACCTCGACGGGATCGTCATTGAGCGTCGGCACCACGAGGTAGACGATCTCCAGCCACTTGCGCTTGCTTTTCACGAGCTTGATCGTGTCGAGGACGGGCGTGACATCGCCGACGCAGTAATCCCGGTAGAAATCGGGCGAGATCGACTTCAGGTCGATCTTGATCGCGTCGAGGTGGGGGAGCAGGCGCTCCATGGGCTCTGGGCGGATGGACCCGTTGGAGATCATGATCGACTTGATGCCGGCCTGGCGGCCGGCTTTCGCTGAATCGAACATGTATTCGTAGAAGACCACGGGTTCGCTATAGGTATATGCGATCGATCGCACCTTGTAGCGCTTCGCCTGGGCCGCGACCTGTTGGGGTGGCAGGTCAAGCGTGTCCTTGAGTTGCTCCGGGCGCGTCTGGCTGATCTCCCAGTTCTGGCAGTCCTTGCAGTCGAAGTTGCAGCCCGCCGCGGCGATGCTGTAGGCCGAGGTCCCCGGCAGGTAATGAAACAGCGGCTTCTTCTCGATGGGGTCGATGTTCAGCGCGGCGCACTGACCGTACACGAGCGTGTGGTACGTCCCGTCGTGGTTCTCCTTGCAGCCACAGAAGCCACGCTCGCGGTCGCCGACGACGCACTCTTTCGGGCACACGCGGCAGCGGATCTTCTTGTTGCCGAGCTTGTCGTAGTACATCGCCTCGTGCCAGTGCCGCGCGTCGGCACTGGCCGCGCTCGTGGCGCAGATGCCGGCGCCACAGGCAACTGCCCCGGCACCGAACAGCTTCAGCGCTTCTCTGCGCGAGATGCGTCCAGCCATCGGGTATCTCCTATGTCAATTCGCGGATGTCAAGCATGTCCAGGTCGGCCGTCCCCAGCGCGTGCTGCGCGTCGGCTGCGACCCGGAGGTAAGTCGGGTACCGGTCTGTTTCGGACAACGGCGTCAGGCCATTCTCCGCTCGAAGATCCTCAATGATTCTCAGTCCCACCGCGTCTGCCGCCACGGGATTCGTCGCCACGATCAGCGCGCCATACGGCACGGTCGTGGCGGGCTTGTAGCCGGGGCCGCCGTCGTAGCACACCTGAAGCGCGTCGCACGCGACCAGCCGGTGCTTGTCGCGTATGACCGGGCACGCGTTCACGTCGGCCACGTGCGGCGAGCAGTGGTTCGTGTGGAGCTTGTTCGGGTTGTTGATCGACCCGAAGTGGTTCTTCAGGGCTGCGCTCAGACCACACATGTCGTGGTCCTTCAACACGGGAACGTTGATGATCGCCGTCGCCCACTCGGAGACGATCTTGCTGAACCTCGTGCCCGTTTCGCCGAAGACGGTTATATCCTCGTCGTAGCCGAAGTCGTCGGAGCCTCCCGCGAGCAGGCCTTCGGTCACCATGCCCACCCCTGCCGCCTCCAACTCGGGGAGGAGTCTCTCGTACACCATAACCTCCGCGGGAGCGTCGCCGCTAAGGAGCCCGGCGTGGACAGCGGCAAGCACGTCGGCGTGCGTCGACAGCATCGGACCGGCCAGACAGTTGGCTTTGATGGCCACGCGATCGCTTGATGAGAATAGGCCTTGCCACGCGGCGGCCTCGTTGCCGGCCGGGGTGAGTTCAGACATCGCCCGGCGTAGCATGTCGGCGACCTTTGTCCCGTCGATTCCATCATCGCCGATGACAGAGGGATCGCGGACGATGACCACTCGGTCTGGTGGGATGGCTGCATCCACAGTCGCAGCGGCCGGCTCCTCGGGTGGGGCGGAGGTGGCTGGCGTCCGTGCCGACTGGCTGTGGCATCCCCCGATGGATAGGCTCGCGCCAGTCAGGGCCTGGAGGAATCGTCGTCGTGAGTTCATAGGTGTGATTCAGTCTGCGTTCGCTGGTCCGAGGTCGAAGTCTCCTTCGCTAAACACGTCCGCGCTGAAGACCCATAGTTCCGCGCCGGTCTTCCACGCGTCTTCGGGCAGTCCCGCCTTGTCGCGGCACAGGATGTCGAGAGTCGTCTCGCGATCCCAGCCCTGTTCCGGCGCGACCTGCGGCAGGAACACGCCACGACGCCCGCCTTGACTGACGACGATGCCGTGCTTGCCGACGATGAACTCCTCGGCGCTGTCGATCCGCCGGAGCGGCGTCACCGCGCTGATGTCGATGTCGATCTTCGGCAGGTCGCGGGCCTTCACGGGCCGGAACCGCGGGTCCTGCAATGCAGCGGCTATCGCGCGCCCCGATACTGCCTTGATCAGCGGGTCGCGCGGCTCCAACTCTCCGATGCATCCGCGCAGCTTGCCATCCATCTTCAGCGTCACGAAACAGGCTGTCTCCTTCGCGAGCGCCGCGCTATCACCCGGATCGAGAGATGGCATATCTCCACCATCCAACTCAGCCTCCAGCGTCTGACGCGCGACCTTCAGCAGGCGGATTCTGTCGGCGTCAGTCAGCCCGGATGCATCCCGTGTTTGGGTACCTGATTCAACGCTCGGCGCGTCTTCCGTGTTCGCCACCGTGAAGGCCACCGCGCCATATCCCACGCAGCGGCCCTTGTCGCCCGCCGTGTCGCCGGAGTTCCGGTAGTCGAGAACGGTGGCCTTCGCATCGCCCATCTGATTCGCCGTGGTGACGGCGACGAGGACCGATTCCAGCCCGCAGAGGGTGCAATGCAACTCCTTGACGCCCTGGCCCATCATCTCATCGTCCTTGGCCGCGATCTGCTCCGGATCCAACGTGACGATTGCGTCGAGCAGCGCGCGGTCGCTCTTGACCGCTTCGTCGTAGACGGGATAGTGCGCCATGTCGGAACTCGCGACGAGAATCGTCCCCGGCTCCTGGATGAGCGGCAGTAACGCGTCGGCGATCTCGGCGATCTCCTCCGTGCTCGGACGCGAGATCAGCATCGGCACGATGGTCGCGTCCGGGACGGCGGCCTTAATGAATGGAAGTTGCACTTCAAGACAGTGTTCATTGGCGTGGACGCGGCGAGACTCGCTGAACGGCGCTCCGATATCGAGGAGCTGCTCGACCGCGTCTCGGTCGACGGTGACCGGTCCGAGTGGCGTGTCCCACGCGGCGTCGGGTGATACAGCCACACCCGCGAACGACGCGGTGTGGCTGTTCCCGATGAGCACGATCCGCGAGATCTGCCGGTCCGCGAGGGTTCTGTAGCTGTAGGCCGCGATTGGCCCGGAATAGACCAGCCCCGCGTGGGGCACCATCAACGCGACCAGCTCGCCATCGAGTTCAGTCTCGGGGACATCCCGGAGGAAGCCCTCGACCTGCTCGCGTAGTTGCGCTTCGTCGTCGGTGTAGAACCCCATCCCTCGAGGTCCCGCGACTGCTGTCGGGCGCACGGTCGTCACCTCCGGGCGCGAGGCCCGCGTGGTTTCCTGAGCCACGAGTTCAGGCCGCTCGTTGCCGCTCGTCCGGCACGAGGACGCCACGAGACTCAGGCCCGCCACCAGCGCGGCCGCAGTTATCTTCGCCAACGGATATCGCATCGCGCTCAGTTCCCGCTTGCTGCGTAGCATCGGTCCTAACCTGTTCGCCGCGCGGGCGCGCATTCCTGGTATCGCCGCGACGCGTTGACGGCTCGCGACGCCTGCGCTATCCTGGACGCGCCCCATCATCCTCCGGACCGGAGACGCTGATGTCTGACCTTGAGAACCCACGCCTGCGCCCCATCGACGTGATTCCCGTTCAGCAGGGACAGCAGACGGTCTACGTGCTAATGGATCGGTCGGGCCTGCAGGAAGAGCAGGTCGCGGTATCGGGTCTCGGGGCCGCCATATTGCCAATGCTCGACGGCGAACACACGATCCGCGAGATACAGGTGGATCTGACCCGGCGGTCCGGGCAGCTCGTGATGTCTGATCACGTTGAGGGGATCCTGCGCCAGCTCGACGACGCCCACTTGCTCGACACGCCCGCGCTGGAAGCGTACCGGCAGGAGAAGCTCGCAGACTATCGGGAGAGCGGCGCGCGTCGGCCAAGGCGGCACCTTGGCTACCCGTCGGAGCCGGATGCGTTTGCCGAAATGACGGATAGCTGGATGGAGGCGTTGCCGCCGCGGGAGCAGGCGCTGGATGGTTCGGTAGTAGGAGCGCTTGCTCCGCATATCGACTTCGAGCGCGGAAGCATGGGCTACGCGCACGCGTATCGCGATCTGTCGGACGCGTGCGAGGCGGATCTCTTCATCATCATCGGGACCGATCACACTGGTGATACTCAGTTCGCCGCGACGCGCAATGACTTCGAGACAGGACTCGGAAGAGTGAAGACGGCGGGCGACGTGCTGGAGCGAATGGAGGAGCGCTTCATTGGCGATCTCTTCGAGGGCGAGCTGCAGCATGTCGGCGAGCACGCGATCGAGTTCCAGGTGGTACTGCTTCAGCACTTCATCGATCACGACTTTGAGATCGTGCCGCTGCTGTGCGGCGGATTCGCGGAGGAGATGATCGAGGGCGAACCTGAGTTGCGGAACGCCGAGGCGCTGTGCATGGTTGATGTGCTGCGGGACGTGGTGGAGAATTCGGGGCGGAAAGCGTGCATCATCGCGAGCGCGGATCTCAGCCACGTGGGGCCGCAGTTCGGCCTCGATCGGCCGCTGACACCGGGCTACCTTGAGGAAGTCGAGAAGCACGACCGGGCGGTGCTTGAGCTTGCGATGAACGGTGACGCTGACGGCATGTTTGCTGCCGTGGCTGAGCGCCGCAACGACACGAACATCTGCGGGCTTGGACCCATCTACCTCACGGTGAAGGCGCTCGGAGACTGTCGGCGGGAGCTACTCGATTATCGCCAAGCCACCAGCCCGGACCGGCAGCAGTCGGTGAGTTTCGCGGCGGCGACGTTCAGTGGGTAACCTGGAGAACTGAATACGGGGCCCGGTTCCCCGGGCCCCGTCATCTGTTCTCTTGGCTTCCGCTGGACTCACACCTCGATCGTGATTCCGCCCTCTGGCACGAACTTGCGCAGGTACTCGGCGGAGATCGTCAGCTCCTCGATGAGCTTTGACTCGACCTTGGTTGAGCCGGGAATGATCTCGGCGATGAGGAAGCACCGGTCGGCCACCGCGAGCGCGTCTGAGATGGGGGAGTCGGCTGCGTTCTTGTGCGACTCCTCGAGGGCCTCCAGCGTCTTCGCGATGTCGACATGTCCCTTCTCGTTGTATTCGTCGGTGAATGCCCAGTGGTGGCTGCCATCGGGGCTGGTCTGCTGCACGTGGATGACCTCGCAGAACGCGCCATACCGGCGGATCCACTCGAGGTAATCCAGATCCGGTCCCTCGGTGATGCCGTAGTGCATCTGCGCCATGTGCCCGACATCGAGCGTGGTGTAGACGGGAATGCCGTCGTTGTCTTTGTTGGCCTCGATGAGGAATCGCTCTTGTTGCGCGAGCGTCCAGGGGATTTCGGACGGGATGTACATCTGTTCCTGGTAGATCGCGTGCATGCCCTTCTGCTTCCCGACGCGGGCGAGTTCGCGGAAAGTCTCGACGATGCGTTGCCAGGCCTCCTCATAGCGCTCCTCGCTCTCCATGACCTCGATGCTGAACGCGTCCCAGTGGCCGCCGATGCAATCCGTGCCCATCGCGATGGCGAGATCCATGCCCTCGACGATCCACTCGCGCATGCGCGCGCGGGGTGATGGGTGCGAGTGGCTCAGCCCGTGGAAGCGATGCGTCGCCACGCCCGTGTAGACATCGCTGATGTTGACGCCATACTTCTCCGAGGCCGCCTTCACCTCGGCGCACTGCTCGAGCTGGAATGCCTTGTCGCCGGAGAAGAACGGGTCGATGACGTCTCCGCAGAAGGAGTGGTTCGGGTAGCCCATCTCCTTCGTCAGGCGCATCCAGTTGTCGGGCTCTTCCCACCGCCGGGTGATGAACGCGCCATTGATGCCGATATCAACTGCTATCTGTCGTGACATGCTTTCTCCCACCATCCTGTTTCAGTAAAGTTGCTGTCCGCCGGTCACGTTGATCGCCTGGCCGGTCATGTAACTGGAGTCGTCCGAGCAGAGGAAGACCAGCGCGTTCGCGACATCCTCGTAGCTGCAGCCGCGCTTCATCGGCACCTGGTCGACGTACTTCTGCCGGACCTCTTCCTCCGGGATGCCGAGTCGCTTGGCATACTGCGCGTAGAGTGAGTCGACCCAGAGAGGTGAATCGAGGAGGTTGCCGGGGCAGATGGAGTTGACGCGGATTCCTTGCTCCGCGTACTCGAGCGCCAGCGATTGGGTCAGTCCGATGCCGCCGAATTTGCTCGCGGCGTAGGCTGAGTTCTTGCTGGAGCCCTTCTTGCCGGACTTCGAGTTGATCTGCACGACCACGCCCTTGCCTTGCTCTTCCATCACGCGGAGCGCGGCTTGGGCGGAGACGAAGTAGCCGACGAGGTTCACGTCGATGACCTTGCGCCACTTGTCCGGATCAAACTCCGGCGTCGCGCCGGCGATGAGGATCGCGGCGTTGCACACTATGATGTCGAGCTTGCCGAACTCGCCCACCGCGGCCTTGACGGCATCGCCGACTTGCGCTTGATCGGTCACATCCGCCGCGTGCGCGATGGCCGGTTGGCCGGTCGCCTCGCGGATCTTGGCGGCGACCGACTCGGCGCCGTCGGCGTTGATATCGACGACGCAGACAGAGCACCCCTCGCCGGCCAAGCGCAAGGCCAGCGCCTCGCCGAGGCCCTGCGATGCTCCCGTGATTATCGCGCTTCGCCCATTGAGGCGTTTGCTGCATTCGCTCATGTTGAGTTCCCCGTACGTGTTGCTGCTGTCACTCTCATGTCGGCAATCAAGTGCCGCGCGGCGCCGGCAGTTCGTCGTTTGAGAAACCGGCGGCCAGTGCGGCCCACATGTCATCGGCCAGGGCGCAGAGCTTGGCCAGGAAGTAGTCACACTGTCGGTCGATGCAGCACGGGTAGGTATCGCTCGTCGTGAGCAGCGTTGGCTCGCCGGCGGGTGCCAACTCCCGCACGTACACGGCGCGCTCAGACGTCGGCATGGCGACGTTGACCATGTGCCAGGGGCCACTCCGGTCGCACACACCAAGAAAAGGCAGTGACCCGTGCGTGATGTCGTTCCGTATGGAGTTGAGTAGCCAATACCAGCCTTCGTTCCGTGGACTGAGCTGAAGATCGTGGGCAGGCGCTATCGCGTTGGCCATTGAGCCAGCCGATGGTCGGCTTGCGGCGACCGAACTCAGTTTGTCGGCAAGCCACCAGCGAGCGATTTGGCCCGTACTGCGGTCCTTGTCATACCCGTGCAGCGACCCGTACTGCTGCCTGTTGCTTGGCTTCAGGCCGCCTCTACTCGTGTCCGGTTCGTGTAGGCCGAAAGTGAGCCATACGAGTCGAGCCAGCTGATCACGAGCCGAACCGAGGGACCAGTAGAAGTAGGCCAGTCGTTGGAGTGGGGCTTCTGCACGTTCAATTCGGAGATGGTTGAGTTGCTCGGATGCCGAGTTAAGGTGTGTATATACAGCGTAGTTCGACCAGTGGAGCGTCTCATAGAGCAGTAGTTCGTCAGCGTCGGAGCCTGTTTGTGCGGCCAGCAGTCGTGGATGATATTGGTCGTGGAAGGCCCAGTACTCGCTGCACAACGTCTGGTGCTGCAGGCTGGCGCCGTCGACGTGCGCAGACCAGTAGTTCTGGTATTCGGTCTCGGACTCTGGGTCGCGGTGCATGACGGCGCGATAGATCGTCAGCATGGTTTAGCCTCGCAGGAAGTGCTCGATGAGAGCCACCTCGGCTTCATTGGTCCACGCGTCACGCGGCCCGAGTTTCGCGGCGACATCGGGCAGCACGTTATTCAGGTCTTCGAGGGCCGTGAGGGCAAGCTCCTCGATCTGAGTGTAGATGATGACCTTGCCGGCGAAGGCGCCATCCTTGACAGCCTGGAGCCCGTCCTTAGCTGACGACAGCCCGCCGATGGCTGCCACCGAGCCGTTCGGTCCGAGTTCCTTGCGCTCGGTCTTGCCGAGCGTGAATTCGAAATCCTGGATCGACGAGCCGGACGTGCCCGTCAGGCGGACGCCCTTCAGGAACGTGCCGGACATGTCGAGCGTGGCCATCGTTCCGCGGGCGAGCCCGGCGAAGATGTTGAGCACGCCGTCCTGGCCCATCTTGTCCATCGCGCCGCTGATGAGCACGGCGACGGGGGCCAGCACGACGATGTCATCGAAGCCCTCCGGCGCGAGTTCGTCGGCCTTGGCATTGAACTCGTCGGGCGACATCTCGGTGGGGTTGATGCAGAGGAGATTCGTGCCCGTCTCCTCGGCCGCCGCGCCGTAGCGGGCAGGGATCGTGCCGAGACGGTCGTTGTCGACATCCGTGCAGAGCGCGAGCGCTGGACCGGTCGCGTCCTCGCAGGCCCGCTGAACGTGCATTTGTCCCATCGGCCCGCCCGCGCCGATGTACCAGGTCTTGCCGCCGGACCTGATGTCGGAGTTGCGGCTGGCATACCCGGCGGCGACGTCCGGGCCGGTCGCGCCAAGGTAGTGGGTGTCGTCGTAGTGAATCCGGCCGACGTCGATCTCGACGGAGCGCGAGAGGGGCGTCGAGCGGATCTGGCACAGAATTCCGCTCTTCGCGAGAGCCTTGCCCGCCGCCTCTACCGTCTCCGCCTCGTGGTCGCCGATGAGGATGATATCGTCATATTCGTAGCCCGTTCCGAGGGCGCAAGCCTGGCAGGCGACCTGCTCGACCTCGCCGACGTTGGCCGCGATGACGTCCTTGAGGCCGTCGGGCAGTCCGGCAACGACAGCTTTCGCCGGCCACGGGCCTTCGGCAAGCCGACCCAAGGTGAGGTCTGAGCAATCGCCGCCGCCCAGAGCGACGATCATCGCCGTGCCGCCCTCCTTGAGGGTCGTGCGATGGGTGGCGCCATAGGAGCACTCGACACACGCCCATGGTTCGCACAGAGCTGACTCGGCGTCGCCAGTGGCATCGGAGACGGGGATGATGTAACTGCCATCGTCTCCGTCGATGATCTCCTTGCCGATCGTGACGTACTGCTGGAGAGCGCCGGCCAACGCGTAGCCGAACGCGAGCCCCTCGCCCTTGTAGTAGATGTCGGCTTGGACTACGAAGCGGTCGCCTATGCTGTAGTCGCCTTCGAGGCCCTCGCCGATCTTCACGACGGTGATGGCGACCTCGTGCCCCATGACGACGGGATCGGCGACCAGGTCTCGGCCGGCGATGCGCGGGTGGTCGGCCCCGAGCGTGAGGACCTTGATATCTGAGAAGCAGAGGCCGGCGGCGTCGATGCGGCACAGCAGCTCGCCCGCTTTGGGGGCCTCGAGCGGCAGTTCGGATACGGTCCCGTTGATGCCGAAGTTCTCAAGGCCAGTCCCGGTCAGTTGCCACGCGAGGTTCTTGTCCGGCAGCGGCATCGTGCCGGCGCGATAATCTTCGATTGTAGGCATGAGTCCCTTCCTAATAGCTGATGTACTTTGCGTCAGTTGTCGCTCGTGGGGTATTGCGGTTCAAACGGCTTGAGCGGGTCTGACCGGTGTTCGGCGATCTCACGCGTGATGGCCTGTTTCACCCACCATAAGGAATACTCGGCGAAGTCGGTGCCGCTCGCCGGATCGAACTTCTCCTCAGCCCGCTGAAGCCCGTCGAGGCCGACTCTCATGAGGTCGCGTCGGGCCACGGCGCATCGCGGCAAGTACCGATCAACGATGACATCAACCAACGCCCGCCGTTTCCGGTCATCCATGCCTGCACCTCTGTTGGCGCGGTTACCTTCCGCCGATGATCTTGCGCCGGTACTCCTCGTCCGGGCGCGTGTGGATGCGCGCCACGTTCTCGGGGGTGAGGAAGTTTGGGCCGCCCAGCGCCATCGTCCCGCGGAGGACGTGCGCGACCTTCACCCACATCGCGGTGATGGCTTCGCATTGCTTGGGGCTGTCGCCGAGAGCGATCAGCCCGTGGTTCTGCATCAGCACGGACTTGGGGCGCTCGCCGTAAGTGTCGACATACTCGTGCGTCGCCTCGTGAACTGCCTTGGCGAGCGGCAAGCCCGGGTCGGTGTACGGCACGAAGATCGGCGCGATCCCGCAGCACACGATCTCGTCGGGGAAGATGCGTCCCGCGATGATGTCCAGCACGTCCTTCGCGCAGAGAAGTTGCAGCACCGACTGCGGGTGCGTGTGCGCGATGTACGTGACGTCGGGCATGTTGAGGAGTTGGGCGTGCAGGACCGTCTCGACGGAGGGCCTCAGCAGCGAGCCGTGCACCATCGCTTCGCCGAGCGCCTGCTTTATCTGATCATCGGTGAGTTCGCCGCCCATGAGGATGTCATGCACGGGCTTGAAGTAGACCTGGCAGAAGCCATCCGGGCCGATCGTCGCGAGTTCCATCCCGCTGGCTTTGACGAAGAAGCTCTCGTCGTCGGCCTTCGCGGAGGTGTTGCCCTCGCCGAGGATGATGTACTGCTTCGCCGGATCGCCCAGCCGTTGTGACAACGAAACCAATTCGTCAATAACTTTCGTCATCATCATCCGGTGCCTCGCGCTCTCAAATGGCGGTAACTATGCAAAACACGGCGCTTGCGCCCGAACTATTCGCCAGGCGAAACTTGGTCCCTCCCCCGAAGGGGAGCGCGCCTCCACAGGCGAACTAGGGCCGTCTGGAAGTCGGCGGGGCCGAACCAAAGTGCTACGTGAGGCGTCAAGTACTACACATGAAGAAGCCTTCCGCGTTTGTCTTAGCATACTCTATTGCTTGTCTCGCCTCAACCTTCGCGGGCGCTGTCGCGCAAGCGCCCGGCGACGACCCTGTGCTCGCAACTGGGCCGCCCGCTATCCGTCAGTCCGACGCCGATGCCTTGGCGCGGCTGGTGGAGTTCGCCTTCGACGCGAATCTCTCCAAACGGCAAGGGCAGGCGCTGCAGGGCACTATCTCGGAGCGCGCGGGCGAGGCCGGTTTGCCGCTGTCGATGCTTGCGGAGGCGAAAGTGCTGTCGGCGCGGATTGACGCGGTTGAGGGGGCGGCCCGCGAGATCCATCGACTGAGCGTTCGCGATAGTTTCCTGCAGCTCGCCGACAGACACGCCGACGGTCCGATCTCCGAGTTAATTGGCGATCTTTGGAGCGCGCGCAGTCCGATCCTCATGCCTGGTGATCCGCCGCTGCGTCGGACCTCCGTCGAGGCGATGATGGCGCTGTTTGAGTGGCTCGCCTCGGAGGCGACGGGCCAGTTGGTCGAGCTGACCGAGGTCGAGCGGGATGACCTTGCCAACATCGTAGCCGGCCAGTACACGCGCGCCGCGCCGGGCGACCGCATGCTGCTTCAGCACATGGAACACACGCTTTATTGGGTGCAGGTCGAGTACGAGCAAGCTGGGCTGGAGGCTCGCACCAACTTCAAGCTCAATCTCGCCGATCTGTTTGGGGTCCCGAAGCCGCTCCTGCCCGCCCCGTTTGGCGGCAAGGTCGCGACGTGGGAGCATCCGGACGATCTCTTCGCGCTGGAGTTTCCTGATGATTGGCCGGCGCGTTACGGGACGCTGCCGAACGAGATCATGGCGACGGGGTGGGCGCTGATCGACATCGCGATCTTCGGTGACGCTCCGAGCGACGTGCTTGAACTCGCGGCGCTGCCTGACTCGGGGGCGATTGTCTGCACGGCGGTCTTGCCCGAGGACGCGCGCGCCGGCCGCATGTCGCTTCACGAGGCGACCTTCGCCTTCGCGGCTGAGTTGCTCGCGCATTTTGGTGACGCCGCGCCGCTTGGTGATGTTAACGCGAGCGACCGCGCCGTCCTGATGGCGTGGCACCAGGAGGTCGACGGTCGCGAATACGCGATCTGGGTCAGCGCGGTCACGATAGATGAGCCGGAGGGCGCGGCGATCCTGACGCTGACTCGGGCGCCCGTGGATCAGGTCGATCAGCTCGCCCCGGCTTTCAGCCGCATCATCCACAGCCTTCGCTCGGGCGCGTCGACCTTCGATGAGGCCCTCGACCTTCCCGACCCACACTCGCTCACTCGCAGCCTTCTTAACACCCCTCTCAGCCGCCAAATGGATCTCGTCGAGGCTCTCGGAAGCGATGTGCGGTAGAGGAGTGTCGGCCCCTTCGCTGGAATGCAATCCCTCCGCCGGGCGTTGTGAATCCACACCACTGCCACGGAAGTCGGAGCCGAGACTCCGACGAGGTCTGCCAGGAGCGCACCGTTGCTCAATCCGCTAGACGATCGGACAGTCGACGCACTGCTGTCGGCTGACATTCGCGATGGCGCGAAGACCGGGAAGCGACTGGTCTCGCTGGACGCGCTGCGTGGGCTGACGATCCTGGGCATGTTGATCGTCAACAACATGGTCCTGGGGAAACTCACGCCGACGCAGCTTCGCCATGCCGGATGGGGCGAAGGCATCACCATCGCGGATCTCGTCTTCCCGTGGTTCCTGTTGATCGTCGGATTGGCGGTGCCATTCTCGGCGGCGCATTACCGCGAGCGGAATCTGCCGTCGTGGCGGTTCAGCCTGCGTATCCTGTTCCGGTGCGTCGTGCTGGTGTTGCTTGGGTGCCTGATCGACTCAAGCCTGGCGGGCAAGCCCGTCTTTCAACTTGGGGTCCTGCAGATCATCGGTCTGGCCTACGCGATGGCCGCGTTACTTCACGGCGCGCCGCTCGAACGTCGGCTCATCATCGCGACGGCGTTTCTTGTCGCTCATTGGGCCGTCCTGCGCTACGTGCCGGCGCCGGGCGCCGAAGTGGGAGTGTTGACGCCGGAATCGAACCCGATCCGGCATCTCAACGAGGTGTACCTCCAGCCGCTGCATCTGTGGGGGCTGACCTCGGTCATTCCGACGTCCGCGCTGGTCATCATCGGATCGGTCCTTGGTGATGTCCTGCGCGCCGACCGCATGTCGCCTATCCGGAAGGCTGAGGTCCTGCTGGTCAGCGGGATCGCGATGGTCGCCGCGGGTTGGCTCTGGAGCTTCGACCTGGCGTTCAGCAAAGCCCTTTGGACGGCTCCATACGTGCTCTTCACGGGTGGATGGGCGACGCTGGCGCTTGGATTGCTCTACCTGATCACGGACGTGAAGGGCTGGCGCGCGTGGAGCTATCCGCTGGTCGTGCTCGGATCGAACGCCATCGTCGCGTACGTGGTGCCGATCTTGGTTGAAGGTCCACATCCTGAGGGTGTGGACGTGGGAAGTCGCCGAGGGGCTGACGATCCCCGTTGATGAGGCTCTGCGCAACTACTACGTCAGCGTGGCGGGTGAGATCGGCGGAGGGTGGATCTACACGGCGATATACGTCCTCGTCTGGTGGCTCATCCTATTCGGCCTGTATCGGAAACGGCTCTTCGTGAGGGTCTAACGGTATGCTTCGATCGCCGTCGCCTTGAAGCTCGCGAAGACGCTACTCCCGACCTCCAGTCCCATCCGCGAGACGGATTCCTTGGTGATCTCCGCGACAAGCGGGACGCCCGCGTCCAGATCCACGCGGATCCGGCCCCCGAGCTGCAGGAGCGCTGTCACAGTGGCCTGGAGCACGTTCTGGGCGGAGCTGTCAGACGGCTCGAGGCTCAGCGTGACGTCGGCTGGTGAGAACGCCAGGAAGACCTCGCCCGGCTCGTCGAGTGCCGCGCGTATCTGCACGCCGTTCACGTCAACCACCGTCGTTCCGCCATCGATTTCCCTCGCCACGCCATGGATGAAGTTGACGCCCATGAACTCGGCCACGAACTTGGCCTTCGGACGGAGCAGGAGATCCTGCTGCGAACCCATCTGGATGACCTCGCCCCGATCCATCACGCAGATGGTATCCCCGAATGCGAGGGCATCGACGTAATCGTGGGTCACGAAGATCGACGCGGCGCCGACCGATTCAACGACCCGGCGTAAGTCGCCACGCGCGTTCTGTCTGGTCTGGGCGTCAAGCGCGGCGAGAGGCTCGTCCAGCAGCAACACGTCCCCTCCCGCCGCGATGGCGCGGGCGAGGGCGACGCGCTGTCTCTCGCCGCCGGAGGTGTGCTTTGGGCGGATGTCGGCGAGGTGTGAGATGCCCAGCATCTCCAGCGTCGTCGCAGCCTGTCGCTCGATCTCCTCGCGCGAACGCCGCCGGGCGCGCATGCCGTAATGGACATTCTTGCGGACCGTCATGTGGGGGAAGAGCGCGTACTCCTGGAGGACGTAACCGAGGTGGCGCTGCTCAGGCGGCACGTTGGTGCGCTCTGCCGAGTCGTACAACACGCGCCCATCCACGACGATCCGCCCCTCATCCGGGTCCAGCAGGCCGGCGATCATCCCCAGAATGCTGGTCTTGCCCGAGCCGGATGGGCCAATCAGCACGAGGGTATCGCCGGCATCAACCTTGAAGGCGATGTCGACCTTAAACTCGCGCAGGTTCTTGCGGATGTCGACCTCAAGCACTACACGGGGCTCCGTTTCAGGAGAATACGCGCCGACAGCAGCACGGCGAATGAGAACGCGAGCATGATCGTGGCAAGCGTCAGGCCCGCGGTCAGGCTGCGGTTGATGCCTGTGAAGACGGCGAGCGAGACGGTTTGCGTGGTCCCAGGCAGATTCCCAGCGAACGCGATGGTCGCGCCGAACTCTCCGGCAGCCCGCGCCCAGGCCAGGATGATGCCCGTGAACAGGCCCCCGGACGCCAGCGGCAACGTTACGCGAATGAACGTGCGCAGGCGCGACGCGCCCAGCACCAGCGACGCTCGCACGAGCGACTCGTCGACTGCCTCAAAGCCGGCCCGAGCGGCCTTGATGTAGAAGCCGGCGGCGACGAATACCTGGGCGATGATAACCGCGGCGCTAGTGAAGACGACCTCGATGTTCCAGTCTCGCATAATGTTCCTGAAGGGGCCCATTAGGGGCGAGAACGTCATCAGGAGCGCGATGCCGGCAACCACGGGGGGCAGCGTCAGCGGCAGATCGACCAGAGCATCGAGGATATTTTTGCCGCGGAATTCGCGCCTGGCCAGCAGATACGCAACTGGCGTCCCGATGATGACCATGATGACCACCGAGATACACGAGGTTTCGGCCGTCAACCAGAGGGCCTTGATGACGAGAGGGTCGCGGAGCGACTTGGCCAGGTCTGCCCAGGAGACCTGGGCGATCATGCAGACCAGTGGCAGCGTGATGAAGGCGACGAACAGCGCCGCCATCACCGCCAGGAACGCATTTCGGGGCCTTAACCTTGGGTCCATGGGGGGACCGCCAAATCGATGAACTCAATCGGAGTTGCCGTGGTGATCGCCTGTCGTCCGTCCGTCGAGAGCAGACACTCCATGAAGTCGCGCCCGCCGTCGGGGTTCTTAGCGGACCGGGGGATGCATGCCGCGTACGTGGCGACTTGCTGCGCGTCTTCGGGGATGTCGATCTCGATGACGTTCACGCGGACGTCCTCGGTCAGGTCTGACTCGTACACGAACGCTGCGTCGGCGGCGCCGAAGATCACCTTGCTGAGGACCTGCTTGACGTTTGCATCCTCGCTGACGACATTGGCGAGCACCTTCTCAGCGAAGTCGGGCGGCAGGTCGGCTTGCTCCTCGCACGCGTCCAGGAGCTTGCGCGTGTATTTGCCAACAGGGCAACTGTCGACGGCCAGGACGACCTTGACGCCCTCGTCCGCGATGTCGGCGAGCGACTCGATGTCCGCGGGGTTGGCCTTCGGGACGGCGAGGGCGAGGCGGTTGTGGGCGAACTCGAAGGCGTCGGTGGCCAGTTCGGCATCGACCAGGGCCTGGATGTGATCCATGTCGGCGGATATGAAGAGATCAGCGGAGTTGCCGCCCTCGAGCGTCGTCCGCAATGACTGGGAGCCTCCGAGGCTGATGGTGATCTCTGCCCGGAGTTGCTCCTCCGCGAACGACTCGAATGGCTCAAGGGCCTCGGTTAGCGATGCGGCGGCCAGCACGAGGATCTCTTGCGGTGCGGGTTCGGGCGTCTCAGCGATGCCGGACGGGATCGCCGCGTCGCTGATGGCCTGCTCTCCCTCCGGTGTGCAGCCGAGGAGCAGCGTGGCCAGGAGTAGATTGAGAGCCAGACCAATTGGCGCGATCTTCATTGGCATCCGTCCCTCTGCTTGGCATCAACAGAGCGAACTGTCGAGGTTCCTCCGATAGTCCAGTCCAGAGTACCTCCGGCCGTTGAAGTTGTGCGGTACCAATCGTGGAGGTTGTGTGGAGCGGCCGGCAGAATCGCTGACGGGCAGGCACGAATGCCTGCCCGTCAGTGTAGGATCGGGTAGCGCTTACTGGGCGCGAACGGCGTCTGCGACCGCTTGCTCCATCAGCGCGATCGCGCGCCGCTCGCGGCTGAGCGCCTCTTCAAGCGCGGCGATGGCGTGTGGGCGTCTGGCGGCCGCGTCGCCAACCGCGGCGACCGCGTTCTCACCCTCGAAAGCCTTCGCTTCCGGGAGCGGCCATTCATCCCGCAGGACGGTCACGACCTGGTCATACAGAGCCGCCGCGCGCTCGACTGATGTTCGGGCGGCATCGGGCATGTTCGGCGCCGCCTCACGCAGGTATGCCGCGGCGAGGATCCGCGACGCGATGAGTTGCTGCCGGGGTTTGCCCGACCAGAGAATCGCGGCCGACACGTCTTCGGCGGGCCGCTTGAGGTCCGCCATCAGGGCCTCGTAGGCCGCGAAGCCGCCGTAGGCCTCCGCGTAGCTTCGGGGCTCGTTGAGGATCGCAGACGCGTTCCGGAGAATCTCCACGTCAACGTCAAGCGGAGAGAGGGTCTCCTTCCGCGCGCCCACGGTGACCATGGCGTATGTCGCTGAATACTGACCATCCCCCGCCGGCACCAATGTCGTCCACGGCCCGCGCCAGCGCCGGACCACATCCTCCATCGGCATATCCATCGGGCCGAAGGGCGTGTGTACTCGCACCGCCTCATAGCCCGTGTCCTCATTGGAAACTTGGTGAATCGCGCACCAGATGGCGTCCTCAACCGCATTGCCCGTTAGTCCGCCCCCCCCCGCTAGTTTCATGGGGACCAGAGCGACGAGACCACGGCGCAGGACGGATGTGAGTTCCTTGGTGGCGGCGCCGGCTCCGGACATGTTCGTGCGGAGCGAGGCGTCGTGGCCGAGGGTGTCGAGCGCGAGCAGGATCGGGTTGAACGTCATCGGGGAACCGGGCCAGGCATCCGGGTTAGAGCCCTGATACGAGAACGCGAAAGCATCGCCTGATGTGGCGGCGAGCAGGGCGGGGCTTGGAAGTTCATCGCCATGCAGCTGGAGCGCCGCGCGCACGGCCGGCAGATGCGTCGCGCCCGTGGGAGCGATGGCCACATCCACTAGCGCCATGCCGCCGATAAACGCCCCCGAGAACGTCGCGCCCGACATCTCGCACGCGTCAAAGTAGGCGCCAGGGAGGACGGCGGCGTCGAGCTTGGCGTCGGTGAGGTCGCAGAGCTGGAAGATGGCGCCGTTGAGGTACGCCTCCGAGAAATCCGCGCGCTTGAGATCGCACTGCGTGAATCGGGCGCCTCGCAGGTCTGCTTTGTGCCAGACCGTGTCACTCAGATCGCGGTCTACGAACTCCGCGCCCGGCATTCGAGCGTTGCTCAGATTCTGACCGGCCTGAACTGCCTCTGAGTCGGCCGGCTGGGCCTGGACGCCGGCGGTCATAGCTGAAAGGACGACTAAGGCCAATACTATCCGCAAACCGATCCCTCCGGTCTATTATTCGGCTCAGTCTGGGTCCGGCTGATCCACGCGCTTTGGGTCTTCCTCGGCTGGTTCTTCCAGCGGGCGCAGGCGCTGCTCTTCCATGAGATCCTCGATGGCTCGATTCTCGGGGATCAGGTCGATGACCTCGCCAAGCTCAGGCACGATTGCGCGAGCGCTCATCTGCTTGTCCAGCGCGTCGCGGAATGAGAACGATGCTTCCGTCTCGCCATGGGTGACGATCGTGTACGCCGGCGGCTCGGGGATGCCGCCGAACCATGTCAGTAGCTGCCCGCGGTCCGCATGCGCGCTAAAGCCGTCAATCGCCTCGACCTGGGCCATCACCTCGGTCTGCTCGCCGAAGATCCGCACGGGCGAGAACCCGTCGCGAATCCGACGCCCGAGAGTGTTCTGGGCCTGGTAGCCGACGAAGAGGATCAGGTTGTTCTCGTTGCCGATGTGGTTGCGAAGGTGATGCCTGATCCGGCCGGCCGTACACATCCCGGCCGCCGAGATGATCACGCACGCGCCGCGGACCCTGTTGATGTCCTTGCTGTCCTCGACCGAGCGCGTGAAGCGCAGTTTGGGAAAGTCGAACGGGTCGTCTCCGCTCATGATATCTTCGACGAGGTCCTTGTGGAAACACTCCGGATGCTTCTGGTAGATCTTCGTCGCGCTGATCGCCAACGGGCTGTCGACAAATGCGCTGAAATCGGGCAGCTCGTGCCGCTCGATCATCTCGTTGAGGGCGTAGACAATCTCCTGAGTGCGCCCGACGCTGAAGGCGGGAATGACCACCTTGCTCCGCGATTGGAGGGTTCTCTGCACCGCGTCTCTCAGCCGAGCGTCACGCGCTCCCTGGGCGTCGTGGTAGCGATTCCCGTAGGTGCTCTCCATGACGAGGTAATCGCACGCCGACGGGCTCTCCGGGGCGCGGATGATGCGACTGTCTCCGGAGCCGATGTCGCCGCTGAACGTCAAGCGGACCCGCTCGTCGCCGTCCTTCAGCCAGACCTCGACATGCGCGGCGCCGAGGATGTGGCCGGCGTCGACGAACCTGATGCGGATCTCGGGGCATAGATCGACGACTTCATCGTATGGGACGGGGCGGAGCCTCTGAACAGCCACCTCCGCGTCCTCAATGGTATAGATCGCCGGAGGCGGGGGAGGGGTCTTCTTGCCTCGGCGGCGCCATTTCTTCTGGGCGTACTCGGCGTCTTCTTCCTGGATATGCCCGCTGTCGCGGAGCATGATATCGGCCAGATCGCACGTCGCCGCATGGGTGATGATTTCGCCCTCGTAGCCCTCCTTGACGAGCCGTGGCACGAGTCCGGCGTGGTCGATGTGGGCGTGGGTGAGGATGACCCAGCGGATGTCGCCGGGATCGAAGGCGAATGGTCGCCGGTTGAGCTCCTCCCGCTTGCGGTTGCCCTGGTAGAGCCCGCAATCGACCATGATGTTGCCTGATGGCGTCTCGATGATGTAGCACGAGCCCGTGACATTGCGAATGGCGCCGCGCATGTGGAGTCTCAAGCGTGCTGCCTCCCGGTTCCTGCGGAAGAGGTCAAATATGCTGGCGATTATACCACTCGATTCCTAAGTCGATCAACGCGATGGCTTGCGGGCGACGATGGCGCCCCCATCATATCCCAACGCCGTGTTGAGCCGATACTTTCCCGTCGTCGCCAGATGGTCCAAACCAGCCGCTTCCGCGAACTGCCGGATCTCGCCGGGACTGGTGATTCGCAACTCATCAACGCCCGAGGCTTCCCACGTGCGATCGCCGTCGGTGACCGTGTACGAGTGCCTGTCGGTCGCCACCATTCGCCGCCAGTCCGCCGATTGCTGGTGAGATGTCTCGATCTTCAGCTCTCCCCGCAGAATCGTCTCGGTCCACTCGGCGTTCCAGTCACTGCGTGGCGTGTAGGCGATGAAGTCCATCACCAGTAACCCGCCGGGCTTCAACGCCCGCGCGATCTCGCCGAACGCGCTCCGCAGATCCTCGTCGCGCGCCATGTAGTTGATGGTGTGCAGGAGGCAGCACGCCATATCGAAGCGCTCGCCGAACGGCAGGACGCGCATGTCGGCCCGAATGGCGCGCCCTGGGAGCTTGTTATGGGCCTGCCTGACTAACTCCTCTGATAGGTCGAACCCAACCACATTCAGGCCGCCCGCCGCCATGCGCTTGCTGAGCAACCCAGGACCCGCCGCGACGTCGAGCACTCTCACGTCGCCCTCGCCAGACCCGTATTCTTCGAGAACGGCCCATACAAAGGCAGCCTGATCGTCATAAGGGACGCAGGCCTCATTGATCAGCTCGTAATACTGGGCGAGAGGACCGTATTCGACTTGGCTCATGTGGTGGTGACTCGGCTTGGCGGCGCGCCTGCCTCACTGGCTTGTGTTCTCGGTGAACGCCCAGCATACCTCTCGGTGGCTCATGCCTCCAGTTGCGCCTCCCTCGCCCGCTGTGGTACAATCCACGTCGCTTTGGGCAGTGCGGCGAGGCAGACGCGATCCCGCCAGGAGGGCGTGGCTCTGGACAGCAACGGTTTGGCGCTGGTTGTCTCTGGGCCGTCGGGCGTGGGCAAGGGTACGGTCATCCGCCACCTGCGGGAGATCCGGCCGGACTTGCGCACGTCGGTCTCGCACACCACCCGCCCGCCGCGCGATGGCGAGGTCGATGGCCAGGACTATATCTTCGTCTCGAAGGACGAATTTGACCGCAAGAAGCTGGGCGGCGAGTTCCTGGAGTGGGCCGTCGTCCACCGGGATCAGAGCTACGGAACCAGCGGTAAGTGGGTCAAGGCCCGCCTGGACGCGGGCGAGGACGTGGTGCTGGAGATCGACTGCCAAGGGGCATTTCAGGTTCGGCAACAGATCCCCGAGTGTATCATGGTCTTCATCGCGCCCCCCAGTTGGGCGGAGCTGGTGAGCAGGCTTCGGGGTCGCGATACTGAGAGCGAAGTGGAAGTTCAGAAGCGCTGCGAGAGCGCGATTCCAGAGATCCGCGGGATGTGCGAGTACGAGTATATTGTTGTGAACGACGACAGCGAGAAGACGGCTCGCGTCCTGGCCGGCATCCTGCACGCCGAACACTACCGCGTCCATCGGCAGGACTGCGAGAGCTTGCGCGACCGGTTGCTCGCCGACGGCGAAGCCTCGACGCGGGCGGAGAGATCATGAGCCTCGACGGGCGCAAGATCATCATCGGCGTGACCGGTAGCATCGCGGCCTACAAGGCATGCGACGTCATCCGACGCCTCAAGGTGGCCGGCGCCGAGGTCCGCGTGGTGATGACCAAGAGCGCTTGCGAGTTGGTCGGGCCGACCACGTTTCGGGCGATCTCCGGCGGGCCGGTGGCGGTTGAGATGTTCGACGGCGAGAGCGGGGGAGACCTCAAGCACATCTCGCTGACGGACTGGGCGGACGCGGTCCTTATTGTCCCGGCAACCGCGAACATTTTAGGCAAAGCGGCCAATGGCATTGCTGATGACCTGGTCTCAACGGTTCTCATGGCTTGCGACGCGCCAACAGTCTTCGCGCCGGCCATGAACTTCCGCATGTGGGCGAACCCGGCGGTGCAAGAGAATGTCCGCAAGCTCGCCGAGTCGGGCCGCTGCTTCGCCGGTCCCATCGAGGGGCGCCTGGCGTCGGGGGTCGTTGGCGCGGGGCGCATGGCCGAACCCGACAGCATCGTCGAGACTCTCAAGCAGGCGCTGGGCATCAGCGCCGCGGGTTCTGGGCTGAAGGTGGTTATCACGTCCGGCCCGACGCGCGAGTACATTGACCCCGTGCGCTTCATCACCAATCCATCGACGGGCAAGATGGGGCATGCTCTTGCCCTGGCGGCGCGCGACACGGGCGCCGAGGTCATCGTGATCTCCGGGCCGACTCAGCTCCCGCCGCCGGCGGGCGTGACGACCGTCGACGTGGTCTCAGCCGATGAAATGCGCGCGCAGGTGCAGGCCCACGCGGCGGATGCGGATGTTGTGATCGCCGCCGCGGCGCCGGGCGATTTCACCGTCGCCGAAGTCGCCGACACGAAGGTCGCGCGCGGCGAGGGCCCAATCACGCTTGAGCTTCAGCCGACCGAGGACATCATCGCGGAGGTCGGGCGCGACAAGGGCAACAAGGTAGTCGTGAGCTTCGCCGCCGAGACGGGCGGAGGTATCGAACGCGCGGAGACGAAACTGCGCGAGAAGAATTCGGACCTGGTGGTGTTGAACGATGTGGCCGAGCCCGGTAGCGGGTTCGGAGTGGATACGAATCGCGTGACGCTGATCCGGCCGGAGCAAGCGCCGGAAGAGCTTCCGCTAATGAGTAAGGTAGATGTTGCGCGGCGCGTGTGGGATGAAGTCCTGGCGCTTGTCGCTCGACGTTAACAGGAGGCAAGACTTTGGGAAAATCGTATGTGTTCACATCTGAGTCGGTGACCGAAGGACACCCGGATAAAGTCTGCGACCAGATTTCAGACGCGGTTCTGGATTACGCGGTCGCGCACGATCCGATGGCACGAGTGGCGTGCGAGACGATGGTCACGACGGGCCTTTGCATTGTCTCGGGAGAGGTTACGATCGATTGCTACATCCCGGTCGCCAAACTCGCCCGCGAGACCGTTAGGGACATCGGCTACACGCGCGCCAAGTTCGGGTTCGACTTCGAGACGATGGGCGTCATGGTTGCGATCGAGGAGCAGTCGCCTGATATCGCAATGGGAGTCGACACCGGTGGCGCCGGCGATCAGGGCATGATGTTTGGCTATGCGACGAACGAGACCGAAGAGTACATGCCGATGGCGATCCACCTCGCCCACCGGCTGGCCGAACGCATGGCCGAGGTGCGCAAGAACGGCATGCTGAGCTACTTGCGCCCCGACGGGAAGACCCAGGTTACCGTTCGCTATGAGGACGACGAGCCGGTTGATGTAACCAAGGTGCTGTTCGCAACCCAGCACATGCCTGGCAAGAACCAAGACGATATCCGCGCCGACCTCATGGAGTGCGTGGTGGACCCGGTGATTCCCGTGGGGCTGCGCGCGAAGGACCTGGAAGTGTTGGTCAACCGCACCGGTAACTT